>JBDNFN010000115.1:0-6361 GCA_041689795.1 Fuerstiella sp. | reverse complement strand
TCGTAGACTTCTCTTCACCTGAAAACCTCCGTGTGGTCTGAGGTTGCTTGATCGTTCAATCAAAGAAACACCGGAATTCACCGGAGGTTTTCGTCTTTCACCAAATTCATCGAATTCAACTACGCTGCTTTAAGGACTAGGTCAGCCGGTGACCATTGAGTATGACAGTCTCAGCGGCCCCGTTCGGACACAGCTCGCCTCGAACCAGAGTTACACCTTCGGATTTGATGCCCAATCAGGACTAATTGTCTTGAGATAAGCAAGTAGCACCAGCCTTTGACTGAACCGGAACTTCGGAAACGAGGTTCCGGTTTTTTGTGCGCAGTGTCGTCCCACGTGGCAGTTGTCGAACCGCTATTTCTTGCGAAACATTAGGTCAATCAACATTCGACTGGCCTCAAGTCACTTAGGATTATCAGCGTCGGAGGCAATTGCGCGAATTGTTTCAAGAATATTGCTGCCCTCATGAACGGACTTCATTAACGGCCTTCAGGCGAAGACTTTTCAGCATCGAGTCCAAAGCTTCATAGTCGGCTTTCCGGAATGGCCCTACATTATTTAACTGTTCCCAAATCCACCGCGGACTCCTGCTAAATGCTTTCGCCGCATCGATCAGAGTCCCTCCGGCAACAACCGCTTTCAGGGTGTAAGTGTCGACAAAGTGTCGGCAGCTAAGATAAATTCAAGACTGGCGTGGATGCTGCTCCATTCGCCAGCCCCGAGGGTCGCCAGATGCATCAGCAGCAGTTCAGCCGGCTCGCTGGTTTCGATATCTCGCCGGCTTGCATCGATGGTCGCATCCTGAACTTAGGGATAGTCCCGAAATAAGTTCCGGGTTTCAGTTGGTGTCGGCACTGGCGGTGGAATTCCATTTTGGTAGGTGTTTGTCGAATTCGATCGTCATGGTCTTTTTCAATTGTGCGGCGTACTTGCGGCCGGTCGAGAAGACCTTGTCGATGATGCGGACAACCACGTTCAACCCCGTGGTTGTTTCGGTCTTTTCCATGTAGTGCCTGATCGTTTCGATGGTCTCCAGCGGCACGCCTGTGCAGGCACGCGTGACGTGCGGGAACAGTCGATGCTCGATGGGTTGTACTTTGAGCAGTACGGTGGGTCGCGCGCGATGCGAATCAGCAGGCCAAGTCTAGGCGACAACGCCTGCAGGTCTTTTTTGAAGCTGTACGCCGACGAACTGTGGCTGCCACCGCCGTCGCAGAGCACCAGCAACGCGTCGGCTTGCGGATAGTTCATCCGGGCCTGTTCATTCCACCAGAGCTCAATGCTCGCGCACGCAAACTCGGTCGTGTCGCGGCTGGTGTTCAGATGAACCGCGGCTGCGTTCTGTGCCACGTCGTAGATGCCGTGCGAGATCACCTTGCCGTTGGAGTCGCTCGGGAAATCATGATCATTAACAATCGTTGGCTCGACTGCATCAGTGACTCCGTCACGATGAAAACTGCCCAGTAATTCCTACTTTTTGGTGTCGATGCTGATCATCGGCTTACCGGCGTTGATGTACTCCTGCTTCACTTCGGCAATTTGTTTGAACAGTGCATTTCGATCGGCATGCTGTCCCATCGTTCGCTGTTCCTGAGGCTTGCGACGTCGATATCCGTGGTCGTACAACAGTCGCGACACGACGTTGTTTCCAGCTGGCGTGCCAAGGTCTTTGAGCCTGCGCGAAATCTGACGACGCGAAAGAGTTGGTCCATTTGACGTCCTCACGCATCGGATCGCCTGCCGTGCGATCGCGCAGCACCGCGAGAAGATTCTTCATCAACTGTGGATTCGCTTCCGTCAGTGGTTTTCGTCCGCCCCTTTTTTCCGCTGGCTGTCGGTCGCAAGTTCTTCCACCGCTTCAAGCTCAGTCATTCCACGAGCAATCGCTTTCGCATCACAACCGAGCAGCCCCGAAACATACTCACTCCCGCCATGCCCGAGCTTCGCCGCCTCGACCGCCGCATAGCGCTGCCGATCCCGCTCGCTCAAGGATCCATAGAACCGCACCATCCGGCATTCCACGGCCTTCGAAAAACCATCCAGGACAATCTCCCGCATTCAGGCAGAAGCTATCATCCACCTTTACTGAAATCCCCGATTTACGGATCTTGTTTCGGGACTGGTCCTTAGGTCAGATCTCGCAACGACGTCGAGAGACCAACACGACAGCTGGTGAGGAGCGACTGTGCCGATCACGACGCTCGATGTGAAACGCAGAACCTGACCCCGACGGAGTGGCATTGGCCGAGTTTATTCACGCACAGTGCGCAAAATTATAGAAACCGGTGCATAGAAACCGGTGCCATGCACTTCAATTAATCCGCAGAACAAGGCAGACTTCCCGGCGCTCATCTAATTGACATGGCTTATGTGAATTCCTTCGTGCAGCGAAAACTGTTAACTCAGAAGCGCGTTCACAACGGCGCCGGGTTGGCCGTCAGTGAGAGTCTGGTCTTTGTTGCTGCGGTGGAACGTGAGCTTTTCGTGGTCGAGCCCAAACAGATGCAGCAATGTTGCATGATAGTCGAAATGGTTGACAATGTTTTCGACTGCCTTGTGGCCCCATTCGTCTGTCCGACCGTGAACATGCCCGGCCTTGAATCCGCCACCAGCCACCCACATGCTGAATCCATGAGTGTTGTGGTCTCGACCGATTTTTGCTCGGCCAGCATCGTTCTGAACGACAGGCAGACGGCCCATTTCACCTCCCCAATGAACAACGGTCGAATCCAACAAACCCCGCTGCTTCAAATCCTTCACCAGCGCCGCCGATGGCTGATCCACTTTTTCACACGCCGCCGGAAGTCGACTCAGGATGCTGCCGTGACTGTCCCAAAGCTGATTGGCCGTATAAACCTGAACAAACCTCACGCCGCGCTCAATCAGTCGTCTGGCAATCAGACAGCGACTTCCATAGTCGGCTGTCGCCTTCTCGTGCATGCCGTACATTTCCTGAGTTGCTTTTGTCTCCTGATTCAGGTCTAGCGCCTCAGTCGCAGTGGTCTGCATTTTGGCGGCCAATTGGTAACTCGCAATTCTGGCTTGCAGTTCGGTGTTGCCCGGATGAGCCGCGATATGATTGGCGTTAAGCTGTTCCAGAAATTCCAGCGATCGCTTTTGAACGGCACCTTTCATGTGAGCGGGCGGGGTCAGGTCAAGAATCCGTGGCTCTGTCGGACGAACAACAGTGCCTTGATAAATGGATGGCAACCAACCGTTCGACCAGTTTTCGACACCCAAGACCGGAAGCTGTCCGGGATCGATCAATGCTAGAAACGCGGGAAGGTTGTCCGCTTCGCAGCCTAAACCGTAAGTCAACCAGCTTCCCAGCGAAGGCCGCCCTTCAACCGTTCGGCCCGACTGCAACGCTCGGATAGACTGGCCGTGGTTGTTAACCCCCGTCTTCATCGATCGAATCAGACAGATGTCATCGGCAATCGTTGCTGTGTGCGGAATCAGTTCTGACAATTCCATTCCGCACTCTCCGCGTGGACGGAATTTCCACGGCGACGCAAACACCTTGGAACTAGCCTGTGCAGCATTGTCGTACTTGATTTCGCCTGGAAACTGCTGGCCATCGTACTTCGCCATTTCCGGCTTGGGATCGAACATGTCGTGATGACTGGGGCCACCCTGCATCCACAAAGAAATCATCGCGGTTGCCTGCGACTGCACCAAAGGCGTTTGGGGAACCGTATCGAACGTCCTTTTCTGCAGGTCGGGCTTCTTCAGTTCCGCCGAGGCCTGTTCGCGATAAAGCAACCACGACAAGGCGACGCTGCCAACACTCATCGCAGACGATGCTGCAAAGTGTCGACGAGTTGATTGCAGGGTGGATTGTTGTTCGGTCATTTCAGTCAATCCAGGTAAAGAAATTCGTTAGAACTCAACAGCATCTGGCACAGCATCGCCAGAGCTTCCTGCTGCGCGGATCGCTTTGGTGGCGTCTTTGCGTTCGGTTTGTAATCAGACTTTTCGGCCAGCTCGGCAGACTGCTGCTTAAGAAAATGTTCTGCTATGTTGACTTCAGACTCAGTCGCAGATCGGCTGTAAACCAGCTTCCAGGCGTGCTGAAGCTGCTCTGCGATGTTTACTGGAAAGTCACTCTGAAGACGGTCTGCAAGATGTCGGGAATACTGCGTCAGCAGATCACTGTTGATCATCAGCAAGGATTGCGTTGAATTGGTCGATGGTCGTCGCATATCGCAGTTCGGCGACATAATCGGGCGATCAAAGGTGTCCAGCACCGACAGTGGTCGGCTGCGTCTGGCCTGGATGTAGATACTGCGACGAAATTGTTCGCCCTTCAGGTCGATCACCGCACCGGGTCGTCCGGCATTCAGATTTTCTTTTCCGATAACGAACCGCCCAACCTGGTCCGCCATCACGGGAACCGGCGGTCCGAACGCTTTTGTATTCAGCTTTCCAGCGACGGCTAACATGCTGTCGCGAATGACTTCCGCATCAAGCCTAATCAGGCGAAAGCCGCCGTACAGTGCGTTGTCGGGGTCAGCGGCGATCAGTTCTTCGTCTGTACTGGTGGCTTGCTGCCACGCCGTCGAAGTCAGAATCAATCGGTGCAGATGTTTCATGCTCCAACCACTGGTAACAAATTCAGAGGCAAGCCAGTCCAGCAGAAGCGGGTGAGTGGGTTTTTGCCCGAGCACTCCAAAGTCGCTCGGCGATTCGACCAGACCTCGCCCAAAGTGATGCCGCCAGACTCGATTCACAAGAACTCGAGCCGTCAATGGATGACTCGGATTAGTGAGACGCCTGGCAAAGGCAAGCCGCCGACCGCTGGTTGGCACGTCCGTTAAATCTGTGGGGATTGGGTCAAGCTCGGTCGTCAATGAAACGACAGTAAGGCCCGCAGGTGAAAGCTCCTGCTTCGGCTGTTCGTGATCGCCTCGATAGAATAAACGAGTCACCGGAAGACGTCCCGGTGTTTCCAACAACGCGCGCACAAAATTTTCCTTCGGCTTGGTAGCTCGAAGTTTCTTGGCAGCGTCAGCCAATTTTGTGAGTTCGTCAGCTGCTTTCTTGTCGTACAGATACAAAGAACCAGCTGTGACATTCAAGCTAGGTTGCTTTTTCAGGATCGCCGTTTGAGCAGCCGTGCGTTCCTTCGCGGTCGTCGAGTGAGCCGCCCGAGCCAGCTCGTGAACGTCTTTCGGCAGTTTTGCCAGTTGCTTTTCGAACGTCGCGTCGATGTATTCCTGCTGCTTCGTTTTGTGTTCAGCGTCCAGCTTCTTTGCGTCGGCTTCCACAGCGGCCGCAAGTTTGCGGTCCTCGTCGGTGTAAAGCGAAACGCGACGCTCAGTCGGCGTTTTCCATTTCTCACAGTCGAATGCCGGTTCAAAGATTGCTCGCATGCGATAGTAATCCGCCTGCGATATTGGGTCGTAGCGGTGATCGTGACATTGGGCGCACCCCACCGTCATGCCCATTAGCGATGAAGTCACAATTCGCAACGTATCGGCAATTGTGTCATTGCGAGCAAGCCCTTTGTCGGGCACGGCACCTCCCGTTCCGTCCGGTGCCATTCTAAGAAAGCCCGTGGCGGCCAATAGTTTTGCATCGGCAGGCGAAAGATTGTTTTGAGCAGACGTAATCATCTCGTCACCGGCAAGCTGTTCTGTGACGAAAACACGAAACGGCTTGTCTTCGTTGAATGACTGAATCACGTAGTCACGATATCGCCAGGCATAGGGGCGTTCAGCATCGGTGTCTGTGTAGCCTTCGCTGTCCGAATATCCGGCCACGTCCAGCCAATGCCGAGCCCATCGCTCACCATAGTGCGACGACTGCAGAAGCTCATCAATCAACTTCGCCCACGCTTTGGGCTTGTCGCCTTTCGAAGCAGCGACAAATTTTTCGACAGCTTCCGGCGAAGGTGGCAAACCCAGCAAATCCAGATAAGCTCTACGAATCCGCTTCTGTGCGGTTGCTGCCGGGCTGAATCCAAACCCGCCGGCTTGCAGTTTCGACAACAGAAAGGCGTCAATGGGATTGCCGAGCTTCGACAAGTTTGCCACTTCTGGAATCGCTGGCTTGCGGATCGGCTGAAACGACCAATGGCTGAGTTCCTCTTCCGTAATCAGCATGGTGTCCTGCAGCGTCTCGGGCTCAGGACGCACAGTGAGTGCACCGCCTGCGATCCAATCGCGAATCAGCCGTGTGTCTACCGAGCTAAGTTGCTTGCCTTTGTCGGGTGGCATTTCGCCATCCTGAATGCGTTGCAGCAACAGGCTTTCATTCGGTTGGCCGGAAACAATCGCCTCTCCCGATTCGCCGCCTTTTTCCATGAATCTCACCAGCCGAAGATCCAATCCACCGCTAACTTCCTCTTCTTCACCGTGAC
>JBDNFN010000114.1:0-15061 GCA_041689795.1 Fuerstiella sp. | reverse complement strand
GAAACACCTAAAAACTCACCTTCAAAGGGCTGGGCCTTCGGCCTTATCCTGTGGTTTCACGAGCCGACACTCTGCACGAATTTTGCTACGCAGTTTCGTAAAACGCTGTCACCTGGCACAAGCTGGCCTTCATGTTGTGGCTGTTCACTGTATCTGCCGCGTGCGACGTTCTTTGGTCCTGTCAGTTCTTATCAGCATCCCGTAGATATCCGCCATCTTCACTACCTTCGCAGACCAGGTACGTGCTGTGCAATGCAGCGTCCGCCATTTGACGGAACATTTCATGGTCGTTCGCCATTGCTTCCATAGCATGGCAGATTCGCTGTATCAGCCCGTTTTCGCGCTGCAATGGTAAAGCAAACCTGGTATTTTCTGTGACCAGTTCCGTCGGGACACCATCGTTAAGAATTAACGACCGCAGACCGGATGTCATTGCATCCAGCACAAATCTGCTATCGAATTTAAGCAGACTGGGAAAGACAAACGCCTGAGACCGCTGCAATTCTGCAGCAACTTCTTCCTGAGGCATCCAGCCTTTAAGGTGAACCCGATCACCCAGCCCCACCTGCTGTGCCGGTTGCTCAAGGCGCTACCTTTCGGGAGCGTCTCCAATGATATAAAATGACTGTTCTGCTAAGCTGTCGACCGAACCATCGCCTGTAGCGTGATATAGAAGTCACTTGTATGACACCAGTCGACCAACGGAAAAATCGAAACTGACCATTGGGCTCAGACCACGACTCAGCAATATTAAATCGAGCCGGATCACTTCCATTTTCCGGCATATAGAACTTCTGTCCGCCGAAATCGGCAGGAGTTTCCGTCGCCGTGTGACGAGTGCCCGCAACAACTCCGGCCAGTTTGCGATACGAACTTTGATGGTATGGCAGCTTGTGATAAGCGTTTCGAATGGGTGCCAGCCATTCGCATTCTTTCTTTAGCAACTCGGGATATTCCTTCGGCCACGGCAGCCCGCCATTCAGCGGGCCAAACACCATTGAAACGTCCGTTCAGGTAGCCACTGGGCTTGGCAGTGTGGATGATAGGGGCGTGATTCTTTGAAGCAGGTCAAAGCCGACACCAGCCAGTTCATCACGCAGTGTTGGATACGCCAGCCTCTCGAAGGCAATAAAGGCCGATCATTTGATGGCCATATTCGTCGTCCATCCCAGCAACTTGGCACCGCGAACGATGCGTCCCAGACTACACAGTGGCTTGGCAATCCACTCGTTATTAATAAACACCAGCGGGTTGTTGCTGCAATCGCATCAACAACCAAAGCTTTCAGGTTTTGCACGTGCGGCACAAGCGTGACCTGAAGATCCGGGTCTTCAGGCAGTACATTCGCAAAGTTTTATCCAACCAGCGGAACACTTATCCAACTCGATTTAAGGGTTCAGTCATCAACAAAACGCGTAGTGTCATCGTTGGTGTTTTTCAGCCAGCGATGTCATCTGTAACGCAATCTCGGCAGACCTGCCACAAAATGCACTGGCGTGTGGATCATGCATAGAATAGCGTTGCCGGATCTTGACCCAAAATCCGCTCTGCCCCACGGGTTCAGTAGTAAAACTCGCTCTGTCCTGAACTTAAACGGCACAGGTCTTCCTTATTCTGATAGCCACAACACCTGTCGCAGTGTTCACCAGAGCATCGACGGCGCGGAGACGCAGAGCAGTTTGCGAAAAGAAGCAGTCACTTTCGGCTCTGTTCCGCGGTTTCACCGGCCGAAACTCTACACGAATTTTGCGACGGCATTTCGTAAATCGCCCTCGTTTTGAACATATGTCGGGCACGGTCTCTCAAAGTCGAAACGGCAGCGGCTGAATATCCGCCGATTGGTGTCTCACACGGTTAACGCGTCTCGCAAGCAACAATGCATTTTGAAAACTGAGCCGCCATTGTAGATAAGAGAGTGCGGCCTTGATAAAGCTGCCGATTTCCGCATAAACTCTGTGGCAGTAGAAGAATGCCCAGGCATGGAGGCCAAACATGAGCAGAATTCAAAGGACGGGGCTGTTTGCCGGAATGTTTTTTATTGTCGGAATGTTTTCCTCCAACTTCATTTCGCCAGCTCGACAATCGACCACAGTAGTCGCTGTCGCTCGACCAGCGGTCCATGATTACGAGCCTGTTTCGGCTACGCAGACGCCCGCACTTGCTGCAGCCGACTCTATTGAATTCCCCACTGATATGCCATTCTTGCAGATGCCCAGCGAAGTCGATGACGCGGTCCTGGTGTTTGCTGGCTTTCCTGAACAATATAGCGTTCTGGAGATTCCCCCGGCCGTTGAATTAGCAATCAGCGAATTGGCAGACCGCGACAGTGTCCGGGTATTGATCGAGCATCACTTTCCCGAGTTGCCCGAACAGATGAAATCCGGCTGGGTGGACACGTACGCCGACATGCCATTGGACGAACTTACCGATTTGTTGCATCAAAAGAAGTTGATGTCTTCGATTCTTCCAGTCCGTGCATTGTATTCTGATAGCGCTAACGATTCAGCTGGCATTGGCGAGTCCACCGGTGTTGTCGATGGCAATCACATTGTGATCCGTTCATTTGGCCGTGAACCGAATCAATCGCAGGTTACGACGCGTGAGACTATTCTTCGCAATCTCAAACATGCATCAACGGCTGGATATCGTCGCCAACACACGGTAACCACTGTCGCGGACGGGCTGCAGGATTCGGCCGACCGGCCAGGCAGTGGCGGCGCGTCTTTTGATATGAGTCCCGGGCGAATTCAGCTGTCCGGCAATGTTTTGCATCTGGCAATCACCAGCGACACGATGGCGATGTTTCGAATGGAACCGGGCTGTGTCTTAACACGCAATGGCTTGTTTGAACGTCTGGATGATGGTCACATCGGAATCCGCCTAAAAGATCAGAACCTAAGACTGTCCGGCGTGGATGCCATTCCTGCCGATGCAACCAGCATTACGGTAATCCCAGACGGAACAATTCAATACATGCGCAACAATGAATCACTGACTGCTGGCAAAATCGCTGTCGTTCGCGTCACCGACGCGGGAATCCTGACTACTCATAACGGTGTCTATTTTTCGATCGACGCAGATAATTGTGAAGCAGTATTTCAGCCGTCCGCCGATGCATCATTGATCTCTGGTGCGTTCGAAGATTCGAACGTTGACCTTGATGCGGAATGGCGACTGTTTGATCATTTCGAACGACTCAGCGAATTGCCGTAAACAGGCGAAGCAGGCTGGTTGCCGCTGTTCGGCTTAAGTCACCTGACGCGTACCCGCAGCAAACAGGAAATTCAGGCAGTTTGATATCTGGACAATAATTAAGACTTTTCGATGTTGATGATCGTTGCAGTTGTCTCAACACTTTGCCTACCGTCACTTCTGCAATTTGCAGAGGTCGGTATCATGCGGGCAGAATGAACGACGCAGAATCCAGCCAACCTGAACCAGGCCCGCCGCAGAGCCGCACGCCCGAAATGCGTCAAAGCATGCAGGCAACTGCCTATCACCGCGCTGTGCTGACTTGCCTGCAGTTGCACTATCCAGACGTGTGGAACTGGTTTACGAAAGATTCGGGCAGTCCCGATGTCAGCGATGTTGCTCGAATTGAATTATTAAAGACGGCCTATAGACTGGATCGTGAAACGGCCGCAACGTTGTACAGCCTGACTGATTCCGTCGCCGCAAAAATGGAACTGATGGCAACGATAACGCTGTATCAGGCCCAGCATGCTCAAGCACTAAATGCATCGTTATTCAGTCTGCCCGGCGAAGCTCATATTGTGCTGCACGGTCCCGTTCAGGACATTCTGGATACCACCGAACTGTCCGCGCTGATTGCGCACGAACTCGCTCATTACGAACTACACGTGCTCGGGGACGGCGTCTACGAAACCGTCGAACAGATACTGACCGCAATGATTATTGATCAGTCTGCTGGCGCACCACACGATCGCACATTGCGATCATATCGACTGTACACCGAACTGTATTGTGATCGCCGGGCAGCAACGGTCACGGGCGACATGGCAGCCTGTGTTGGTGCTTTGGTGAAAATGGAAACGGGTCTCAGAACTATCAGCCCGGAAGCTTACATGCAGCAGGCCCAGGAAGTGCTGGCGGCTGGCCCCGTCGAAAGCGATGGGGTCACTCATCCCGAAATGTTCATTCGGGCCAGAGCACTGGAACTGTGGAGTCAGTGTCCGGAAGGAATTGACGAAGCCGTTAAGGTTTTCGTTGAAGGACCGTTAACGCTCAAACATCTGGACCTGCTGCAGCAGCGAGAACTATGCGAACTAACGGCCGACGTAATACAAACTTTCCTGAATCCAAAGTGGCTCCGTTCAGACCTGATGCTGGACCACGCCAGGCGGTTTGCAAACAATTTGCCACGTCCCAACTGCCGTTCGATTGACGAACTTAGCGCAACGATTTCCAAATGCGATGCCGAGATTCGTAGTTACTTCTGTTACGTGCTGCTCGATTTCGTCACGTACGATTCGGAACTCGAAGAAGGTCCGCTCGCCGCCGCATTTTTGCTGTCCGAGCAGCTTGGATTGTTCGCTGAGTTTCAGCAGATCTGTTACAGCGAACTGAAGCTGGGCAAACGAGCACTGGAAAAGGTGGCTCGGGATGCGACAAAAATTCTGGCTGCGGCAGAAAAGGAATTCACCGCATGAGCACTTTTCAGGAATTCCTTCATCAACAGATTCAGCGCGAAGGATTTTCGACAGAAGACGTTTTGGTTTCGTTTCTGCCGTTATTGAAGCAGGTGATGTTTGCTCACGAATACGGCGAAGTCGCGCCGCTGGAAGGAATCGAACAGTTGCAGGTCGAAGGCGTTCGGGTTTCGTATCCGGAATCTTCCCAATGTCCGCAGCGACGCAACATGGCTGCGGTACGAAAGCTTTTGCAGTCGAATTACACAGCGATTGAAGTGATCGGCGAAAGCCGTTTGGTGATTGACGTAAACGCGGGCGTTCAGGACAACAGAGATCTACGAATCTCGACGACCGGTGACACAATCACGCGGCCCGTATTTGTGACGGGATACCGCAGTTGGGAACATCTGGTCGGGCACCACGATCCGACGACAGACGTGTTTTCTCTGGGACTGATTCTGGCAAGCCTGGCCTGTGGTCTGGACCTGGCCGATCCAAAGTGCCATCAACGTTTCGTAGCCAATCGCACAAATCTGTTTCGAATCAATCCGCGGCTGCACCCAGTGCTCGCGCGAGTGATTGCGGTGATGACCGACCTCGACCGGAACAAACGCCCGCAGGACCTGCATGCGTTGCTGGCAACCCTGGACAACTATCGCGATCAGGAAGTCGATTTCGAAACGGATCTTGCCAGCACGCATGATTTACAGCAGCAGGATCGTTCGGGAAAGCGAAAAGTAATTCTCAGCAAACTCCAGGAACGACTTTTCGAAATCAGCCGTCGAAACCGTCTGCTGCATTTCCGAACCAACCTGCAAACAATCAACCTGACGCAGGCATCGATTCCGGTTTCGTTCGATGTCGCCAACATTCGCGAGAACCAGGTGCTGACATGGAACGGAGCTTTCCGCGAAAACATTTCCCGACAAAAAAACGTTCAACTGAACAGCACTTTGAACTTTCGAGAAGCCGTGTATCTGCCGGGAACACTCGATCGACTTAGAACAGAAGCCAAACGCGACGAAAACGAATATGGGTTTGCCGAATTAAAGTTGATCATCTGTTTTTTAAGATGGGCCGACCTGAAGGCCAGTCCACCGGAACGCTACGAGTCTCCCTTGCTGCTGATTCCCGTGCAAATGGACGTGAAGAAAGGCATCCATGATCGGTACTTTCTAACAGCAGTCGAACCCGTCGCGGAAGTCAACCCGGTGGTCCGTCATCTGTTCAAACAGCTCTACAACATCGACCTGCCTGAAAACGTGAGTCTCGCAAGTGGCGAAGTGGAAGCGTTTTACGAGCAGATGAAAAGCATGATTCAGGCCAGCGATGCATCGGTCGAATTAGCCCGCATCGATCGACCGCGAATAAAGCTGATTCACGAAAAAGCCAGAAGACGACTGGATCAGTTTCGCCGACGCGTGCGTTTGTCAGGCCGTGGAATTCGGCACTTCATGGAACTGGATTACAGCTACGATTCAATCAATTACCATCCGCTGGGAGCACGGATTTTCGAAACGTTCGTGAATCCGGCAATGACACATCTCGAAGGTGTTGTCGCCTCGGTTCCTCCCAAACACAGTTACCTGATTCCGGACACGAATGACCATCGCAAGGCATTGAATTCCACCGAATCCCAACAGGGCGAACCTAACGAGACAGAACCATACGGAACTACGACAAACACCGTTGAAACAGAAAAACAGTTCTACCGACTGGAGAATGAAGCGGACGAAAACCCATTTAACTGGGAGTTCGATTTGTGCAGCGTCACGCTGGCGAATTTAAAATATCGTCGCATGTCGCTGGTTCGAGACTACACACGACTTGTGAATGAAAACACAGAGAATGCAGCATTTGAAGCCACCTTTTCGATTAATCCGGCCAACCGCATTCCGGAGGTCAGTTCGGTAGAACCGCTGGCGGATCGTTTTCACGTAGTGCCATGTGATCCCACACAGCGGGAAGCCATTACGCGAGCACGCAGCGGACAGAGTTACATTATTCAGGGGCCACCCGGCACTGGCAAGTCACAGACAATTACAAATCTCATTGCAGATTTTGTAATGCACGGAAAGCGAGTCTTATTCGTCTGCGAAAAGCGCGCGGCGATTGATGTTGTCTATCACCGATTGAAACAGGAAGGACTGCAGGAACTCTGTTGCCTGATCCACGATTCTCAGTCGGACAAGAAGCAGTTTGTGATGGACCTGAAGCAGACGTACGAAACGTTTCTTGCAGAAGCATCTGCGCAACGTAACCGGATACGCGTTAGCCGGGATCAGCTTGTGCAACGTCTGGAATTGTCGCTGGCGCCACTTGAGTTGTTCAACAGCGTTATGACAAGTGTTCCAGCGAAAGCCGGAATCGGCGTCAGGCAGCTACTGGATCGACTGCTGGTTCTGCGGGCACACGTCCCAGACCTGCTGCAACGCGATTGGGAGCGTGTCTGCAATTACTCAGACTGGAATGCGGACGTCAACGCTGTGCGTGAATTTGAAATCCGCCTGAAACAGGTGCAGCCGGACGGAATATTGGCCAATCACGCGCTGTGCCTGCTAAGCGAAAAACTGCTGGATGCCGATCAGCCCATCGAACTTGTGACGGAATGCCTGAACGACTGCGTCGGAGCTGAACACGGTGAATCGAAAATCGATTGCGGAGACACTGGAACAGAAAAAACTCTAACCACTGGCAGGCTGCCTCAGTTGCTTGATGTCGTTGATTGTCTTCAGCTTCCGTCTGAAGTTACCAGCAGTCTGAAACAATTGCAGGCCGCCGTCGAATATGTTCAGCAAAGTCGTTTTCTGTCCGACCATGATCTTCTGGAACTGCTTGATCCCGATTCAAAGCTGTCTGTCAGCTACGGTCGACGGATGCGACATCTAAAAAAGGCAGACCGGGCAGTTACTAATGCTCAGAAAGGGACGGTTAACTGGCGGCACAAACTGTCGTCTGAAGACACTCGAGCAGCGCTGGAACTGGCCACAAAACTGGACGGCAACTTCACCGCGTTTCTGAAACCTTCCTGGTGGCGTTTGCGGCGCGTACTAAACAACGCCTATGACTTTTCCAAGCACGCCGTGAAGCCGACCTATCAGTCGGTGCTCAAACATCTGGACCGCGAACACGAACAACTTGCCGAACGCTACGATGCCGCTCAGGCAATCAGCGACGAGTTCCTGATTCAGTGGGATATGGATCGCTTCCATCGCGATCTGCTGCAACTGCGGCAAAGTCTGGGACATTATCCGGGGCCGATCAAAACTCTCACTAATTATTTGCTCAACGACAAACACGGCAGTCGCATTGCTCGGAAACTAGCAGCGCTGCAGGAACCACTGACGCAGGTTGTACTTTGGCTGGATCGCTTCATCGACGACTACGAACATCGATCGCTCACATCGCTGCTTGATGTTTTACGACGGATGCAGTCGGCGATCTCACAACTGCCGGACTTCCTGCATTGCCTCGGTTCGCTAAAGTTGCTGCCGGAACGCATGCGTCAGTCGATACGTTCATTGCCATTAACGCTGACGCAGTTAGAAGCGGGGTCGGCTGAAAAGACCCTGCAGTCAATCTATCGTGAGAATTGTGAATTCGCCGAATACAACAGCCAGTTGCGAACGCAAAAGCTGGCAGAACTTTCCGCTTCAAACCAACAACTGCAACAGGCGAATGCCGCCTGTATTAGAGAAACTGTTCGTCAACAGTTTAACGACCACGCCGATTTGGGAGCGAAGTCGGCGACTCAGCTTTCAGCGGAAGAAAAAGAATTCAAGAGGGTCTACACACGAGGTCGCCGAGAACTGGAGCGTGAATTCGGCAAGTCCATGCGTTACCGTTCTATTCGTGAACTCGCAGACGGTGATTCCGGAGTCGTCATTCGCGACTTGAAGCCAGTGTGGTTGATGAGCCCGCTAAGCGTCTCTGACACTCTGCCACTGACCGCCCACAACTTCGACGTGGTGATTTTCGACGAAGCCAGCCAGATAACACTTGAGGAAGCCATACCGTCCCTGTTCCGGGCTGAACAAACGATTGTTGTTGGCGATGAAATGCAACTGCCGCCCACCAGTTTCTTCGCGTCACGTCGAGACGACGAAGATGAACTGACGTTTGAAGAAGGTGGAGAGACTGTGCATTATGACCTCAATAGCAACAGTTTTCTGAATCACTCTTCTCGGAACCTGCCGTCGCGAATGCTGGGGTGGCACTATCGAAGTCGGTCTGAATCGCTGATAAGTTTTTCGAATCACGCATTCTACGGTGGCCGACTGCTAACCGTGCCCGAAGAGCGACTTGCTCAGAACCAGATGGCAGAACTGTGCGTGAGCAGTGCCGCCGATGGCAAGCCGTTTGCCGCCCAATTACTGGAACGCCCTGTCAGCTTTCACTTTTTAACCAATGGTATTTACGACAAACGACGCAACACGACTGAAGCAGACTACATCGCTGAACTTGTGCGAGAAATACTGTTTCGTGGCGAAGGCTACAGTCTGGGTATTGTGGCATTCTCTGAAGCTCAGCAGACAGAAATTGAACAAGCTATCGGAAAACTTGCTGACGACGACGCTCGCTTTTCGGAACTACTGGAAGCCGAGTGGGAGCGAGAATATGACGGGCAGTTCATCGGGCTGCTGGTTAAGAACCTGGAGAACATTCAGGGCGATGAACGTGATATTATCATTCTGAGCGTTTGCTACGGCCCGGATCCTGCAGGCAAAGTAAGAATGAACTTCGGCCCGATCAACATGACAGGTGGCGAAAAGCGTTTAAACGTAGCGTTTTCACGAGCAAAGAAATACATGGCACTGGTCACATCCATACGGTCGTCTGCCATCACAAACGACTACAACGACGGCGCAAACTGCCTTAAAAATTATCTGAGATACTCAGAGTGTTCCAGCATTGGACAAACCACCGGCGTACTTTCGGTGCTGCAAAGCCTCAGTGGTCGAGACGATGGGGTTCGCTTTCAGATGGAAGAATCTGAATTGCTGGCTGACGAAATTGCCAAGACGGTGGCAGAGCTTGGATTTGAAGTCGATCGTCGCATTGGACAGTCTCAGTTTCACTGTGATCTTGCTGTCTTTAAGCCAGGCGACGCAGCATACCGACTGGGAATCATGATCGATGGCCAGCACTGGTATTCTCAAACCGACTTGATTGAACGAGAGCTCATGAAGCCACAATTGCTGGAAGCCTTCGGCTGGCAAATAATGGTTGTGCTCGCACGTGACTGGTACCATGATCGTGCAACAGTGATCGATGCAATCGTTAACGCACTTGCGATAGCCAGTGACAACACTTGATCGATCTACATCACGCGACTCCGGTTTTCCGTTCGTGGGGATCAGCAACGTTGAAGACAGTCGATGTGTCTTTCCAGTCGACAGACTCTGTTGAAACTAAATGCAACAGCACTTCGGCAAGATTAGCTTGCGTTGCCATGCGGTAACCGATGTAACTGCTGCACAAGCGTGGGTTGATTTCCGTGACCAGCAGGTGCTGACCATCGTCTGCAAGCAGGAAGTCGATGCCGATATATCCATCGGTTAGATGAAGTTCGGCAGCAATTTGTTGGGCAAACTCCACAGCTAGCCCGGCAATCCGACTGTCAATCGTCGCCGGAATCTCGCCTCCCTGATAAGACGGCCGACTTTCGTTCCACGACACAAGCTGTCGGGCAAGCGGAAGCACCAGCGGTGGCTCATTATGTCCGCGTCCAATAATCCCAATCGATAGAGAATCCGCCTGTGTAAATTCCTGAACGATAAACCCAGAGGCAGATTCTGCTGGCTCAGAAATGACGTGTTTCCACCAAGCTTCCGTCCGGCTGGAAACGGCTTCTTCAATGAATCTCGAATCATGCACGGATCTTGCATCCCAACGCTGCAATAGCTCACGAAATAGCACACGACGTATGCCATCGCACCCGGCTCCATCGCGAGGCTTAACGACAACCAACTGATCGTTCTGCAAAGTAAGCTGATGAAGATCGCTGATCAGGCATGTTGGGATTGTTGGTACAGACAGTCGGTTCAGAAACTGAATTGTGGCCCACTTGTCTGAACACAGAACGACTGAATCTGCAGGCAGTGCCACCCGTTTCACGCCCGTCGATTCCAGAGCGTTGACAAGCTGAGACAGCGTGCCGTCGCTTTCCGGAGCAATCGGCAGCACAAAGTCGAATTCGCTGGTGCAGAGTTGCATGATTCGTGGAAAGAACGTTTCCTCATCAACGTCATCAGGGACCGAAAGCACGGTCGCATTCGGGTTCAAAGGCAGATTTGCTATGCATGAATCGCACAGGACAACAGTTACTGATACATCTAAAATCCGGCAAAAGTCAGCGACAACTGCAGTCAACATTTGCCGCCCTTCGGCTCGCATTGAAGCCGAAGCGGCAGCGTAAGCTTCAGGGCAGGCATGCAGAAACTCAATAACAAGGATTTGCGGCATAACGGGTCTGGCGTCCAGTTAAGCTGTCTACTTGGCCGAAGCTCGTCAAGACAGTGCTTAAGCAGGCAAAGTTATTTATTTGAAGAGGAGAAGTCTGTATGTTTCGGTTGTTATTCTTGGCTGCATGAAGGAAAACACACCACACATTTGATGTGTATCCGTGGAGATGTTCACGCAGGGTCGCGTGGACAATTTTAGACATTCAGAAGCTTCTCGAAAGCCTACAACATGACTCGCCACGACGGCAGAGCCGTAGACCAAATGCGTCCCATTTCTGTAAAGAGAGGTTTTACCAACACCTCAGCCGCCAGTGTTTTGATTCAGGCGGGGAACACGATGGTTCTCTGCACAGCAAGCGTCGAAAATAGCGTACCACCGTGGCGCATGCCTCGAAAAGAAGGCGATTTTGCCAAGGGCTGGTTGACCGCTGAATACAACATGCTGCCAGGAAGCACGTCGCCTCGAAAACAGCGAGACCGCAGCAAAGTCGATGGGCGTACCACAGAAATTCAGCGACTTATCGGCCGCAGTCTGAGGGCCGCAGTCGATTTTGAAGCGTTGGGCGAGCACACAATTATGATTGACTGCGATGTGCTGCAGGCCGACGGCGGGACACGAACATTAAGCGTCACGGGTGGTTTCATCGCTTTGTGTGAAGCAGTTCACCAGATCAATCAAAGCCGCACAGACTCGGTACGACCAGTAATCAAAGACAGCGTGGCCGCCATCAGTGTGGGAATCGTCAACGGAAGTGCAGTGCTTGACCTTGATTATCCGGAAGACAGCACTGCAGAAGTTGTTATGAATATCATCATGACGGGCAGCGGAAAATTCATCGAAGTCCAGGGGACAGCAGAAGGTGATCCGTTTGACCTTGCCGCATTACAGCACCAACTGGCTTTAGCAAAGATCGGCGTGGATCAACTGACCGCCATTCAGAAAGAATCATTAGGAGACGCGTGGCCTTTGATGTGATCGACGATAACGCAATTTGTGTTGATCTTGTTTTGACTTGCTAAACAGAGAATATTCCCATGTCTGATTCACAGTATCGCACGACGCCTGAAAACACTAAAGGCATGCCGCCGGGTGTTCCATATATCATTGGTAACGAACTGGCCGAGCGATTTAGCTTTTATGGGATGAAGGCAATTCTAACAGTCTTCATGACGAAGCACCTGCTGGATGCGGCAGGCAAGCCAGACTTCATGGCGGATGAAGAAGCCAAGGCGATCTATCACCTGTTTACGGCCGGGGCCTATTTTTTCCCAATGATCGGGGCGATCATTTCGGACGTACTGTGGGGCAAGTACCGCACGATTCTTTTGATCAGCCTGATGTATTGCTTTGGCCATGCTGCATTGGCCCTGATGGACATCGGGCCCTTGCTGGGTACGTGGAACATGCGGCCGTTTATGTATCTGGGCCTCGTACTGATTGCCATCGGCGCTGGCGGAATCAAGCCCTGCGTTTCGGCTCATGTTGGCGACCAGTTCGGACCCGGAAATAAACATTTGCTGACTCAGGTTTTCAACTGGTTCTATTTTTCCATTAACCTTGGGGCCGCAGTCAGTACATTCCTGACGCCGCTGCTGCTGGTGAAGTTCGGCCCGTGGGCGGCCTTCGGTCTGCCGGGCATTCTGATGGCCATTGCCACATTTCTGTTCTGGCTTGGTCGCAACAACTTCATCCACGTTCCGCCCAGTGGCTGGGCAAAGTTTAAGGAAGAAACTCTTAGTGTTGACGGGCTTCGCGCTCTGAAGAATCTAACACCGCTATTCCTTGTGTTCGTGCCGCTGTTCTGGGCGATCTTCGATCAGACAGGCTCTGCGTGGGTTCTACAGGCTGAAAGCATGAACCGAAACTTTGCGGGAATGGAATGGCTGGAAAGCCAGGTACAGGTAGTCAACCCCGCACTGATTCTGACGCTGATTCCAATTTTCACGTACATTTTATACCCAGCGATGGGGCTGCTGTTTAAGACAACTCCGCTACGAAAGATCGGCATTGGGTTCATCTTAACGGCGTCAGCCTTTGGTATTTCCGGACTGATTGAACAGGCCATCGAAGATCGGCAGGCTGAGCCGACACAAAAACTTTGGCAGTCAATGATGGACGACACAACCCCACCGGCTTCAATTCAGGGCATTCAGCAGATTGCAGAAATCGGCGGCGTCAAGACCACCGACGAACAAAAACTAGCCAACGAAAATGCAGACGTCTCCGCTCTTTGGGCGACGACAAAGACAACGTTGACAGCGCCGGGAACGCTGCGAGATTCAGTTCGTGCCGCTCGAGCATTCGGTTGGGAGCAGGATGAAATCCGTCCCTTCACAGACAGCATGCCAAACATCGGATGGCAGTTTCTGGCTTACCTGGTACTCACATCTGCAGAAATTCTAGTGTCCATTGTCTGTTTGGAATTCGCGTACACTCAAAGCCCACCAAGAATGAAAAGCTTTGTTATGGGCGTGTACCTGCTGGGAGTTTCCCTGGGCAACCTATACGTCTCCGGATTGAACTTTGTTATGGACAATACACGAGACATCGACGGGAAAACATTCCTTGATGGCCCCGCCTACTATTATGCGTTTTCCATCGCCATGCTGGTCGCGACGGTTGGCTTTGTGTTCTTTGCTCAGCGTTACAAGGGCGAGACATATATTCATGGAGCCGCCGACGTGCTGGCCGACGTCTGACGCCCCTAAATCGCGTGTTCTGACTCCTTCGGGAAAATTTGGCCGTTCCCAAGCGGCCTAAGAAATCAGATGCGTCACCCGCGTGGTCCACACGCCGGCGACGCATTTTTTTTATTCCGCTACCAATGAAAGTTGCTGCTCAGCAAATGCGCGAAACAATCAAACGGCACAGATGCTGTCCACTTAGCACAAATTACACAAACGCGTACAGGGTGTTGTATAGCGGGACACATCTATCGCTGGGCAAACTCGCTCTTCGTGGCCATGAATTAGAAAAAAGTTTCAGCCACCCAGCGAAATCCGACTGCTCGCGAGTATTCATTCTTAAACGGGCTTGTGGCTGTTCGGACAATTCAATTTTTTTGAACGTCATAGCTTTCAACTACGCCGTCACAGCCAGTGGGTCCCAAAATCTCAGTAACTTCACACGTTAGCGCAGCGTGCTGGAATGTCTGCGGCTTTTCGAACAACCACAATGTGTTTTGGCCATTCGACGGCATGCGTTCTTCGTATGAACCGGATCCCTGGTTTGTCGACCACCATGGCTCGCGGAACTCTGAAAGGGTGCGCTCATGGATTTCTGTTTATGATTTAAGAATGGAATTCCAGTAGAGATTCCATTGTTTGCTGTAGAGATTGGCACAAAGTCCCACCATTCGATTGACGCGCGGGACTGCCCATCTTGCTCCGGTTTGCTTGAGTCGGCGGCCGATCATGTTTTTGCACGCTCCCTCAACCTGCCCGCTGCCGATCGACTTACCAGCCGCAAGTCGGTCCGCGTAATTCAGAGGGTGCATGTGAGAAGCCAGATAAGACTTCAGGCTCGTCAACGATTTCCGCTTCGCTTTCGAACGCAACGGCTTGTGAGTCTCATCAAGGAATGCAGAAATCCCCGGCCAACCGTCGCGAATCAGGATTATGCGACCTTTGTCCAGCCAGGTTGAAGCCGCGTCCGTGTCGGCCCCCAAGACAGCCCGCGATGTTTCCGCGATGTTTCCGCGATGTGTTCGACGGCGTGAAAAATGTCCAGCACTCCCGACGCTCCGCGAAGGTTGTTCAGCTGTTCTTCCCAAATCCATTTCGCCCCATCCGCCAGCACCGTGATGTTCGATGTGTCCAGAATTCCCAGACGACGAGCGTTGGCTTTCCACTTCCTGCCGAAACGACTGCTCACTTCGAGGGCACCAAACGCGAAGCTTGTTGTGGGGCTGGGAAGATCGCGACTCGCCCATTCGTCAGGAGTTG
>JBDNFN010000113.1:0-3098 GCA_041689795.1 Fuerstiella sp. | reverse complement strand
GGAAGTGGTGAGCATTCTCGGCGATCTTTGAACGGTGCTGGTCGATCCTGTGTGGTTGGCCCGCCACCACGCTGAACGGCCGTCCAAAATCCTTCACCAGCTTGCACCAGATCTCGGCAGATATGCCAAGCCGCTCAAACAACTGAGCAAACTCCTTCGGCATCGCCCCACGCTTGTGAGAACGCCTGTCCTGTCCTGTCCTGTCCTGTCCTGTCCTGTCCTGTCCTGTAAATATTCAGCCGTGGACATCGGCAGAAAGCCCTTGTTGCTGCACTGAGCTCCCGCTTTGTGAATGCATGGCCCCGTAACTCCCGACCGCTCCTTCACATCCATCGGCGTAAATGCTGCCATGCGGGCGTTCCGGAATGCAATAGAGATCGCGAAAACTGAATGACCAGGTAACTGGTGACTGCCAGCATGCCGTGAGTCATCTATTTACCTATGGCGTATCCGGCCAGCCATTTAGGAAACCACTTGGGATCCTTGGCACCATAGTGTGCATCGACCAAATGTTGTCTAACCTTCGCCAGACTAATCTATAACACCCATACATTTCTGCTTTCACCACTTAACCCATGTTGTTTAAACTATGCAGGGGAATAACCGGACTGCCTTGCAGTGCAGCTCAATCCGGAACAAAAAAGAGGCCTCACCGAAGTAAAACTCGCAGTAAGAGTTTTATCCCGGTAAGTTACCCAGTAACTATATTGTTATTCCGTAAATTTCACGCATACAAATCCGGATGGCAATCAACTCAGTGTTGGAGATCGCAACGAATGATTCGCATACCCCGAATGATCGCCATCGCGTTGCCTTTGCTGGCGGGTTGCTCGTCACAATATTCGGTCGATAGCCACTCTCCATCGGCGACAGATACAGTGTCCACAGACTCAGTTCATGTTGTCTTTCTCACCCGCGACGGTTGTTCAAACACTCCCGTGCTTCTCGCCAATCTAAAAACAGTGGCAAAGTCGTTTGGCCAACCTTTAGATTACGACATCGTGAATCAAGGAACGCTTCCGGCAACCGATGCTCGCGTTGGGTATGCAACTCCGACGATCCTGTACGATGATCGCGACCTGTTCGGTTTGCCCATTCCCAAACCGCCCTTCCCGCCGCCGAGCTGACGACTTTATCCGGGCGGAGTTCCGTCCTCCGATCAGGTCTCACAGCGACTACGTGAATTGGCAACCAACTAGCGCGGCGTCCCAATCGCATGAACCGGAGCAGCGAATCCCGCATCACCCGTCGCTGCCCGGTTATGCAGCAATCCACTGACTGTACGCTACTGAGCGTATTCGCCTACGGAAACGCACAGGCACAGTTCGTCCATTAAACTGGCCGTGAGGCCCGGGTCGATCGCCCGCTGCATCTCCAAATCCAGGATGCTATTGATCACAGCCAGTTCTTGCGCTCGTCGTAACTCTTGTTCGTCGATCAAGCTGTTCTTTTCAAGCCAATACGCAACTTCGCACCAGTACCAGAGCGGCATGGTTTTCACGATACTACATGCTGGCCTTGGAAATCCGCCTGGTCCACGCTGGCCATTGATGTATTGGTGCACCATCTGCCGGCTTCGTCCAATCCGTCGCGCAATCTCAGATTGGGTGATCAAGCTGCAATCATCAACGCGATTTACGACTCCAATGTTCGCCTGCCGAACATCTTTGATGGCACTTACGATGGCTTCCTTCAGGCTACCTGCAACTCTCGCAAACGTTAACGACAGGCGACCACTCGAAACACTGATTGTTGCATCGTCGCATCTTGCCTCAAATAGCTTATCTTCAAGCTCCTCAGTAATGTCGTCCGGTCCGTCAACGAGCAACGTGAAATCAAATTTTGATTCAGCCATTGTTCTCCCGCTTATCCTCGCTCGCGCCACGTTGGTTCTTCTTGGACTTAATTTCTTTCGATGCTTCTTCCTGCATCTCCTCTAAGAACTGACTCCCCTCTTCGTGTTCGCATGTCGAATCACTGTGGGAGCACGCATCAACCTTAGAGAGAATCTTCCTCGCATGATTTCCGGCGTTTCGTGGCGTTGACCAGATTGACATTTTGCAGCCATCACGTGATTGCGTGGGGCAGTAGAGTCTGCCTCACGCATGTCCGCGGCCCGCTGTTTTTTCCACACGCCACCCAAGTGACTCCGCTGGACGCAACACCTTTTCGATGTCCTTGTCCGGATGTCTGGGTCTATCTGCCACTGTTCCCTCATTCCATCATGCGTTGACACGCGTCAAGCAGTTAGACTTACATTCGCAGACAGCATTTTTGCAAGCAACTTCCCCTTTTCCGGTAGAGTCTGCGTAATCTGCCGTGCCGCTGTGCCGGTACACTGCGTCCTAATATTTTACACTGCAAGCACTTGCGCCGCATAATATCACCATGCAGCCGAGTTGTGGTCGGCCCGCGATCACATGGATCATCAAATGCCACAACCGGCTGATGGTCAGCGTTCGTCGGGCATTGATGCAAATAGGAAAAGGTGTCCACTTTGCAAAACAAAGGTTCCTGACACCTTTATTCCGCCTGGTGAGACGCTCAGGGACCGCGTATCGGCGAATGCCGGATCGGTCACCTCCAGACGGAGGAAATCCACGAGCAGCTCACCTTCATCTTCGTTCCTGAAGTCGAACGTTTGCTGCGTGGAGCCTCGATCCAAATTCGTCGGTCGCTCCTCCCTGTTCTTCATGGTTCGGTCCTTCCTGTCGCCGCTGGAATGCGACGACGCAGTACAATGACCTCGGCTGACTTCCGTTCCGCACGGTTCGTGTTGACCACGAATCGCTCTGACGACGGGCAAGCCCGTGCGGCAGATACGCAGAACGGATCTGCCAGGATAAGACGTATGGCTTTCGCTGCGCAAGGATTCGCCCGTGCGGCTCGCACCTCTCGATTTACCTATGCGGATGAACACGGTGTTATGCTTTCGGGGCGGGTTTCGTGATGTTTGGCTCACTCGCCTGTTCGGACCGGCCTTGTATCAAGTTACTGTCCGTAACCTCGCAACTTTGACGAGAATGCGGCTGACGACGACATTTAACTGTCAGCTTCACGGCGCATTCGCAGGCTTCCTTCCCACGGTTCGTTACCTC
>JBDNFN010000112.1:0-50810 GCA_041689795.1 Fuerstiella sp. | reverse complement strand
GCCGACAAAAGTCGATGCGAAGTAGCTCCGTTTACTAAAGTCCACAAGCAGATGAGACACTTCCGAATCGTCCAGTAATCGGTAGGTTTCGTTGTAGGCGTTTCTGACATCATTGTCTCTGAACCCCATGAGGCTACCCGTAGGAGAAACAATCAGGACGTTGCCGAAACGTTCATATTCGAAGACAGCTTTCCCAGACGACATTGAACTCTCTTTAACTTGCAAGCACGAAGGAGGCAGGAAACTGCCGCAGCACCATTTCTAACTTTCCGGCTACCGTAGCCACTGAACGCTGCTGCGGCAAGTTGATTCTATCGTTTCTCAAGCTGTTGATGTTCTCAAACCTGGAACTACCAGAATGAACCGCGTGTCGTGTCGCTCCATTCAGCCCTTCGAAAACTGGCTGACACGAACACATGGACAGAGAAAACACCAATCTTTCCGAATGATGTCTCGCAAGATCGAATAGTGCGGAGGATTTACTAGAATCGCCATCTTCACATATCTTTCGATTCTCAACCGAACGAATCCCGAGCAATGACTGCAATACAAGATCTCAGCAAACTTGAGCACCTGCACTGTGAAGTGTTCACGAACGCAACCGCCGCATCGAAGCACGTCGCCGCGCAAATAGCGGAGTTAATTAGAACTCGCGCTGAGAAACAAAAGACTTGCGTCCTGGGTCTTGCAACAGGCTCAACACCAATTGGCATTTATGCCGAACTGATCAGGATGCATCGAGAAGAAGGGTTGTCGTTCAAAAACGTCCTGACGTTCAACCTTGACGAATACTATCCCATGCAACCCCTCGAACTGCAGAGCTATGTTCGCTTCATGAACGAGCATCTGTTCGATCACATCGATATTCCAAAGGAGAACATTCATATCCCTGATGGAACGATGCCCATTGAAGAGGTTGCTGAATTCTGTCAAAGATACGAGACCCAGATTACCGAAGCAGGTGGCATTGACATTCAACTGCTCGGCATCGGACGAACTGGCCACATCGGCTTCAACGAACCAGGTTCAGACGAAACATCACGCACGCGGCTGATTACTCTCGATTCCGTCACTCGGACAGATGCGGCCAGCGACTTTTTCGGAGCCGAAAACGTTCCGCGGCGTGCAATCACGATGGGTGTCGGCACTATTCTGAATGCATGGAAAATCTTCATTCTGGCCTTCGGTGAAAACAAGGCCCAAATTGTTGCTCGCACCGTTGAGGGTGAACAAAGCCCATCTGTTCCCGCGACGTATCTACAACGACATCGCAATGTTGAAGTTTTGCTCGACCAGGCCGCAAGCAGTGGACTCACACGCTCGATGTTTCCATGGCTTGTTGAGTCCGTCGAATGGACACCTCAGCTGATTCGACGAGCCGTAATATGGCTCGCTGAAAAAATGAACAAGGCGATCCTGAAACTAACGGACGCAGATTACAACGAAGAAGGGCTGCAGGGGCTACTCGCCGAGTATGGATCAGCCTACGAAATTAATCTTGAGGTATTCCGGCACCTGCAGGCCACCCTGACAGGATGGCCTGGCGGTAAGCCCGATCACGCAAAACGCATAGGTGACCGACCGGGAAAATTCGATCACATCTTCCCAAAACGCGTGATCTGCTTTTCGCCGCATCCGGATGACGATGTCATTTCCATGGGTGGCACTTTGATTCGGCTGGCGGATCAAGGTCATGACGTTCACATTGCGTACCAAACGTCAGGCAACATCGCCGTGTTTGATGAAGACGCCATTCGCTTCGCCGAATTCGCTGCGGAATTCTGCACAACCTTCGACATTGCCACGAAAACCGTGCGATCGCTGGAGGGCCACATTGACGAATTCCTCAAGCACAAAAGTCCTGGTCAGGTCGACAGCGATGAAGTTCAAAAACTAAAGGGAATTATTCGACGCGGTGAAGCTCGTGCAGGCGCTCGCTGTTGTGGTGTTCCCAACGAAAAGCTGCACTTCCTTGATATGCCGTTCTATGAAACGGGTCGAGTGAAGAAGAAGCCAATTGGCGAGGAAGACATCAAGATCATCGTCGACCTTCTGCGAGACATAAAACCTCATCAGGTTTATGCGGCTGGTGACCTGTCTGACCCTCACGGAACGCACAGAACGTGTCTCAAGGCAATTATCGAAGCATGTGACATTTGCCGCAACGATGACTGGTTTAGTGAGTGTTGGGTTCTGCTATACCGTGGTGCGTGGCAGGAATGGCCAATCCATCAGATTGAAGTTGCGGTTCCGCTAAGCCCCGTAGAAGTCGAACGGAAACGTCAGGCAATTTTCAAACACGAATCGCAAAAGGACAGAGCATTGTTTCCCGGCCCCGACATGCGTGAATTCTGGCAACGTGCGGAAGCCAGAAATGCCAAGACGGCAAGAGACTACGATGCTTTGGGGCTGGCTGAATACGAAGCGATTGAAGGCTTTGTTCACTGGGATGGCGTCTGGGGACTGGACGACTAGGAACGAAAAATTTGAAAGTCGCGAGAGAACGTGCCGAGCGGATTTACGGCAAGGCACGCTTTCCGCTTCAATTTAGGCGATGCTGTGTGGAATAAATTTCCATTGAGCATGTGAGTCCTGATTGAGTTCGGCGATTCAACACAGCCAGCATGAAGGCAGCGACGAACGTCGATAACTACACAACGTTCTACCATCGTCACGCAACGCCCGCCAGCTTACACATGACCATTGCCGGTACGTCAAAGACCTGAAGCCACAGCTAGACTCACAAATCAGATCGCCTGAGTTACAGACGAAACGTTGCCGAGGGCAAATCATAGTGCACGTTATTGAGCGGAAAAATATGGCATTTCCGTCGCGTTAACCGGGTTCAGTCGTGTCACTTTCGCCAGCCGCCACTGACCTGATTCCTGCGACCAAATCGTTTTCCAATAGTTAGGTACCGAGAACGTTCCGCCTCCATTTTTCAAAAGAGTCAGATCACCGTTTGCTCGAACCATTGCCGTCGCAGAATTGTCCCCATCGATCGTAACCTGAATACTTTTAATCTGAAACGAATCGCTCAGTTTCACAAGCTCCAATCCTTCGGCGGCGCTGTCCGAAAGTTCCGGACTGCCCTTCGAAATCTGACTAGCAATGGCCGCGACATCGCGTGATTTGAAATGCGAAAGCATGGTACGCAATTCAGACTCAACAACTTCCTGCGGCGAAACCAGATACTGTTCCAGAAAGTAAAGTCCGATACCCAAGGCTAGACCAAGTCCAGACACGCGGCGGCCGACGGACGTGCCGGACAGGAAAGCTGCGGCCGAAATTCCACAGAACAGAATTATCAGTGGCCATGGATTGTCTGTGATGTAAGACATGTCCCTCTCCATCGAAGAAATATGGCATTGAACTTAGCTCGTCGCTACAGGGGTATACGTCTCCGCGTAACGAGGCAAACCAGACTGACACACGCTTAACTGACCAACCAGACGTCGACAATTGTCTGAAATTCTGCGGAAACATCGACGTTTGCAAAATAAGCTAAAATGGCAAACGCAAACGCAAACGCAAACGCTTGAGGCTTGAGGCTAGATCACGCGAGCGACAGCACATAGTGCGCCGGGCGACCGTCACGCCTTTGTCAGTCAGACGCATACCTGAACGGAAAATTGTCGTGGGGCCAGGGACTGTCCCGCCAAACAATGACTTAGGTTAGGAAAGGTGCATAGAAAAAGGTGGCAAGCATTGCTGCTGACCACCTTGATGTATTCACGACGAATCCTAAAGCAGGAGCAGTCGTTGGTACCTGTCGCTTATGATGTTCGACCTAGTAGCGATCTCGTCCGCCACCACCGCCGCCACGACCGCCGCCGCCGCCACCGTAGCCGCCGCCACCGCCGCCGCCGCCGTAGCCGCCACCGCCGCCGCCACCACCACCGTAACCGCCACCGCCACGGCCGCCGCCACCGCCGCCGCCGCCACGTTCTTCACGAGGACGAGCTTCGTTGACAACAATCTGACGGCCATCAAGGTCTGAACCGTTCAGAGCTTGGATAGCTTCGTCGCCACCAGTCTCCATTTCAACGAAAGCGAACCCTTTGGATCGCCCCGTTTCACGGTCGTTGATGACCTTAGCGGAAGTCACAACGCCGTACTGGGCAAAAGCTTGCTCCAGGCCTTCTGAGGTTGTGCCCCATGCCAGGCTACCAACAAAAATGTTCTTACTCATCACAAAACCCTTGAACTCTACAACTACGAAAACACCCGTGTTGCTGCCACAGCGGCAGCCTCCGAAACGCTGAATTTGAAAACTCGAATTCCATCCGAATTTCCATCAAAAAAGATGCTTGCTGCAGGAGAACTCAAGAGCTGACGAATCCGTCTTCAAGAATGCTGTGACCCACACCAATTGGTCCGAACGACTCAAATGGAGCCAGTATCAAACTCAGATTCTGGTGACGCTACCCTCATGGGTCCGTAATAGCAATACCTCCTGCCCATACGCGACAGAATCATTCAGAGAAATTATTCGGCTGCCAAACGCATGTCTTTTACCAGACAAAACGGAAATCTCCAAAAACACGGAACTAACCGCATTTCCTCGCTAAAAACACAAGGTTTTTTTGCACTCAAATTCAACGATTGCTTCCGGGAACATCGCAGTAATAGCGGGACTTAATTAGGTGAGACCTGAGCAGTTTTTGCCGAATTCGCCGTCAGCCTCGAAATCGATCATCGGACAGGATCTGCATTTTCTAAAATTCCCTGCCCGCCAACTACCGAACGTTTCATTTTTGCAACACATCGACAAATGCGGAAAAATCGCCATCTCATCAAAGGCCTGTCGAACTTCGTAAACATTCTGTCGTGACTGTCACTCGGCACGTTGTGTAATGTCTGAGTGTACGACCCCATTGCACTTGAGTTTTCAAACTCAAATCGGACAGCCTGAAATGCACAAAACATCCAGAAGAAGCATTGCCCAAATCGAATCGATTGAACCGATGCTCCTGATGTCGGCAACCGTCATACAGGGCACGAATGCCGGCGAGTGGATTTCTGGCGACGACAATGACAACAACATCTTTGCTGGTGGCGGCAACGACGAAATCTATGCCCCCCTTGGAACGAACACAATTGACGGCGGTTCTGGCGATGATGTTCTTGTCGTGTATGAAGGTTTACGAGCAGACTACGCCGTTCAGCAGTTGGCGGATGGTTCCGTGTTTATTTCCGGTCGCGGGCTGAATGACAGCCAGGTGAATAACACATTGCTGAACGTGGAACGAATTCTTTTTAACGATGGCATTCTGTCGTTGAATAGTGCGGCAACTGAGATTGCAAGCCTTTCGCCCGCTACTGAAACTCCAGTTGCCAGTCAGCCTTCGTCCGGCGGCAACATATTGGGAACCAATGCGGGTGAATGGATCGCGGACACTGATGCTGACGATGTAATTGATGCTGGTGGCGGCGACGACCAGATTTACGCTCCGATTGGACGAAACGTTATCGATGGCGGCACTGGCGTTGACACTTTGATTGTGTATGAAGGGAACCTTTCAGACTATCAACTGATCCATCTTGACAACGGGGCCAACCGCCTGACCGGACCTGGACTTAGCGGACTGCAGGTTATTAACGAACTTCGAAACGTAGAGCGAATTCGCTTCAATGATCAACTCGTGGAACTGACAGACGCTTACACCCCTCACAGCAGTCCACCACCGACAACGAACACAAACAACTTTGGAAGCGTTCAGGACATTCCTGTGGCGCCAAACGCGGCTGATTCAGCCGATGCGACAACATCGTATTCAGACGCGTTCTCCACACCACAGCAAGCTGAACCGAGTTCCGACTTCCTTAGCGAAGTCGTGCGGCTAACAAACATCGTGCGTACACAAAATGGGCTGAAGGCATTAAGCGTAAACCTGCAGCTTCAGCAGGCGGCGCAGACACAATCACAAAACCTGGCGTTTCTTGACTTCTTCAACCACACCGGACTGGACGGCCTTCAACCATGGGACCGCGCGGTAAATGCGGGCTACAACTATCAGGCCATTGGTGAAAACATCGCTGCCGGCCAGCTGACTCCGGCAGAAGTTGTTCAGGCGTGGGTCGATAGTCCAAGCCATCTGGAAAACATTCTGAACCCAGTGTTCACTGAAATCGGTGTGGGCTATCAATATCTCGAAAACGACACGGGCAACATCAACTACAATTACTACTGGACGGAACTGTTCGGTAACCAACGCTAAGCCAAAGGCTGCCTCAGTTTTTGCCATTTCCTGCACTCAGGTGGTCTGTAACTTGATCACGCAATGGCTGAATTATTCCGCCATTTAAAACTGATCTGCCGGTGTCCTGTCGTCACGCTCGCCTACAGGAACCAGCCACATAAGGCTGTTCAAAGCCCTGCGGCAACTTGCTTGCGATTCGAGTTACGGTAGTAACCGGCGTTGACTGTAACTACTCAAATAACCAGGAACTGCCGTAACTTTCAGGTGTCAACGACAGCCTGACCTGGCTTCCATCAAAACACCCAAACCAGTCAAGATGACGTTTCGGGACATCTTGACCGACCAGCCCACCACAGTTGCGGTAGACGCTGCAGCGTGCGTATTTTAATTTGGTGGAAGTCACTAAGATTCGGCGTTCTCTGAGAGTCCGCAAGCTTCCATTGCTACAATGGCTAGCGTACTGACGTTGCCGTCGATACTTCCTGACGGGGCTTTCCGTCATTCAAGTGAACTTTGGTGGAGGGTATTCGTTATGCGTTGCCCCTTCTGTAAAAACGATGAAACGAAAGTCATTGACTCTCGCAACAGCCAAGACTATTCGATTCGTCGACGACGAGAATGTCTTGAGTGCAGTCGACGGTTTACGACCTATGAGCGCATAGAAGAATCACCAATAAAGGTAATTAAGAAGGACGGCACACGAGTACCCTTTGACCGCAATCGCATCAGAGCTGGTATCGAAAAAGCGTGCTACAAACGACCGATCAGTAACGAACAAATTGACCAGCTTGTGGCTGATGTTGAGGCCTCAATCTACGAAGAAGGGCTTCGAGAACTTCCATCGAGGCACATCGGTGAGCTGGTCTTTAATGCCCTGCGAGATCTGGACAAAGTGGCGTTTGTTCGATTTGCATCCGTTTATCGTGAGTTCACTGACGTGAATGACTTTGTTGACGAACTTCAACCCATCCTTGAAGGACGAACTCGCAGCTAACACACTGACTTGCATAACAACGCTACAGAATTCGCCGCAGCGTTCATCGACAACAGATCCGGCGGAAAAAAATGTCTGAGCAGACTTTGCAGACGCCATCGATATCCAGGACGGCAACAGTGCCAGTTCCAGCAAGTGTGTTTGCCGCTGGAGCGTTGGTTGTTGGCGTCTATCTTGGTTCGCTGTTGCCGCTAGCATTGGATCTTTTCCTTGCGATTTTTGCCATTTGGCTGGCAATGGCTACGTGGTACCACGTAGCCGGCAGCCAGCGGTTGGCTGCCGGAGCACTTTTGATTGCCATTGTTTGTCTTGGCGTTTGCCGATGGCAGCTTGTCAATTACGACTACCAGCAATCCACGCTGAAACAGCTGGCTGCGGCAGGTCCATCTACCGTTCAGCTGCAAGCAAAAATTGAATCAGTACCTGTTGTCAGCGTCAGACCCACATCTGAATTTTCGCCGCGACTTTATGGTGCGTCAGAACAAACTCAATTTATTGTCGAGATCAGTGCTGTCTATTCCGGAGAAAACAAGCTTGCTTTGATTGGCAAATGTCAGGTGTATGTCGATGGAAATGCCGCTGCGAAAGTCTCATCCGGCGATGTCATCCGTTTAACTGGAAAACTGGACTGGCCGGGACCTCCGGCTAATCCGGGAGAATTCAATTTTCAGAAGTTCCTTGAGCGGCACCAAATCTCCGGCTTAATTTACGTTAAACACCCGCAAGCCATTGAAGTTCTTGAGCCGGCGTCGTGTTTCGAAACCGGATGGTACACCAGTCGTCTGCGAAGATCTGCACGTTCAGCACTGATCACGTGCGTTGATGCAGACGTCCAGGCAGTCGCCCTGGCATTGCTGCTTGGAAACCGTCACCAGTTGCCAGCAGAAACAGAACAGGCGTTTATTGCCAGCGGCACAATGCATCTGTTGGCCATTTCAGGGCTGCATGTTGGCATTCTCTGCCTGTTTCTGATGCAAGTAATGAATGCGTTGATCGTTCCACGCCGACGAGCATTACTTCTGACCGCTCTGATTTGCTGGGGGTACGCGATGGTGACAGACCTGAGACCTTCCGTTGTTCGCGCGGCGGTATTTTTTTCGGTTTTCGTAGTTGGACAACTTGCCGGAAGAAATCAGCGGACGCCTGCATTGATCGCGGTCACAGCTCTGCTTATGTTGATCTGGGCCCCGAACCTGGTGTTTGAAACCGGGGCGTGGCTGTCATTCCTGTCTGTGGCCGCACTGGGCTGCGTCGCGCGACGCATGGAATCCGGCCCGGAAAATGATTCTGACGCTCCTGCCGACGCGATCACATTTGCCGAGAGATTGAAGAACGCCGCCGTTCAGTGCTGGGGTTGGATCGCCGTCAGTTATTGGCGGATGTTTTTTATTCTGGCCGTCACCACTCCACTTGTTGTGTCAACGTTTCATGTGGTTTCACCCATCGGCCTCGTCGTCAATATTTTTCTGATCCCCGCAACGACAGTTACATTATGCTTTGGCTTTGTCACGATGTTTACCGGCATGCTGATGCTGCAGTGGCCGGCCGTGGCGTCGGTGCCGGGCATTATTTTTTCCGGACTACTGCGCGGTCTCGTGTGGATTGTTGAATCCGCTGCAAAAATCAACGTCGGACACACTTATGTTCCCGACGTTGGCGCATGGTTTATTCCGTGCTACTACATGCTGTTGATATCGGTGCTGCTCTTGCAGCGAGGGTCGACTAGAAATCTGGCAACAAGCTGTCTGCTGCTGTGCCTGATAGCCGCGTTCTGGTTACCGTCAGCAAACGTTCCCACCGGAGAACTACGATGTACAGTTCTGTCGGTCGGACACGGAAATGCCGTAGTGATTGAAACTGCTGGCGGACGAGTTCTGCTGGTCGATTCCGGAGCCATGAATCGAGGGGGTCGCACTGCTGAACTTGTTTGCCGCTACCTTTGGACCCGAGGGGTTCGCCGAATTGACGGAATCATTGTGTCTCACGCTGATATGGATCACTACAACGCTGTGGCTGACATTCTGACTCGAATACCGGTCGGGGAACTGATGACTTCGGCGGACGTACTTCGTTCAGAATCTGCGTCAATGCAGGCCGTTGTCGCGCTGGCCGAAAAATCCGGGGTGCATGTACACGTTCTCCGGCATGGCGACCACGCCCGCATTGATGGAGCTGACCTCACAATTTTGCAGGCTGATAGCACCCAGCTGAAGCCCGACACGGAAGACAACGAGCGGTCGCTGGTAGTTCGGATTGATTTTCAAGGTCACAGCATTGTCCTACCGGGCGATCTGGAAGGAGTCGGAGCAGATCACATTCTGCCAAATATGAAAGCGGCTGACGTGCTGATGAGCCCGCATCACGGGTCACGAGCATCAAATACAGAAGCTGTCGCCAACGCGATCCATCCGACTCACGTCATTGTGAGTGGACGCGATACGGCAATCCGCAAGCATCTTGAGCTTATCTACGCGGGCAGCAAAGCAGTTTACTTCACGGCGGAATCCGGAGCAATTACGGCGACACTTGGCAGTAAAAAGCCAATCAATATCACCACTCACCTCCCGCTATGATTGGCGAAAAAAAACTGTGTGGCAGATTTTGCCGAAACACGGCCATTCCCCGCATGCTGAACCTGCTTAGTCCCACCCCCACATCGGCAGGAACTGCAGTGAAATGCCTCATTCCCTCCCGATCACGATTGGAAGTAATGCGGTGTTACCCAAAACAGGCTAAAGGCATGTAGGCCTACAGTCGCTCGCATCATAAAAAACAGTCCCTCCTTTTCACGTTCATCAGTTCTTGCAGATGGCGTTGAAAAACAAACAGAGATTGCTGAGCCAACTGGGCTGTCGATCTCTCTTTTCCTATCAGTTCTGCCAAAGCAGTCTGCCATGTTAATATCAATTCGAAATTCAGCCGCCGTTGCAGTTCTCTGCTGTAGTTTGAGTGGTTGTTGTCTGATCGGGCCGCGAGCTCACCATGCAAAACTTTCCGCGAGCCAACTGCGGTCGCAGGAACTGTTCGCTGAAAACGAACAGTTAATGCTGGCCGAACAGAATTCCCAGCAAACCATTGGTGCTCTCGAGCAGGACCGGCAAATGCTGGCCCAACAACTCAGTCAGCTGGAAACTCAGGTTGCCACGGCAAACACACGGCTTGACAACCTGATGGCGGAACGCGGCCAGATCAAAGATCGATATGCGAATCTGTTAAAGGATACTTCGTCAGATCCACTTATGACGGGTGGCTCACGGGCGGCTCAGGTGCCCGGTTTCAACTACGATGAACTAACAGGCCTGAACAAGTTTCCGGAAGACCTGCTGTTTGATCTCGGCAGTGCCGAAATTCGTCCCGAAGCGTTTCCAATTCTGAAAGAATTTGCCAGCCAGGTAATGTCCGGAAGCAACGAAGGCATGCGAGTGCTGATTGTGGGGCATACCGATGATCAAGCCATTTCACGTGGCTCAACGGCAACAAAGCACCCAACAAACTGGCATCTGTCAACTGACCGTGCAGATCAGGTCATCATGGAACTCGAACGCCTTGGTGTCCCACCAGAACGCATCGCGGCAATGGGTTACAGTCGATACCAGCCACTCGGAACAACCACAGACGAACCAACCCGACAGCGCAACCGACGAGTGGAACTCTACATTGTTCCTCAAACGTCGAACCTGGCATCCTGGGATCCAGCTCGTTCCCTGAACTAGAACAACTGTTGGAATTCGACGTTTCTGAGCTTACGTTTGTTTTTCCGCAGCGGTTGGCAACACCAGCCAGACCACTGGCAGATCAAGATTCACGTTGCAGCCGGCCTGAGCTAGGCATGTTACGCCATTTGCCTTGCCTCAGATCGCGGGCGTTACGAGCGATACCGACCACAGCAACCGCGCCGGCAGACCGGAACCGGCGTTCGCTTGTGAGTGCTCAGTCTTTGAGTGATACCTCAGTGGGGGATAACTCAGTGCTCATGTTCTGCCGGGAATTCAGCAGAAGCATGAAAATCAGTATTCACCAGCATTCACTGCATTGCACATCGAGCGTTTCAGAACCACACTGTTTCCATCCATCGGCCGAACGTTATTTCCGGGGAAAACAGAACCAGTGTCAGTTTCCAGATCTATTGAATTGCCAGAACCACTGGATGTAATCGTGGTCGGCGCGCATCCGGATGATGTCGAGATTGCTTGCGGCGGTACTCTTGCTGCCATGGTAAAACAGGGTTTTCGAGTCGGCATTGTCGATTTGACCGATGGCGAGCCGACTCCGCTAAGTCCGGGCCCGGAAGTCCGCCTGCAGGAAGCTCGGAAAGCCGCCGAAATCCTCGGTGTTCATGTTCGAATCACGCTGGAACTGCCCAATCGCCGCCTGTTTGACGGGTTTGACGAACGCGTCGCCCTGGCGAAAGTATTTCGAAAGTATCGGCCGCGACTGGTGATGGGCCTTGCCGACAAGACGCCAATGGCTTCACCAGACCACTGGCAGGCCATGCAGATTACGGATGCTGCAATTTTTTATTCACGACTTACGAAATGGGATGAAGTTTTCGAAAATCTGCCGGTTCATCGTATTCAGAAGCAAATTTGGTACCCTCTGGGCCTGCAGAATCTCAGTCTTCCGGAAGGAGGCGGGCGTTTCGTGTCTGATATTTCCGATACACTGCAACAGAAGTTGGAAGCAATCAGAGCTTACGAGACTCAGTTTCCTCCGGGAAAACAACGCGTCTTTCAGCTCGTCGAAAGTCAGAATCGGCTACTTGGGACATCTGCTGGATTTGATGCCGGTGAAATGTTGATTTCGGCGACCACCCTGGGAATCCGCAACGTTTTCGACACGATTTGCGGTCCGCCCAACGAAAATTGAACTCAACCAAACAACTCACCTGAAAAGATCGAAGCTCTTTTTCCTGAAGAGCCAATGCGGATTACTCCATGGTTTCAATTCGAACAGGCCACGTGAGCATCACGGGCAACTACCGCGCTAACAACGAAGACTGCTACGTTGTGGACAAATCACAACGCTACTTCATTGTCGCCGATGGAATGGGCGGGCAAAACGCTGGTGAAAAAGCAAGTGCGCTGGCAGTTGAATTGATTCCGCGACAGCTGGAACAACTGCTGGACTTTTCAGTAGACAATAAGGAAACGGTTGTCTCCGCGATCGACAAGTCGGTTGCGCATGCCAATTCGGAAATCATGGCTCTCAGCGAAGTCGATCCGTCTGTGCGAAACATGGGCACAACAGTCGTCTTTCTGGTTTGTTCCGGTGACAATTTCTATGTCGGTGGAGTGGGCGACAGTCGCGTCTACCAACTTCGAAATGGCAAGCTTACTCAGCTGACAAAAGATCATTCACTGACTCAGGCATTGCTTGAAGCGGGAACGATAAACGCAGAAGAAGCCAAGACTCACCGGTATCGAAACGTTTTGTATCGGTATCTTGGAACAAAAGACGGTGCCGCAGGTACCGATGCATGCGAACTACGCCCCTCGACCGGAGATCGTTATTACCTGTGTTCGGACGGCGTCACAGACGGCATCGACGATCACCAAATCAAGAACCTGCTTGGCGAAGCTGACGATCCGCAACAGATTGCTGAATCGCTTGTCGACGCAGCCCTTGAAGGCGGCTCACGCGATAACATCACCGGTGTTGTAATCATCGTTGACTAAAGCAAATTGGATCAACACGTCGCCGTTCCTGTCTTGTCAGAAACAGCGGTCATCGAACCAAACCTGCGTGGGCGGTCACTAATCATTCTAATACGCCGAATTCGGCCTGGGCCTCTCTGCAAGCGACGGCGTTCAACGACAGGATCTCTTGATGTTCGTGGCAGCGCCGAGTCTGGTTCTTGGCTGCCAAACGACTTCTGCCGTTCTGTTATCGTACAAATTTCAGAACCAGCAGAGTACGCCGTGATCAGACTTCACACTTTTTCGGCACGCAGCGGCGAATGCAAAAACGGTGGACGCTGCAGGAAATTCGCACGGCCTGTTTACGACAACACAAACGATTCCGGCTGTTTGTTATTCCGGCGGATACACAGCGGTTGCTGTAGACGTCAGATGCGAAGTGTCGCGTGGTTGTGCCGGCGTGGGAATTTGCGAAACACCATTGTTCGGATTCGCAGTTTGTTGACCGGATGCCTGAATAATTCCCGTCCCATAATTTGCCCGGGGGCCTGGCGACAAAGCCTGTTGAGGCCGCCGGGCGCTGAGATCTATTTGGTTCGCAACACTGGCGGGCATCTGAACCAATGTCGAGGATGGCTGAATCGGCGGCGACGCAACAACTGGTCGCTGAGCACCCGGAAACGCCTGAATCGTCGTTTCAATACGCTTGTCCTGCTGAACACTCTGGCCTTCTGCCGTTACCACAGTCATGCTGACAAACATGCTGCGATTTAACTGCAGTGGTAACCCCGTGGCGCGATCAATAATGCATGATCCCATACTGCGTCCACCGGTAATTTGCACAGAAGCCGCCTGATTCGAACCGACACCTACATAGTTTTGAGCATCTCCAATTGTCCCCGTGATGTTGATCTCTGCGGTACGATCATTGAGAGCAAGCAGGCGGCAGGTCGATGTCATCTGAACCGGAACTGGCTGCATAAGTCGACGTTCGCGCGTCCAGACATCACCCACGGCGACTCGAGTGGCAGATTTCGGATCAACAGAACGGTCATACGGCAGCAATCCGATGGTGTCGTCCACAAAATTGGCAACGCCATCGTCCCCGAATCTTGCCGAAATATCAGCCAGCATCTGGCCGCGCTGTTCGACGGGTACCTGCTGTAGACATCGTTGCAGAAATTCCTGATAACCGACCAATTGCTGAATTGTGTTGTCGCGTCCCAGCCAAAAAGCGAAGCCGTTGTTGACCATGCCGGCATAAGGAGCAATCTCCTGCGGAACAGGGCCCTGATGCGTTTGCGAGTCGTAAGCCATGCGATACCCGTTGATATCGTGCTGATAGGATATCCGGGAATATTGCACAGACAGCAGAATGGCGTCCTCATTCACATCGCTAACTTCGATCACCATGTGCATTTGAAGCTCAGTCTCAGCACTGGCGGGAAATTCAGCAGACTTCTGCACCAGATTCTGTTTGATGGTCTTTACGATGGGAAATCGAGTTCCCCGTTCAAGGCGGAGTTCCAGTTTTTCTGACACCGCCATGGCCGTCGGAGGACTCGAATCCGCCACGTCGACAAGTTCCCGGCTCGCTTCGGCGGGGCGACCTTCGGTCAGATCCAGATCACCGAGCAGACCGCCAAGCAGATCGTGATCACTGTCGGCGGAACCAACGGTTGATTGAGTCGAAACACCGCATCCAGGCGAAAACAGCATTGCAAAAGCGGCTAACGAAACCAAAACGAGGCGTGGAATTGGCATGATCTGTTTCCATCTGTGGAATGTGCTGGCAAGCCTGAAGTTCTGGCTGGTCAAATGGCGTCTGTATCCGAAAAATACCAGTTACTGCCGTTTTCGGTAAACACGAACCCTCCATTCCGCGTCACGTGGCCGCTCACAGGAAATCAAACACGTCCATGAACTCTGATCCACCGGCAGATTCTACCGAGTCCACAACAGACGTTTTCCGCCAGCATAGCCGCCTGTTCGACAACAACCGGTTTGTCTACCCGGTGATTTCGCGAAGAAGTAAAGGCGTTTCTGTAGGCGTAAATCTCAACCCCGACAAGGTTTGCAACTTCGACTGCATATATTGCCAGGTCGATCGCCGCAGCGAATCAGAAACTCGCTTCGTCGAAATGGATCAATTGCTTTCCGAACTGAAGGCTGTGCTCAGCTTGGTAACGTCAGGCGAATTGTTCGAACACCCAAAGTTCACCGCGACACCGCCGCACCTGCGAAGATTGAACGACATTGCATTTTCCGGCGACGGCGAACCCACCACGTTTCGGAACTTCGACGAAATTATCCAACGCTCCGCTGAAGTAAAATCTCAGATTGCCGCGCCGGAAGTCCGCATGGTTCTAATTACAAATGCATCGATGTTTCACCGGCCACACGTTCAGCGAGGACTAGCGTTGTTGGACGCAAATAACGGACAAATCTGGGCCAAACTGGACGCCGGGACGGAAGAGTACTTCAAACAGATCGAGCGAACATCCATTCCATTCCGACAAATCACTGACAACATTACAGCAGCAGCGATTATCAGGCCTTTGGTCATTCAAAGCCTGTTTATGAACGTGAATGCTGTGCCACCAGCCATCTATGAAATTGATGAATACGCCAAAAGACTGCAGGAAACACTCTCCGCCGGAGGCAAGTTAGAACTCGTGCAAATCTACACAGTGGCTCGGCAGCCCGCAGAATCATTTGTAACGGCATTGACTGAGACCCAACTGCAAAAGATCGCGACGCGTGTAGAATCTGCGACCGGACTGCAAACGGCCGTGTATGCCTGATACACTTACCGTCTTTTAATCATAGAATTATGTTCGCGACAGCTGCTCGCTTCGTTGAGCCGTTTTGGCAAAATAAACAGCATTCTTCCAGCTGCCCTGCCACAAAACCACCTTCCTCCGTCGTCGCAGTTTTAATCAATCGGCATGTTTGAATAGAGACTTCCCATGAACGAATTCCAGGCGTTTGAAGAAGAATCACGACGTTCCTTTCTGAAGACCATGTCCGCCGGCGCGGCAGCCAGTTTGGCAATGGGTGCGCCGAACTCACGTGCAGACGAAGACCACAAAATCGAACAGCCAACGCCCACGGCAGACGCCTGCATTATTCTGTGGATGGCTGGAGGCATGGCGGCTCCGGAAACGTTTGACCCAAAACGCTACGAACCTTATCGAGAAGGTTTGGAAGTCGAAAAGATCATCAGCACGTTTCCCGGAATCGACTGCGCGATCGATGGGGTTCAGATTTCTGAAGGGCTTGAGAACGTTGCCAGGGTCATGGATCGAGCAACATTGATTCGCTCCGCAGTGCAGGCCGATCTCGGAAACATCCTGCATTCGCGACATCAGTATCATTGGCACACGGGCTACGTGCCGCCGCAAACAGTGGCCGCTCCTCACATTGGTGCCTGGATGGCCAAGCTTCTTGGGCCGCGCAACGAAGTGATCCCTCCGTTCATCAACATTGGTCAACGGCTGGAGGGAGTCGGCGAATCCGAAGAACTGAAAGCGTTCACGACGGCTGGCTTTCTGGGTACGGAATTCGGCCCATTCAATTTGCCACACCCGGAAGAAGCCGCTCGATCGGTACGCCCGCCTAAAGGAATGACGGCTGCCCGATTCGGAAAACGCTATGAAGTTTTAAAACGCCTGATCGAAGCCAAAGCTGACCCGAACCTTGTCAGCGATTATCACATTCAGTCCATGCTGAAATCAGTGGACAATGCTCATAAGCTGCTGAGTTCCGATCATCGCAACGCCTTCGACTTAAGCCTGGAACCGGACGACATTTGCAAGAAATACGACACGGGACGCTTCGGTCGCGGATGCCACCTGGCAAGGCGACTGGTAGAAGCGGGTGCCCGGTTTATTGAAGTTACCACCGAGTACATTCCGTTTGTGCATTTCGACACTCATGAAAGCGGACACGAAACTCTTGTGAGAATGAAGTCTGAAATTGACCAGCCAATTGCTCAGTTGATTCTGGATCTTGAAGAACGAAATCTTCTGGACCGCACGCTGGTTGTCATCGCCAGCGAATTCAGTAGAGACATGATTATCGAAGGCGTGCCGGGAAGCACGGCACAAGATCAATCGCGTGCCAGAACCGACGTTCTGAAAGAAATGAAGCACTATGGTTTGCACCGACACTTTACCGGCGGAACATCCGTCGTGATGTTCGGCGGAGGTATGAAACGGGCATTCGTTTACGGCAAAACGGCTGACGAGCGACCATGTATTGCGATTGAAAATCCCGTCTCAATTACAGACCTGCATGCGACGATCTTCAAAGCCATGGGAATCAGTTCTCGCACGTCGCTCGACATCGAACGGCGGCCGTTCTACGTCACCACCGACGGCAAAGGAAAGCCTGTGGACGCCATATTCAGTTAGCAGCCTGATTCAGGGATGCAGTATTTCGAGCAACGTAATGGGGCCTTTGGGCTGCAATGACGCTTCTGAAATCGCGGCCGGTAACAACACGGTGTCACCTTTCTTCATTCGCAATGTTCCCGCGTAGGTAACAAGTTCAGTCACTCCGTCCAGCAGCATCAGGATTCGAAATCGATCATCCAGCTTCAGAGAAAAATCGTCGACGGCTTTGTGACGGCGAATCACGAAGTAGCCGCAACGAACAAGTTCTTCAAAGTGATGGTCGCCATAAGAAAGCTCAACGGACGTCACGGGATTTACGGGGCCACGCTCGAAGTCGATGCATGACAGTGATTCATTAACGTGAATTTGTCGAGGTTTGCCATCGCTGCCCATACGGCCCCAGTCATAAAGGCGAAACGTAAGATTGCTCTGTTGCTGAACTTCTGCCAGAAGAATCCCAGGTCCCAAAGCATGCACAGTCTGAGCCGGAACGAACACGCAATCGCCCGCCCTGGCAGGAATCATATGCAGCGTTTCTTTTATTGTGCCTTGCTGAAGGTGACGTTCGAAAGATTCTGGTGTGACCCCCGCCTTTAACCCTGCACACAACTGGCTATCTGGTTCCGCATGCAGAATTACCCAGGCCTCCGTTTTGCCACGTTCGTTTGGGCTATAGTTCACAGCCTGCTGGTCGTTGGGATGAACCTGAAGTGACAACCAGTCGTTTGCGTCAAGAAACTTGATCAACAAGGGAAACTGAGTCAGATAGTCGTGTCTTCCGAGCAATTCGTGAGCGTGGTCGCGGATCAATTCTGAAAGTGTCAGCCCTTCAAACTGACCACTGGCAACTATACTTTGACCGCTGGGCTGATCGGTGATTTCCCAACTCTCGGCGTAGTCACTGGCATCGCCGATTGGTTTGTTCAGCACCGATCCGAGCTTACGTCCGCCCCAGCGAATCTGCTTCAACACTGGTTTGAACAGTAATGGTTCCATCGTTTGCTGTTTCCATTTGCCAGAGCGTCAGACGCTGCCTGTGGCCAAATCCTGATTTCGCATTCCCTGATTTCAGACTGAACACCGTCATCACACCTAAAACGCAAACCGAACGGCAACCTTTCGGTGCTCCAATACCGGAATGATACGCGGCTCAATAATTTCAGCGCCTGTTGAACGGCAGTCGGTCCAATCCGGAATATGGCCGTTTACATAATAATGTCGGACGTATTTCCAGTCCGTCTCCACAAAGTCGCTGTACCACTGATCTAAATCCGTCACTCCCACTTCGTGCAACAAAGCCATTCCGTACTGTGCCGCTTCGAATTCGTAATCGCGCAGCGCCTTTAGAAACCGCTCTCGATCTGTCGTATTCTGCAAGTCATCAAGCTTTCCCTGCAAAGATGGCGCCACCCATTGCACGGAATGACCGAATAGATGCAGCAGGATAAAACACTGCATTTCAAATCCGACATCGGGATCAATCGTGATGGTCAGCCCGTCAAACGTGCCGGTGCGAGGCGGTTCGAGATCGTCATAACGAATTTCAAAACCGTACTTAACGATCCGCGAGGTCGCGTTTATCCACAGCCGCACAAGATCAGTCGACGGCATCGCGCCAATCTGTCTCTCGCCAACGATTTCGTGTCCAGCCAGTTGATTCACGGTGCTGTACTCCTTTTGTGCCCGTCAGTTTGTTCGTCCTAAAAATCAACAACTGCGGCCACGCTATTCCGGATACTTCGTACTGATGCCTTCCTCAAGACGGTGAAGATGTTCACCCGCTTTTCGTACCAGCAGAATCCCCTCATCTTCTCGGTTGGCAAAAGACTCAATGTCAATCGTTGCCGGGTCGCGGTATCCAAGGCTAATCCGCTCGCAGACTTCGCGGGGAATTTTAGAAGCAATGGTCACTTTCACTCGAGGCGTCTCTATGCCATTGTTGTATTCACCACTTCCTCGAACATGTGTCGAGTGTGCCAATACGCCCCATGGATAGTCCTTGAATTTGTCCCACTGTTTTGTGAAGTAGTCACGAACATGATACCCAACGGCTTCGATGGCCGCACCGTGAGTGATCGAAATCCCTTCCATGTGTGGAGCGTAAATAATCAGTTCGCCGCCGTCTGCGACAACGGGTTCCAGCTTGTACATGCACTTTCCGGCTACCCATAACTCGTCATACATTTCCGGAGCACATGACAGCACCTGTCGGTACGGCCGAGTAAAACGTTTAATGTGAACTCGACCCGATAGTTCCGAGGCACTTTTCCAGGCCTCTTCCGGCGAGCCATAAAACATGCCGTATGGCGACGCATCTGTTGCGACAACAAACGCCAGGCAACGTCGCTGGATGGGAATCAGCATGGCGGAACGGTCAACCACACGTCGCACGGGCGTATCCTGCACGCCGATAATCCCAACGTTTGTAATCAGTGCTCCCAGCCAATGAAAGAAATTCAGCAGCTTCGGGCCGGATACGCCTGGGAAAAAATACTTGTTTCCACCGCTGAATCCAACCACTTCATGCGGGAACACAGGCCCCACAACCAAAGCCACGTCGTACTCCAAAACACGCTTATTGATTTGAACGGGGACTTCCTGAGCCAGCACACCGCTGGAAATCTCGCGTGTTTCAGCCTCACTTAGGGTCCCGATGGTGGCCAGAGCGTCGGGATTGTCCCATTCATGGTTATACAGTCCGACATCGTCGCACGGATCGCCGTCACGAATGCCCAGCATCGACCGAATTTTCTGTTGGGGCATCGGCGGGTGAGTCCCCAGTGCCACCATTAGGTCGAGTTTTTTTGAAACCGGTCCGAGCAATTCCCGAAGTGCGGGAAACAAGATCGGCAAAGGAGCGGTGCGAGTGCTGTCGGGAACGATCAGCAACACTTTTTTGCCCTCAAAGTCCGCGACAGGTACGTTTTTGTGAATCCACTGAAGGATCGCATCACGGTCCATTGTGGGAAGATCCGCGGTCATCTTGTATCTCTGCAGGGTAATGAGTGCTTTGTCAGCACGCGCCCGGATGAAACTTCATAATACAGCATCAACAGGTATCGCGGCGCATATCACGCCGCAATGTAGCTTATGGGCACTCTCTAGTACATTGATCAGTGATTTCGTCACCAACGTTGAGCATTTGCTTCCGGATTGTGAAATCCACCGACCTGTTATGGCAAAGAACACCAACAATGCGTTAACCTCTTCGGTCCGCCCTTTGGCGAAGATCAGCGAACTACACCTTTCTAACAATTCCGTTCGGAAACAATGTGTTCCGCTGAGCCGCAGGCGCCAAAATAGATCTTTCACCCTAAGCCAGCATTGGCTTCTCATAAATTACGTCCCAGGGATTACATGACACTCGCGGAGCTTCTTCAAAACCGTTTCAGAGCTGACCTTCGACATCGTGGCGCCGCCTATATTGAGGCGGAACGGGTTTCCCTTGTTCGAGTGACCGCAGAGAATGTTTTCGGCGTTGTCGTTGACGGTGTGGACTACCAGACGCAGTTGCGATATCAGGAAACCGACATCGCCCTGTTTTGCACCTGCGACCAGTTTGCCAAGTCGAAGGCTTGTAAGCACTTATGGGCAACCGTGCTTACCGCCGACATCGAAGGATGCGTCAACCCAGGGATTCGTCCCGGCCGCTTGGCCCCATTTGTATCTCGCGAAAAAACGCTGCCGATACGAATTGACGACCTAACGCCCGGTTACGACCCCGATGGAGACAGCGGAGGACCGAAAGGTTCTCGCAAGAAAGTCGCCGTTGCACCGGTTCGCGAGACGCGACTGCGTCCATGGGAAGCCAAACTGGCCAACCTTGGCGAGGAAATGGGCGCTCCGACAAGTTCTGGCAAGAAATCGCAGGGACTTGATCGTCAGATCTTTTATGAAATCGATCTGGAAGCCAGTCGCGAAGCCGAAAAGCTAGTCCTTCAGGCGTCTCAACGACAACGCCGATCCAGCGGACAATGGGGCAAGGTTAAGCCGCTGAAAATTCGCCCCGGCGAACTTGACGAAATTGAACACGAAGACGACCGCGTATTTCTGTCGTATCTGGCCGGCGCAATTCCGGAACGTAACAACTGGGCCAATCAACAGGCCGAACTACGAGCGGCCGCTCACCGGTTTCATGTACCGTACGAACTGGGCGCATTAATCCTTCCGGAAATGTGCCGATCCGGTCGACTCGCTGTTGCCAGTGAAGACGAAAAAGCTCAGCAGACTCTGGAATGGGACGACGGTGCTCCCTGGGAGCTTACAGTCAAAGTAAAGCACAATTCGGACGGCAGCGGCTGGTTAGTGACCGGCATGCTGGTTCGCGATGAAGAATCCATGGAACTTACTGAAGTTCCGTTGGTAGTTCCTGGCGGCTTTGTAATTACTTCCGATTCCATTTCCCGGCTCCGCGACTTTGGCGCCGCTGAATGGATGAAGATGCTGATCGAAGAAAAAAGCCTAAGTGTTCCAATGGCCGATCAACACGATTTTGTTGACCGCCTGCTGGATGTCCCCGCGCTGCCACGTCTGGAACTTCCGAAGGAACTGCAGCTTGAAGAAATCCGCGCGGTACCATCTCCGTCGCTAAAGATTTTCACGCCAGCAATGTCTCGATGGAGAAACGATTCTCTGACGGCAGAAGTGATTTTCGATTACATGGGTACTCCTGTAGCCGGACGAAATTCGCGTTGGGCCGTTGTGCAGCGAGAACACAATCGCTGCATTATTCGAGACCGGAAGTTTGAAAACTCCAGTTGGGAGCGACTGCGCGAACTGGGCTTCCGCAAACGCATGAACGGTACGACAACCAATGCCGACGTCGAAATTCCTCGCCGCGATCTGGGGCGAGCTGTTCGTGAACTTGTAGAAAACGGCTGGGAAGTCTTCGCCGACGGAAACAAGGTGCGGCAGGCCGGTTCGATGAAGTTTCAGGTTCGTTCGGACGTCGATTGGTTTGATGTTAATGCCAAGGTTGACTTCGAAGGACGCTCCGTCGCATTTCCTGAATTACTCCAGGCTTTGGAACGTGGAGATTCCACCGTCCGGCTGGACGATGGTTCGCTGGGCATTCTTCCGGAAGAATGGCTGGAACAGATCGGTATGATTTCCGGCCTGGGAACTCTGGATGATGAATCACTGCGATTTTCTAATTCGCAGGCTGCACTTTTGGACGCATTGCTGTCGTCGCAGGAAGATGTCGAATTCGACGACAAGTTCGAAGAAATGCGAGAACGGTTCCGGAACTTCTCAGGAATCGAAATCGTGAATCCGCCAGATTCGTTCAAGGGCGAACTACGTGATTACCAGCGTGAAGGCCTTTCATGGATGACCTTCCTGAATGATTTCAACTTCGGCGGTTGTCTGGCCGACGACATGGGCCTTGGAAAAACTGTTCAGTTTATTGCAATGCTGATGAAGCATCGCGAAGGCAAGAAGGTAAACCGCCCGACGCTGATCGTGGTACCACGGTCACTCGTTTTCAACTGGCATAACGAATGCGGCCGCTTTGCTCCGGAACTGAAAGTACTGGATTACACCGGTATGGAACGCGCCACGTTGCGTGAAGAATTTGACAAATACGACGTCATACTTAGCACCTACGGTACGGTCCGCCGTGACATTACCATTCTGAAGGAATACGAATTCGACTACGTCGTTCTGGACGAAGCTCAGACAATCAAGAACCCATCCTCGCAAATCGCCCGAGCATCCCGTTTGCTGCGTGCTAAGCATCGACTGGCTTTGAGCGGTACTCCGATTGAAAACAACGCCGGCGACCTTTGGTCAATATTTGAGTTTCTTAACCCAGGCATGCTGGGTCGAAGCTCTGCCTTCCGAAGCCATGTTTCCGATCCAGAAAGCCCGGATTCAAGGCAACTTGTATCGCGAGGACTGCGGCCGTTCATTCTGCGACGAACCAAGAAACAGGTGGCCGCCGAATTGCCGGATCGGCTGGAAGAAACCATTTACTGCGACATGGAAGACGAACAACGTCGACTTTACGACGAGCTTCGACTGCACTATCGCGATTCTCTGCTTGGGCTCGTTCAAAAAGAAGGTCTGGCCAAAAGCAAGATGCATGTCCTGGAAGCTTTACTTCGACTACGCCAGGCGGCCTGCCATCCCGCGTTGCTGAATCGTGGCGAAGCATCTGAGCCATACGCTAAGCTCGACTTTATGATTCCACACCTGAAAGAACTGGTGGCGGAAGATCACAAATCACTGGTCTTTTCACAGTTCACCAGCATGCTGTCCATTGTTCGACAGCATCTGGACGCGGCTGGTATCGAATACGAATACCTGGACGGACAAACTCGCGACCGCCAGGCATGCGTTGAAAGATTCCAGGCGGATGAAAGCTGTAAAGTCTTCCTGATCAGCTTGAAGGCCGGGGGGCTGGGACTCAACCTGACAGCGGCAGACTATGTCTTCCTGCTGGACCCATGGTGGAATCCTGCCGTCGAAGCTCAGGCGATTGACCGAGCACACCGTGTCGGTCAGACCAAGACTGTATTCGCATATCGAATGATTTGTCGGGATACTGTCGAAGAAAAAATTGCAGAGCTTCAGAAGAAGAAACGCGACCTGGCAGATGCGATTCTGGAAGGTGGCGATCAGCAAAGTATTCTCAAAGAACTGTCGTTCGAAGACCTGGAATTGTTGTTGTCTTAGTGAATCAGAATGCTGCTGTGCCGCAAATTGGCACAGCAGCATTTTTTGCATTATCGTCCAGCCTCGCTGCAAACAGACGATGCGGCTATTTGATGGCATTTTCTGGTTGTCTCGGACCGCATCATGGTTATTGCCACGCAAACGATTTCACTTGATCGGCTCGCAATTGCGCTCATCCCAGCTATTGCCGTCTTGTTCATCCTGAACGCGTGGGCGATTGAGATCAAAACGTCGATCTATGCGATTTTCCGGATGCTGCTGCAACTGTTGTTAATCGGCTATGTACTGCATTTTATTTTCGAGTCCGATACGCCGCTGGTGATTTTAGGCACGCTGACAATTATGCTGTTGGCTGCTAGTTGGATCTCGCTTCGAATCGCTTTACACCGCCGCAAAACGCTGTTCCTGCGAGCATTGATTTCGATCGCTCTTGGCGGCGGAATCATACTGGTCGTGATTACACAGGGAGTGCTGCAACTCGATCCGTGGTACATGCCTCAAAAGATGATCCCTCTGGCTGGCATGATCTTCTCGAACTCAATGAATTCAGTGAGCCTTGCACTGGATCGGTTTGAAGCGGAATTAGGACGAGGTTCAAACGGCATTGCGGCTCGAAAAGCGGCTCTGCAAGCTTCCTTGATTCCGATTACAAATTCGCTGTTTGCTGTTGGATTGGTTGCCATTCCAGGGATGATGACAGGGCAGGTGCTCGCGAACGTGCCCCCTGCAACCGCGGCTCGATATCAGATTATGGTGATGTGCATGATGTTTGCATGATGTTTGCATCATCCGGACTCTCGACATCCTTGTTTCTTAAACTAATCGGCGATTTGCCGGACACGTCACAATCGGCCGATAGCGGCAAAAACACTCTCCTTTGAGTGCGACGTACATAAGTAACTTCTAATAACGTATCAGAAAACAGGTCCAGTAGAATGCCGCCAGGCAAGCAGAACAAACCAAAACGCCGCGCTTCAGCCAAACGTAAAATGCCTAAGCTGGAAAAATCCCATAAGGACACTCTGCCGCGAGGAATTTCTGACCGATTGATTCTTGATCAGGTAGAACAAATCCAGCCAGGCAAAGCCCTCCTGATTCTGGTAACGGGAACTGCTCTGGCAAAACACCTCACTCGGCTGCGTTCGGAAGTGAACTGGCAGATCTTTACGTGCGAACATTTCTACATGACGGCCATCGTAAATGCGCTGTCAGATGACGATGACGCGAATAACAACTACACCAAAATCGAATTATTCTGCACTCCTGATCCGCCGGTTGGTGAGTACGACACGATCGTGTTTCCAACGGATTCGAAAGGCTCGTCCGAGTTTACTCGCGATCTGTTGCAGACTGCGGCAAATCTCCTGAAGCCTTCGGGCCACCTGATCATTTCGACCAACAACCCCAAAGATCACTGGCTGCTTGATCACCTGAAGGAAACCTTTGGGAGAACGACGATCATCAAAGACAAAGAGGGCGTTTGCTACATCGCTCGCAAAAGTGATAAACCAAACAAACAGAAAAACTTCGACTGTGAATTTGCATTCCGAGACGGCGAACGTCTGATTCCCTGCGCATCGAGACCTGGAGTTTTCAGCCATCGGCGAGTCGACGCGGGAGCTCGCGCTTTGATTCGATCATTGAATTTGCTGGAAGCCGATAAACGCTGGTCCAAGAAACCACCTCGCAGCATTGTCGAAATGGGATGCGGCTGCGGTTCGGTCGCAACAGCCACCGCTCTGCGTTATCCAATGGCGCGAGTCATTGCGGTGGACAGCCATGCCAGAGCAATTCAGTCATCAGAAAGAACGGCAGCATTAAATAGTGCGGATAACGTTGTATTTCTGCTGGATTCCAACGGCAACGTTCCTGAACCGGGAACTCACGATCTGTTTCTGTGCAACCCTCCGTATTATTCAGACTTTCGCATTTCTGAATTGTTTCTGCAATCGGCTGTTGAAGCTCTCCGCCCCGGTGGACGCATTCACCTGGTGTCAAAACTAACTGACTGGCACCACAACCGAATGATCGAAATCTTCGCGAACGCAGAAGTCCATCGGCTCGGTGACTATGACGTCATCACGTCCATCAATCGGTAGTATCGAGCTGCCCACGCAATTGTAGTTCGACCGCACCGGATTCCAAACTCGCGATTAGAGCAGGTGACTAACTAAAACCGCCTGCGTCGAAATGGCGACGTCAACAAATCGACAACCACATGTATCTGTTTGACGTCAACACTAGTCGCGTGCAGCAACCACGTGAATATCTGCTGATCTAAGAAACGCTGGCATTTCGCATTCCCTGAACATTGGCACAGCCTTAGCCAAGTACTGGTCTGGTTACCACAGAACGTTTAAGCACGATCAGTTGATCAAGCCGTCTCGTTGGTAGCTGTTGACCGATCTGTAGTATGGAAACTGCAGAACAGTCAATCGACTCATCTCCCAAAATGAATGCGAAGGAACGTCACATGAAAATTTCAAGCTTAAGAACTCGTGCTGCCACTGCAGTTGCATGTCTTTGCCTGTCCGGCATCATCAATTCGAACGGTCATACTGCAAATGCTGCGGAACCGTTGTCTAACGGTGACCAGTTTCGCCAGGGTGGAACTGCAGGATCGCAAGGGTCTCAGCAATGGCTTGACCAGCGTCCAGGTCAAAGGTCCGATCAATCACAAACTCGACATCGCTCGATGCACGCAAATGGAGCCTACGGTGCAGGTCGGCAATCAGGAACCGGCCAGTGTGCTTATGGCAACTGCGGACTGGGAACCGCTGGACAGACAACGGGGCGCGGTGCAGCAAATGGATACGGTGCAGCAAATAGATACAGTGCAGGCAATGGATATCGTCCGACAACAGGATACGGTTCAACAACACTCCGAAATCAATCATCCTCAACGCGAAACGCGAACGCCCCTTATGAGTTCCAATCAAGAAGCGCGGCCAGTTCCGGATGGGACCTGACAGGTTATCAAAACACACCGAACACCGGGCTTCAATCAGATTTCACGAATCGTGATGGCCACGTTCATGGAGATCGTGCAAACACTCAATGCAACTGTGTGAACGGATTGTGCAGCTGCCCAACTGGACAGTGCAATTGCCCGGACGGTCAATGCAATTGTTCGACTGGACAGTGCCAGCACAACTTAAACGGCCAGAACAACAACCGATTCACACCGGCCACATACCGATCGCCAAGTGTTACAGGTCGAGACAACTATGGGCCAGCGTACAGCCCGGTAAATGGACTGTATCGCAACTAATAAATTCCGAAATCGCCGACCAGCGCGATTTACGGCAAAGTAAATTCAAGACTATCTAAAGTGCACACTGCAATGCCACGACGGCGTTCGGTGTTTTTTTCGTTTACAGCCATCACCTTTGACCGTTGATGGAAAACTGACATACATTTCGGAGCCGTTGGGGCAATCATTTTCAAATGCTGCGTTCGCTGAAGAGTTAAAATTCCGGAACGCCTAAGTATTGCTACAATGCTGCCGTGCCGAAACAGCCAATCCCTCGAACCCGAAACTCAACTGCGCTATGCTGACCGTCGAAGAAGCGATCCTCGCAATTCTGAATCATGTTGTGGTTTCCACGGCAAACAATGTCGATCTCCGGGACTGCCTGCAATTGGTTCTTGCCCAGAACCTCAGTACACCACACGACTCACCACCGTTTGATAAGTCGATGATGGATGGCTTCGCCGTGCACTCTGCCAGCTTTGACGGAACTGGCGATCAAAAACTACGCGTACTGGAAACAATTACCGCCGGCACAATTCCCAGCTTTACTGTCGAACGGGGAACTGCATCACAGATTATGACCGGGGCACCTATTCCCGCCGGTGCAGACTGTGTTGTGCCAATCGAACGTGTCAAACTTGATGAATCACATCCGGAAACGTTAACGGTCTGCGGCAGTGATGTTGCAGCCGAACGACACATTCTGCGACAGGGCTCCACTGCAACATCAGGTGAACCACTGATGAAAGCGGGCACACTACTGGAACCTCAACACATCGCGGTATTGGCTGAATTTGGTGTCGCAAACGTGCCGACATATCGTCGCCCAACGGTGGGCGTGCTGGCCACTGGAGACGAACTTCTTTCAATTGATCAGCCTCTCACGCCCGGACGAATTCGTAATTCGAATGAGCCCATGCTGGTAAGCCAGATTCAGCGAGCTGGCGGAAACGCTGTTCCTTTGGGAATTGCGAAGGACTCTCGAGCCGACCTAAGCGTCAAAATCCAAAAGGGACTGGAATGCGATTTCCTGCTGCTGTCCGGTGGTGTTTCGGCCGGAACCATGGATCTCGTACCGTCGGAACTTGCTGCTGCCGGAGTTGTTCAGGTGTTTCACAAGATTCAAATGAAGCCCGGTAAGCCACTTTGGTTCGGACAGTTGCACCGCGACAACCATACCTGCTGGGTCTTTGGACTTCCCGGCAACCCTGTCAGCAGCATGATTTGTTTTGAATTGTTTGTCAGAACAGCTCTCAGAAAATTTGCTGGCTCACCAAGCCCCGAACCCCGATATATTCAGGCAACGTTAACGGAACCAGTTACCGTAAAAGGCGATCGTCCCACGTACTTCCCAAGTCGACTTGAGCATACAAATACGGGAACAACAGCAACACCTGTCCAATGGGGTGGTTCTGCAGATTTACGCTCCACTGCCGATGCGAATGGCATGTGCCTGTTAGTGCCAAAGACTTCAGCTTATTCAGCTGAAGAAATCGTGGAGGCCATTATCTGGTAATTGCGATTTTTATTTGAGCATCCCAAACGTTTCCGCGAAAGCGTTTTACAAAATCATGTAGCGAAACTCGAGTAGAGTTTCGGCCAGTGAAACCACAGGACAGGGCCGAAAGTCTTGACGGCATTCACTACGAGTGCCCGCACTTTGTGGTAACTTGCCCTAACTGTTCACGACGTTGTCTTGCCATGCTTCGCGGACAAACGTTAGAAAACTAAGGTGCCAAGCACACTTCGAACTGAACGTTCTTCGAGAGCAAGTTCATCAGCAAGTTTCAGTGCCAGAAACCGGTAGTCGCCAATGCCAGCCCTAACCGCAGTGGCAACGCTTTCGTGCCCACATCGCGAAAATCGCCGTGCTGTATTACTCGATCAATGTACGCGCCGAAGATTGCGTGATCCCGGATGTAAATCGGAAGTTCATCCAGCACCGTACCGGGAATGCCGACTGACGGAAGTGGCCATTGCCTGGCGAACTTAGTGACTACAGCCAGCCCGCGATCTTCTGACGTTGCGCGTTTCAAACGGCAATAAACCTCAATACAAGGTCCGCACGGTAATGCACAGCAGCGGACTGGAGTGGTGATGCCCCCACTTCCGCAAGACGAGCTTCAACTGTGTATTCATCAATTTCACGATACACAACGGTCTGACACAGCAACAGCATTGCCTTTGCCGACGCGGCGGCAGATACGGCATCGAACTCTGGAGCCGTTCCGTTCCAGTTTTCCCGATTGATCGCGTCGAACTCGGCCAATAATCGTCGCAATTCCTGAGGGGATGATGAGTCGTGCCGCGGAACAATTACCTCGCCCGTTTCAAACAGCTGAGTCAGAAAGTTCAGCAATGTTAGCCGCCTTTCTTTTTAATCCGCACGATACCGTCCCAGTCACTCGGAGCCGTTCGATCGTGTTGAGTGATCTGCATGGCAAGAAAGTCCTGAGCCCGATCATCGGCCGGCATTGTGTGCAGGAATCGCCACGCATCGACCCAGTTTCCATCGATAAACTTCTGCACACCGGTTTCGAAATCCGCGATGTGCTGATTCGTCAATTGGGGCAGGGCAGAAGCAGAGGGAACAAGTTCACTCACGACCAATGAATTTTCCATGCCGTATGGAAGCACGTGCAGCAGGCGGCGAACCCGGCCTTCAAACTTGTCTTTGTTGTTGCGTATCAATTCATCAAGCTTGGCGTCGATCAGAATTGGTACGTGCAACTGCCGCGTCATCCCCTCAAGTCGACTTGCGAGGTTCACCACGGGACCGAACACCGTTACTTTGACCTGTTCTCGGGTGCCAATTTTTCCAGCGACAGCTCGACCGTGAGCGATCCCAATACTGGTTTCAAAGTCTGTCAGCGGGTGTTCCGCATCAGCATGCGCTTTGGCAAATTCTTCACGAATAGCCAGTGCTGCTCGACAGGCATTCAATGGTGCTTCGTCACTGCTGATCGGCCAACCCCAAAAACCCAACGCGGCGTCACCCTGAAAATCACCCGTCACGCCGCCGAACCTCAGAATCTGACTGGTCATCACTTCCAGTGCCAGACTAACTCGTTCCAACAGCCCCATCAGATTATCAGCCTGTTCTTCCGCATGATGACTAAAGCCGCGCAGGTCGCAGAACAGAACAGTGACGTCACACTCGCGAGGCTCAAGCAGCGAAGTATCAAGGTCTTTGCCAAGTGCTTCCAAAACGGGAGGCGAAAAGAATTGCCGAAGTCCCGCCTGCTGGCGTTCGAGCTCTCGTTGCCGCTGTAAAGACCCCACAATGTCTGCAATGAATTCAGTAAATTTGATATCAGCATGCAGTCGCTGCTGGTTTGTCTTAGCACCATCACCAGGACTGCGACCAGCCACGTACAAAGCAGGTTGATTCGTTCCGACCTGTTTACCTGAAGGGGCGGCCTTCGCTCCAGATTCATCGGGAAACGGAGTACAAAATGCCCAGTTGAAACCAGTGTGCTGCGTATAATTACTATCACTGTCTGTGGATTCATCCCACACATGTAAAATAGTTTTCTGCTGGTCCAGAGCATTGATGATCAAACGAGAACTGGGCTGAATCGAACCATCGGCTTCAAAGCGACGTTCCTGATGCAGAACAATCGGCTTCTGCCCCGTCTGACTAAGTGTGACCACTGCCACGCCTTCGGCATGTTGAATTCCTGCCAGCAGAAGGTTGGCCAGCCGAACGTAAAGATCACGCTCAACTCCGGATTCTCTAATCACAGCGGGCAGACTGGTAAGAACTTCGATGCGCTTATCCGCGTCATCGTAGCGCAGCTGCTTAAGCTGCTGTCGGTCGATCGACAGCTGCTGGACCTGACTGCGGGGCGAATCACTTTGAGTTACTTGCTGCACTTCAAACCGCGTCTGCCCCACAACAAACGATTGGCCGGGCTTAAGAATTCGATCTTCGATCTTTTCGCCATCAAGGTACGCTGGGTTTGATGCGGTTTTCAACAGCTTAAAATGCACGCCGTGTTCTGACGGAGTCAGCGTAGCATGTTGACGTGAAATCCGATCGTCCCAGACAGCCGCGATTTCGTTATCATCGGTTCGACCGAGGCGATAGACCTTTTCGTCGACCAGCAAAAACTGACGATCAAGCAATCTACTGTGGTGGAATGCGAGCAAACGATGCATGGAAAATAGTGCTAGCCACAAAAACATACGAAGCAAAGAAGAAACGCTTAGTCAGCTAAAGATTACAAAGTCTGCTGGATGCGGCCAATCTTCGCCGTCTACGATCTTAAATAAGCACCAGACAAAACAACTAACGCACAGAATTGTCCGGTTGTTTTTCCAGCAACAGCAAAGTTGCAACCGGCCCCAACGGCAATGACAAAATGAACCAAACCAAGCCGCTGCGATTTTTCCCCTGAGCAATGCCAGCGTTGATTAACGCCAGCGTTCCCCATCCCACAAAGAATTCTTTGGCGTTTTCCACTCCACTTCCTCGACCGATCTGTATGTCGCAGATATGCCTCGCGGAATAAAGGCGTTCGCGGGGCGCCTTATTTTCCTGGTAGAGAATTCAGATTTACACCAGGAAACTGCTTCAATTAGCGAATGAGATATATCTTGTTTGAATTTGGTAGACAGATTGATCTGCAGCACACTTTCGGCGTTGGTGCGTCATTCAGACTTTGATTCTAACCAGAACACAACTTTTCCTTCCAGAACGAGGAACGCGATGAAAATCATGAAATCATGGGGACATTCCGCTGCGTCGGCCGCACTTTTCCTTGCGGCTGTCTGCCCTTCAATTTCCGGGCAGGCGAATGCTGGTGATCTGAAAGAAGCAATTCCGCCAGATGCGTTTCTGGCGGTTTACGGAAAGCAGAATCCGGAACGCGATTACCTGAAGCAACACCTGAAAGCCGTTTGGGATGAAGTCGAAAAATCTCGAATCATTGAACGATCGATGCAGATCATGCAGGCTCGAATGGCCGAGGGCGATGTCGAACAGATGGTTGCCGTCCGCGACACGCTATTCAACGCCATGAAACCCGTAAAGTGGGAAAAAGTGGTCGACGTCCAGGAAGTGGCCTACGGTCAACGAATGGAAGGCGTCGCCAGCCAGCATGTTGTGTTGATCAGATTTCCAGACGACGGAGCTTCGTCTTTAATTGAAGGCATCACCAATCTGTTCAAGCTGGCAGAAGGCGCTGCCAACGGCAACCTGAAACTGGAAACAGACTCGTTTGAAGAAACGGCTCTGACAATCATGCGATTGCCGCCCGGTGTACCGATGGCACCAACGATCGGGCTGAATGGTGACATGTTCGTGTTCAGTTCGACTCCGGAACTGGCAAAGCAATGCCTGACGCTCATGAACAATCCCAGCGCTGAATCCAAGTTCGATGACCCACGCGTCGCCGTCGCACTCAGTCATCTGCCGGAAGCAGAAGATGCGTTGGTGTTCTTCGATGGCAAGACTCTGATGCAGCAGTTAAACGGAGTTGTCGGTTTCATTAAGGGAGTTAGCGTCGGAAACGAAAACGCGTTGCGCGTCGCATCGCATTTCGAAACGATCTTGAACGAAGTCAATATTGTCGACCACGAAATCTCTGTTGGATACACGGACGGAAACCGAAATCTTTCCGCCAGCTTCGGCAAGTCAACAGCTGGTGCGTCCGGCACATTGCTGGGCAAAATGGCGGGAAGTCAGAACACGTTTGAAAGCTGGGCCAGCTGGATCCCGGCCGGAGCCAGTGGGTTCCGCATGGGAGGCGGGGCAAATCTGCATCCACTTTACGAATGGATCACAACCGAAATTCCTCGGATGTTTCCTGAAAGCCAACAAGGCTTTGACAAGTTCGCCGAAATTCAGGATCAACTTGATGTACATCTGGATGCAGACCTGCTGCAGAGTTTCAGCGGAGAATCAGTGTCAATCACACTGCCGGGACCGCTGACTCCGTTTGGCCAGTCGGCGAAATCGGTTTCGTTTTTGCGATGCACCAATCCGGAACGGGTGGACGAACTTCTCCATCGAGCTATTGAAGCACTACAACAAATTCCTCAGGTCAAAGCTCAAGGCTTAGCATTGGAACAATCTGAATCATTGGATGGCTTTCAGGAAGTTAAGGCGGGGATTTTCGCAATGATGGGCGGATTGACTCCAATCTACGGCTTTCGGGACGGATGGATGGCGATGGGTAGCCACTCCGACGCTGTGCAAACGGTATTGCTGACTCGGGGTGGTGAGAGCCAGACATTCGCTGACAGTGAAAAATTTAAACAGTTCGGGCTCGAAATAGACGGCCCCGTCCATTCAATCAGCTTCAGCAACACGGGCGAGTCCATCCGCCAAACGGCCAAGGGACTTCAGCAGGTCGGTGCTATGCTGCCAATGATTATGGCCATGGCTGGAGCTGGAAATAACGCTCCTGACCTTGCGCCAGTGCAGGACTTTCTGCAAATGCTTCCAAGTATAGGTCGAATTGTCGGCAAGTTTGACTTCATTGACGCCAGGCTGAATGTCACAAAGCCAGGCCCGACAGAAGGAACCTACATTCGGCACGGCGTAACGCTGATTCGACCACTTCCTGTGGCGGAATCAGATTCAGCCAACTAAGCGAAGATTGAAACGAGACAATTCCAGTCGTACATTGCTGCTAATTCAAATACAGCAGAACACCACTTGATCTGGGTGCACACTGCAATAAGATTCTAATGAACGCACTTCAAGCGGCACTCTTACGAGTGCCGCTTGTCTTTTTATAAGAATCGAAAGGAGGATTCGGCCTGAGCAATTGAAGTCACGCCATAAGGCAAATAAAGTCGGTGAAATTTTGCGCGGCCCGCAACGGACAGCCCGCTAACGTGACAATGTCACCAGAACAAAACTGTCACCAAAGATAAATCGGCTTCTACATGACGGATATCGTTGACGAAATCAAGACGACAGCGCCGTGGAACGAGCGGCACCTGCTTGGTTTGGAAAACCTGTCTGCCCAGCAAATCACTACTATTTTGGACCTGGCAGACAAGTTCGGCGCCTTGACTGACCGAGGCTCGACAAAACTGAATCTGTTGAATGGGACCGTGGTTGCGAATCTGTTCTTCGAAAATTCGACTCGGACAAAAACCAGCTTTAACATCGCCGCCCGAAGGCTGGGCGCGGACACAGTGGATTTTTCTGCCAGCAGCAGCAGCCTGTCTAAAGGTGAAACCTTCATTGACACGGCTTTGACCATCGAGGCCATGGGCGTGGACCTTGTGGTGTGCCGACACCGCACGCCTGGTGCGCCGCATTTGCTGGCTCGCCATCTGGCCGCAGGAGTTCTCAATGCGGGCGATGGAACTCACGAACACCCAACCCAGGGTTTGCTTGATATTCTAACAATCAGGCAAAGACTCAAGCGGATTGAAGGGCTGACGGTGGCCCTTGTCGGTGATATCAGACACAGCCGCGTTGCCCGGTCAAACATCCACGGGCTGATTAAGCTGGGAGCTAAGGTAATTGTCTGCGGACCAGCCACGTTGATTCCTAAAACGATCAGTCAAATGGGCGTTGAAGTCGCTTATAACCTGGACGAAATTCTACCTCGAGTCGACTGTGTGAATCTGCTTCGCGTGCAGTTTGAGCGGCAGCGAGGTGCATTTTTCCCATCGATAGCTGAGTACGCTAATCTGTTTGGCATGAATGGCGACCGAATCAAACGAGCAAAAGAAAATCTGCTGGTACTTGCTCCGGGGCCAATTAATCGAGGCGTTGAATTGACGCCCGAAGTCGCCGATGGGCCAAATTCTGTAATTCTCAATCAGGTTTCCAACGGACTGCTTATTCGAATGGCATGCCTTTACCTTCTGGCCAGGAAAGCGGGCAACTAATGCGTTTGCTGATCAGAAACGGCACGGTCATTGACCCCGCCAATGATATTAACGGGCCAGCAGATGTACTAATCGTCGATGGACGAATCGCCGAAATACTAGTACAGGGAACGAACATCGAGGCCGATCGCATCATCGACGCAGTCGGCCTGCTGGTGTGCCCAGGATTCATTGACCCGCACGTCGCATTGCGCGAACCCGGCTTTGAAGAAGACGAAACCATCGCAACCGCGACCGCCGCTGCACTTGCAGGCGGATACACGGGAATCGCGGCAATGCCGGACACAAATCCGGTAGTCGACAATCGCGGGTCTGCGGAATTTGTCAATCGCCAGGCAGAGCGAGCGGGCAATTGCCGCGTGTTTCCTCTGGGTGCCGTCACCAAAGGTTGCAAAGGCGAAGAGCTGGCAGAAATTGGTCAGCTAGTGCAGGCCGGAGCGGTTGCCTTTACTGACGCCAAGTCACCTATCGGTAATGCCGAAGTGATGCGGCGCGCCCTGGAATACACAGGGATGTTCAATTGCCCGATTCTGCATCATTCCATGGTTCCGGAACTTTCCGAAGACGGCGTCATGCATGAAGGCTTCGAATCAACTCGACTTGGCCTTCGAGGCATTCCTGCAGCGGCCAACGATATTATGACCAGTCGCGATATCGCTTTGGCGGAATTGACGGATGGACGCGTGCATATCATGTGTGTCACATCGCAGGACGCCGTTGAACGTATTCGTCTGGCACAGTCACGAAACGTTGCCGTAACGGCAGACGTAACGCCGCATCACTTACTGCTAACAGACAAAGTGATGGGATCCTTCGACACGCTTTATAAGTGCAATCCCCCTTTAAGAACTCAGCAACATATCGATGCGTTAATTGAAGGCCTGAAGGATGGAACCATCTCTATGATTTCGTCAGATCATCAGCCGTTTGCGATCGAGAAAAAATCAGTTGAACTGGATGTCGCGCCATCCGGAATTTGCGGATTAGAAACCACACTCGCAATTTGCGCAGAAGCACTTATCGGGCCAGGACACATCAGTTGGTCGCAGTTGATATCATGTCTGACAATCGGACCAGCAAGACTGCTGGGTGTACCGTATGGGACCCTTTCTCCCGGATCCACAGCCGACGTGACACTGATTGATCCAGACGAATCATGGACGATCGATGCCTCAGAATTTCTGTCCCGAAGTGCGAATACTCCGTTTGATGGCCGTTCCGCGATCGGACGAGTCGTTGCCACGTTTATGGATGGAAATCTGCGACATCAAACTCGCGATTTTTAGTCCCCATGTCTCAAGCACTAATTTACACACGGTTAAATCTTCATGCCGATTCACACCTCTCCATCAATCGAAATTAAGTACACGCCACGCAAAGGACGTGGAGTTTTCGCACGCGAGTTTATTGCAGCAGGAACAGAATTCGAACGTGTCCCGGTAATTGTGATGCCGGAGGATGACGTTATGAACAATAACACAGACACCGTAATTCAACGTTACGTATTCGAATGGGGTCGAGGAAAGGTGGCGCTGGCGCTGGGATTTGGCTCGATGTACAATCATTCCTACAAACCCAATGCACGTTATGACGACATTGGGCGTATGACAAAGGTCTTCTCTTCAGTAACAGACATTCATCCCGGCGATGAGATCACTATCAACTATAACGGTCACGAAGACGGTACAGATCCGGTCAGCTTCGACGTTGTGGAAGAGTCGGCAAAGAAGTCTCGGAAACTATCAATGACTTAGTTGCCTGAACAGACGATTGCTGGCTGACACATTCAGCCAGCAATTATCAATGCGATAATCGCAACATTGGCCTTCCCGTAGTTCGCCTGACGCCACGTGTCACACCGCAGCATTTTGCCAACCAGTACTTCTTTCAGTTTTTTCCCGACGCGTTCGGCGGCACCGATCGTAGGTCAGCAGCCGTGCGAGAAGCGGTATTTCGCACATCAAAACGGCCAGCCGCCAGTCGCCGGAATTAACCAGCCGCCGAAAACATTGCCCCTGCGACAGATCTGTTGTTGCGACTAAGGAACTCAGCCCGATCCTGCCGGCATTTGCCATCGGCTGTGTCTCAGATTCCTGCGGTGAGAAACAAGCGGAAATTTCGGTCTCGGATGAACGAAACGGCACAGTTCGCGGTCTGTCAGTGTTGATCTGCTTTACCGCTTGCCTACGATGTCTACAGAGCGTCCCGCGGGGAGCTCGCTGACCGCGTTCACACACGAAAATAGCAAAAAGACCGGGTATGGCCTCCGTCGAACAAGTAAGCAACCTTGCCTCTCAGGTTATTGACCCTGAACTCGGGAAACCTCTGTCTGTTCTCCGCATGTTGGGCGAAACACAGCAGAATGGCGACGTATTCACAGTTAACGTTGTGTTGCCGACACCAGCTTACCCGGATTCGGAACGCCTAATTGCGTTGGTCACCGAAAAAGTTTCTCCGAGCCTCAGCGAAGGTCAATCGGTTGACGTAAAGATAACGTCAACTGTCCGCGGAAAAGATGCTGGTGGTCGAATCGGATTGAAGGTCCACAACATCATCGCTGTTGGAAGCGGTAAAGGCGGAGTCGGAAAAAGCACGGTCGCTGCGGCTCTGGCATGTGGGCTGCACTCATTCGGGTGCCGCGTCGGATTGATGGATGCGGACGTGTACGGCCCCAGCATTCCACATATGCTAGGAGCGTCCGGGCAACCAGGTGCTACGGAACAAAAGGGTGGTGAAGGTCAGAAAATTGTGCGGATGGAGCCAATCGACGTGGAAGGGCTCAAGCTGATTTCCATGGGCTTCTTCATCGAACAGGGACAGTCCGTGGTTTGGCGAGGGCCAATGTTGCACAAAGCGCTGACTCAGTTTTTGAAAGACACCAACTGGGGCGAACTCGATTACCTGATCATCGATTTACCACCTGGCACCGGCGATGTTTCGTTAACGCTTTCCCAGCAGGTTTCACTCGCTGGTGCTGTAATTGTCTGCACGCCACAGCAGGTCGCGTTGCTGGATGCAATCAAAGCTGTTGACATGTATCAGAAGGTGAATGTACCGCTGCTGGGATTTGTCGAAAACATGACAGGAGACATCTTCGGCCGAGGCGGCGCAATGAAAGTCGCCAATGAAATAAAGGCGCCGTTTCTGGGTGAACTGCCCATCAATGCGTGCATCCGCGAATACTGCGATGCTGGCAAAATAATGGATTTACTTCGAGACGACACTCCCGCGCGGGAACCACTTCTGGCAATTTGCCGAAACGTGGCGATGCAGGTGGCGCGCAACCTGGTAGAAACTCCAGCGGCGCCAGTTCTTGAAATCTTGTAGAACAGGCCACCCAGTGTGGTGGCACTTGGGGCGGCAGGCTAAACAGATGTTGATTACAACCGAAGAAATCTTCGAAGAATTTGAGGACCTCGATCCTCGTGACCAGTCACAGTATCTTCTGGAACTGGGCTACGACCTACCTCGGTTTACGCCGGAACAACAGCGTCCCGAGGACCTTGTTACAGGCTGCCAAAGTCAGGTATGGCTAACGGCGACGGCTGATGATGACAACGACGATCCAGTCATCACCATCAAGGCTGACAGCGATGCCGAAATTGTTCGTGGCCTGATTACAATTCTGCTGGCAAGCTATGGCGGTATGAAGGCCGGCGAAATTCTGCAACTCAACATTGCCGATGTTTTCGACCGGCTACGACTGAAGCAGTATATTTCGCCTCAAAGACACAACGGTCTTCAGGGAATGGTGGACCGCATTCGCAAAATTGCTGCTCGTCATTCTTCCGCTCCTGTTAACTTTAGAGCCATAGAAAGCTGCGTTGCAGAGCAGTACGTCCCCACAAAACATGACGTCACTGCGTTCGATGTGAACACTGTTCGCGCACAGTTTCCTGTCCTGAATCAGCTGCTGGCAGATGGCCTGACTCCCGTTTACCTGGACAGCGGAGCGTCGGCTCAGAAGCCTCAGATAGTCATCGACAAAGAACGAGAAGTCGAAGAACAGTACTTTGCAAACGCGTACCGCGGGCGATATAGCTTTGGTGCCCGCATTGATGAAGAACTGGAAGCCTCACGACAGAAAATAGCAGACTTCATCGGCGCAGCATCTCCACAACAGATCGCGTTCACCGGTGGCACAACCATGACGTTGAACATGGTCGCCTTTGGCTGGGGCCGACGAAACCTTCGCGAAGGTGATGAGATACTCATCACTGAAATGGAGCACCACGCCAACTTTGTTCCGTGGCAGCAACTTGCAAGTCAGGTTGGAGCGACGCTGCGATTCATACCGCTGACCCCGGACGGTCGACTGGACATGGAGCAGCTCGGCACTGTGCTGACGAACCGCACGAAAATCGTCGCCGTTACCGGAATGTCCAACGTGCTGGGAACTGTGACGCCCATTGCAGAATTAGCAAAGCGAGCTCACGACGTTGGCGCCATCATTGTTGTAGATGGTGCTCAAAGCGTACCGCATATGGCAACAAACGTTGTCGCAGATGATATCGATTTTCTGGTCTTTTCCGGCCACAAAGTCTACGGACCGACGGGTGTCGGCATTCTATACGGAAAGCCGGAACGCCTTGAGGAAACAGACCCGATTCTATTCGGTGGCCACATGATCAGCGAGGTGTTCAATGATCATTCGACATGGGCTGCGGCACCAGCCAAATTCGAAGCCGGCACGCTGCCGATTGTTCAGGCCATCGCTTTGGGCACCGCGATTGACTGGATCAACGAAGTTGGAATTAATGCAATCCATCAGCACGAACAGCAACTGCTAAAATCGGCTACGGAACAATTGAAGCAGATCCCCGGGATGAAGATTTTTGGCCCGTCGGTCGAACACAAGGGAGCGATTGTCAGCTTTCGAATCGAACGCGTGCATCCTGAGGATCTTGCAGCATTGCTGGACAAGAAAGCAATTTCAACGCGTCATGGTCATCACTGCACAATGCCACTGCACAAACTGCTGGGCGTGAGCGGTACAACGCGAGTCAGCTTTGGAGCCTATAACACACAAGAAGACGTGACATATCTGGTCGACGGAATCAACTTTGCTCGACAGGTTCTGAAGTTAACTTAGCGGCGAAGTGGGGCAGGTTTTACAAAGTGCAGAATGAACCGCCGGATAGAGCCAACCAGGCGCACCCACACGCAATTTTTTTTGCACAACTAATCGCCATGTGCTGGAGGCAGTCCTAAAATCACCAACTCACAAGCACGCAGCGCGAGCAAGTAAATTCAGCCGTTGCAAAATTCGCTCGCGCGTTGTGCATGTGGTGAGAATTTCGCTGGACCGGGTTTAGGACGCCCTGCAGGCCGCTGCGTAACAGACTACGAATTCTACTCGTCGGCCAGTGCGCGGCTAACGGATTCCAGCAAGACTTCCATCGCAAATGGCTTTCGAAGATAGTCGACGACTCCAAGCATTTCGGCGTAGGCTTTGTGACGACTGCCTTCATTCGCTGTCATCATGATGACCTTGGGAGGGTTCTCCATTTCGGTCAGAAACTCAAGCACCGGAAAGCCACCCATACGAGGCATCATCATGTCTGTAAGAACCAGATCAGGGTTCTTCGAAGTAATCAGCTTGCGTCCATCGTTGCCATTGGTGGCCGCAAAAACCTGATAACCTGAAGCCTTCAAGACAGTTTGCACCGTGTTAGAAATTTCGCGGTCATCTTCAATCACCACAATGGTTTTTTCAGTCACAGAACACCTCGGCCGGAAAGCAAAATGGGGCGGGAACACTGGTTAACCATGATGTTACCCTATAAGAAACGCCGCCAACAATGATTGTTGGCGGCGTTTATGTCTTTGTTCACTCGAAAATGCGACTTAGATCGCAGATTCGTCAACTTCACCAGTTCGAATCCGAATTATCTTTTCGATGTTGGTGATAAAGATTTTCCCGTCACCAACCTGGCCGGTTCGAGCAGAATTGACGATCGCTTCAACAATCTTTTCTTCCAGGTCGTCAGCTACCACAACCTCAATCTTTACCTTCGGCATGAAGTCCACAATGTATTCAGCGCCGCGGTATGTTTCTTTGTGGCCTTTCTGGCGACCGAACCCTCGAACTTCAGTCACGGTCATACCCTGAACGCCAGCTTCAGTGATAGCAGACTTAACATCTTCAAGTTTGAAGTGGCGGACCACTGCTTCAATTTTTTTCATTCCAATACCCGTTTCTTTACTGTTTATTCGTCAGAAGACAATCCTGTTGAATTTAAAAGACTGAGCCTGTAAAAACAGACTCAGCAACTCCCGCCGCATACAGAGTAGCAAGCCGAACGATTATTGGAAAATGTATCCCTCTTCCCCATGCTGGCTGATGTCAAGTCCCTGCGTTTCCTGCTCTTCACTAACGCGAAGCCCCATCGCAAAGTCCAGCATTTTTGCGAGTAAAAACGTGCCAACGGCACTAAAAGTCACTGCTGCCAGAACACTCACGATCTGAGGGACCATTTGCAACGAATTACCCTCCAGCAGTCCTAATGCCTCATCGCCGCCAGCCACAAGTTTAGTGGCAAACACACCCGTCAGCAAAGCTCCCAGTATGCCGCCCATTCCATGCACGCCGAAGGCATCGAGGGAATCGTCGTAGCCGAATGTATTCTTCAGCTTTGTACAGCTCAGGAAGCAAAAGATGCCCGCAATGAATCCCATCACAACGCCACTGATTGGAGCTACCGAACCGCTTGCCGGAGTAATGCAAACCAGGCCAGCGACTGCTCCTGAGCACGCTCCCAGAACACTTGCCTTGCCATGCTTCAACCACTCTGCCGCGGACCAGCCCAAAACACCGGCCGATGCAGCAAGATGAGTTGCAAGAACGGCATTCAAGGCACGTCCGTCACAATGCAGTTGACTGCCGCCATTGAAACCAAACCAGCCAACCCATAGCAGACCGGTGCCGATGCATGTGTACGTCAGATTGTGTGGGGGCATCGCCTGAGTCGGAAACCCCTTGCGTTTTCCAATCATTAAGGCACAGACCAACGCAGACACACCCGAGCTGATGTGAACAACAAGTCCTCCTGCGAAGTCGATCGCCTTAAACTTTGCGTCATCGTTCCATTCGCACAACCAGCCCGTATCAGCCCAGACCCAGTGAGCCAGCGGGCAATAAATTAAGAGTCCCCAAAGTGTGCTGAAAACAGCCATTGTGGAAAACTTCATGCGTTCAGCAAAAGCACCGCAAATCAGCGCCGGAGTGATGATGAAGAACATCCCCTGAAAGGCAACAAAAATCTGCTTACTGACCAAGGCTTCAACGCCAACACCGTTTCCCGGACTAACGCCCTTTAGGAATATGTGATCAAGATTTCCATAATACGGACTTGAGCCACCAAACGCCCAACTGTAGCCGACAACTGCCCACAATACAGACATGAGTCCCATCAGAAAGATGCACTGCATCATGACGCTCAGAATGTTCTTCTTGCGGACAAGCCCACCGTAAAACAAAGCAAGGCCTGGACAGCTCATCATCAAGACAAAAGCAATTGACACCAACATCCAGGCAACGTCGCCCTTGTCATAAACTTCAGCAGCAGCAGCAGTAGAGGCATCTTCTGTTGATGTTGCCTCCGCGGCTGTATCCAACGTAACAGCGATAGATCCTGCGCTTTCCTGGGAAAAAGCAACAGGATTTCCTCCCAACAATGCCATCAGCAATGTCATCAAAACCAGTATCGTTGACTTCATTATTTCGCCTGTCCCACTTAAACATTAGCGTTCGACGTGAATTGCCCGTCGAACACAATCCGAGATGCTGCGCAAAATTCTCTTCAGAAAACGGCGCTGCACCAAACTTGAACTAACAGCCATTCAGGTGATCAATCACTCAAATGGTCTCGCCTGTTGCTCATGTCAATTCAACCTCGATAATCAATCTTTGAGCGAGGTTCAAGTGATTGACTTCCAAGCGGACTGATTTCCACTGTTTGCACAGCTAATTTTCCCAAGTGCCGAGAAAACCTGATACAAAAGACTGAGCAAACGTTCGCTGCGTATCAAAACGATGATTCTCAGGGGTTTCCAAAACCGAACGTGAAACCTGAACACGACGATTGTTTGAACCATCGAATCAGAATTAAAAAAATCATCGGTTTGGCGCAATCTGCGGCCAGGAACGCTCGCTTGTAATCGAATTGCCTTAATAGTTGTTGGAACGGCAGTTTTAGACCTACAATCAGTCAATTGTTGCGGGAAAGGTCAGTTGTGTCTGGGTGTGGATTCCCTGGAGTTTGGGTAATGCGGTCTTATCATTCGGTAATCAGCCTGGTTTTGTTCGTCACACTGATCATGGGACACGGCTTCGTTCGCGCCGATGAAAATGCAGAAGCAGTCCAGCCATTGCAAAAGAGGATCGGTCAGTTTCTGACATTGACGAGTCCTATTGGCGACAGTCAGGTCGCCCACGTTGGCAATGTGGCAATTGAGTTGCAGGCGCGAGCAGAACGGGAAAACCGTGACGCCGTGTTAATTCTGGAAATCCCTCAGGGTTCCAGCCGATTCGGACAGGTCAGCGACCTCGCCAGACGGCTGACCAGTGCTGGTGTGTCACGCGTACGAACCGTCGCTTGGATTCCCAAAACGGTTGATGGCTATCACGCAATCGTCGCCTTGGCATGTCAGGATATCGTGATGGATGCAGATGCATCACTTGGTGATATCGGACGAGGTAAGGCTGTTCCCGAAGTCGAACGCGATTTGATCATGAGCATTGTCGATCGTCGCAACAGTCGTCTTTCTCGCGGCGTTGTGCGGGCGATGATGGATCCAGCGGTGGAACTTCTTCGTGTAAACACACAGGGACCTGATCCGGGCGTCCGATTTCTGACCCCGGATGAGCTGAAGTCGCTGCAGGCGAACAATACTCCGATCTCAGAAACCGAACGAATGAAGGACGTTGGTTCTCCGGGACTGTTCAATGCCTCGGATGCCGTTCACTCAGGCTTCATGGTTGCCGAACTGGCAAAAAATCGACATGAAGTTGCAAGAGCCTACGACCTGTCAACTGAATCAATGCGTGAACCGTCGAAAACGAATCGACCGTTGAATGTAAAACTTATTTCAATTCATGAAGCCATTACGCCACTTACCGAAGAGTTTATTCTGCGACAGATTCGCACATCTGTAGCGGAAGGGGCAAACCTGCTGATCTTCGACATCGACTCACCGGGCGGATACTTATTTTCAAGCGTCAATATCGCAAACACGATTGCCGAGCTTGATCCAACGCGAATCACAACCGTCGCCTGGATTCCAGAACGAGCCCTCAGCGGCGCGGCAGTGATTGCGTTGGGCACAGACCGGATCATCATGGCGCCGGATGCGCACTTCGGAGACGCCGGTGTGATTCAGGAAACCGAAGAAGGTGGAGCGTTCGAGCGCGTTCCAGAAAAACTGTGGAGTGATTTTCTGGTTACACTCCAAAATCTTGCCGAACGCAAGAACCGCCCAACCGCGCTACTGCAGGCGATGGTCGACAAGAATCTGCAGGTTTTCGAAGCGACGAATGCTGAAACGGGTCGCGTGACCTATATGAGCGAATACGAAATTGACGATTCCAATGACGAATGGATAAAGGGTGCTGTCGTTCCTGAATCGCGAGAAGAAGTTTTGCTGACAGTCAACGGTGACCGCGCTCACGAACTGGGACTCGCTGACTCCCCGTGCGAAAACATTGAAGCACTAAGACTTCGCCTTGGCATTCCAGAGAGCAACAGTCTAGAACCTGTCGCACGTACATGGGTTGACACATTTGTCTTTGTACTGAATTCACAGATCGCCGGATTTGGACTGATTACGTTTGGCATTCTTTGCATGTATATTGAACTGCACATGCCCACAGGCTTCTTCGGAATTGTTGCCGCCGTTTTCTTCGCTCTGTTTTTCTGGAGCCGCTATCTTGGCGGCACATCCGGTTCTTTGGAACTAATCATGTTCCTACTGGGAATTGTGCTGCTGGCGATGGAAATTTTTGTAATTCCGGGGTTCGGTGTTTTTGGTATTTCCGGACTGCTTCTGATGGCCGGCTCGTTAGTCATGGCAAGCCACACATTTGCAGGCATGAACGCTGGAGAACGATTCAACGAATCAATGAGCAGCATGGGAACACTAGCCGGGGCGCTGGCAACCGTGCTGGTTGTGGCTGTGTCCCTGAATCGATTTCTACCGTCGATTCCGTTTCTCAATAAGCTGATCCTAACGCCTCCCGGTTATGCTGATATGGACGACAATGCTCCGCTACTAAATCCAGCAGTGTTCAAAAGTGATACTGATGATTCTCCGGTACAAACCGGCGACATCGGAACCGCAGCATCAACACTTCGACCATCAGACAAAGCGAATTTCGGTGACCTGTTCCTGGATGTTGTCAGTGATGGCGGCTACATCGACCACGGAACATCGGTTGAGGTGATTCGAGTCGCCGGAAAGCGAATTATCGTGCGACCCGTCAACGACAATGCAGAAACCGTCTGATCGCTTAAAGGCATCAGGAGTATCGGTTGGAGCTCTGCGCAAGTATGTCGAGAGCCTCGGCAAGTAGTTCGGGAGTATTAACATTCATCAGAAATCTGCCGCCGGGATCTTTGCTGACATCTAACGGCGAAACGACTTTGGTGTTCACAGTATCAAGAAGTGACATCGCCTTCCGTTCACCAGACAAAAACAGCCGTTCAAGTGCAACAAGACATTGCGCGCGATAGACGGCTGAGAGCGGATTCATTCGCGAGTCAGTCTGAACACAAATCGCATCGAATTTGCCAAGCTGTTCGTAGAGTGTGCAAATAAATTCCCCACCAACAAACGGCGTGTCACAGGAAGTTACCCAGACACAAGCGGTTTCAAAATCAGCGGCACTCAATTGACCATGCAGACATCGCAAACCGGTCAACAATCCTCCGAGCGGGCCGGCATCAGGAAACTCATCGCGGGTGACAATTGAGTGTTCTGGAAGCGGCGGCAAACGTTGACCATTCGCGGCAACGACAATTACGTGATCCGCAACGCCGAATGCAATTCGGCAGGCTCGACCAAGCAGCGTCTCAACACCAAACCTGATGTTCGCTTTGTCGGTTCCCATTCGAAACGAATGGCCGCCACAAAGAATAATGGCGGCCGGAATTCTTGTGGCATCGTTCACTTAAACAGCAACCTGACTGGATGGGGCCATTAAAACGGCAACTCCTAAGTTACGAAATCCCTGCAAATCGAAACTTCCGGGTTAGAAGCACGGCAACTCGATTCTCGGTTCAAGTAGAACGATTGTTGGCAATCCGCAATACCCTATTGCTCGGCTTTTGTTGACAGGTTCGCGTTCATTTTGAACATATCCAACGCTATCCTGCAGTCATTATCAAATGCAACATCTCACAAAAGTTCAATTTCATGCCCGACGAACCCGCCGAACAAGACGAACCCGCCGAACCCCAAACGTCCGATCCATGGTACAAGGACGGGCTCAATTTTACGTGTTCGCAGTGCGGCGATTGTTGCACCGGAGCCGCAGGTGTTGTTTGGGTAACCGAGGCTGAAATTCAGGAAATTGCCGACTATCTCGATAAACCAGTTGGGGAAATCAGGCTGTTCCACACTCGGCTTGTGAGTGGTCGATTGTCTTTGACCGAATTTCAAAACGGCGACTGCACATTCTTCGACTCAGAAAAACGCCATTGCAAAGTTTACCCAGTGAGGCCAATTCAGTGTCGAACATGGCCTTTTTGGCGATCAAACGTCTCTTCTGAAAAGAAATGGGGCGAAGTTTGCGAAACCTGCCCAGGGGCAGGGCAGGGAGCGTTCTTCAGTATCGAAGAGGTCGAAGAACGCGCGAACCGCATGGATGTTTGAATTGTGATGGCAAAATCAGGCCCACACATTTGGTCCAACTGGCAAATATCCTTGATTTTGCTGGTTTCAGAAGGACGATGGATGACACTCGGGGATGGCCTGTAACCGATAACATCACAAATGGCAGTCTACGATCCATTCCAAAATCGATCGTGGCCAGCATTTTTCAGGATGTATTCGGCGTATTCAGACTGACTGCCGAGCGGCCATTTTCCGAACGTCTTCGCATGTAAAGTAAGCTGGGGTCAACGGTTCCATGACCAAAACAACTAATTCGTCTCGATTCATTCCTGCGGCAATTCTTGGAATTGCCATGTTGAGTTGTGCTGGTAAAGCCAACGCTCAACTGATTCACGCTGAACTGGACAGAGGTTTCGTGAGAACCACGTCAATCGTGATGTCCGTTGACGAAATGCTTGGATCTCAGAAGACCCGAAAACTGGGAGAGCCAATTCTTGGCCCAGGCTATCCAGCATTATGGATAGCTGAGGTCCAGTTTAAACCCGTTCGTTTCGTTAGGATTGACATCACTGACCCCAAAACCGGCGTCAACAAACCTGAATTGGTTTGGTATATGATCTACCGCGTAATTCCACGGGACTACACAGAACTGGCAGGTAGCGGGCGCAACGAACTGCTAACGAAACTTCAGGACCCAACGGTAAAGCCAAACAATTACATTGACGCCGCTGGCAGCAACCCGTTGTTGATTCCGCGATTTGTTCTTCGAACAGACGACGCGGGGCCGGCGCTCGAATACGTTGATGAATTAAACCTTCAGGTCCAAAACAGCATTTTTGAACGTGAATTCAAAGAACGCTCGTCTGGTCTTAAACTTTTAAACAGTGTTGAGGCTGTGCAGGATGTCACGGAAACCGTCTCAGTAGACGATCCTGATCCTTTGTCCAAAGCGTCCTATGGTGTTGCTGTGTGGCGAGGGGTTGATCCAAATACAGACTATTTTACTGTGTTCATGAACGGTTTTTCAAATGCATACCGAATCACAAACGACGACGCTGGTGAAGAAGTTGTCGAACAAAAGGTGATCGAACAGAAGTTCGGCCGCCCCGGCGACAGTTTCGAGCAGAGTGAGATGGAATTCCGAGTGCTGGGAGATCCATCTTGGCAGTATCGCCCTCGCTCGGCAAAACTATCTGTACCAAACCATGATAAAATTCTCCGCAATGTGAGCAGCCTTCAGGCCGATGAGTAATTCCAGGACGCGACTTACAGGGTGGAGTTAACGGTCCTCAGGCGCCGAAATAACTGTTGTCTGTGCATTTGAGATTCAAATCCAGACGCCCAAAACTGTTTTTCTGGCTGAACCGAGCTGTAATATGCTCTAACAACCGAAAACGCCTTGAACTATTAGTGAAATACGTCAGAATCTCCCGCTGAACTTCCCATGAGTGAAGCGAATTTTAACTTCAGCTAAAACGAACATAAGGAACGGAGCTGCACAATGGCTCATAAGAAAGGTCAGGGATCGAGTCGCAACGGACGTGACTCAACAGCCCAACGACGCGGCGTTAAAAAGTACGGTGGTGAAGCCGTACTTGCCGGTAACATTCTCATCCGACAATGCGGAACCAAGTGGCATCCTGGTCGCAACGTTGGAACTGGTCGAGACTACACCCTGTACGCACTTTGTAACGGCAAGGTTTTGTTCGACCAAAACGGTCGACGAGTTAATATCGTTCCGGAAAGCAACTAGTTTTCCGTTCGGTAAATACACGTTGCTGAAACGTTTACGAAAAGAGCCTCGGGTTACCGCGGTTCTTTTTTTTTGCGGTCACGCTTGTATCTAACGTCATTTAGTTTCGGATGCTGCAGAAAGATTCGAAACGCGTTCTTCCAGAGCTGCCTTCAGTTGAATCGTCTGATTGATTTCCAGCCTCGGCAGGCCTTGCGCTTGCTGAATCTCGAGCTTGACCTCGTAGGTTCCTGGCGGTGGTGGTGGTGGCTGGCTGGCGAAATAAAAACCACAACTTGTCTGCACCACCGGGCAACATCCAGCGTGCCAACATCCGTAGCCATCCTCAACCACGAAGCCACGTCCAAACTGGTCTTTAAGAGTGAGCCGCGCAAGCAGTTCCATATTTCGTTGGCCGGCGTTCAAAAACGGAATTTCAAATCCAGACGGTGCCGGAATCGACCTTCAACTTAGGTTGCCCGGTTTCAGTTCAGGTGATGATTCGCTGTTCGTCAACAGTGCTATTGGAGTATCGTGTGTGCCAATCGACTTGCCAATTTCCGGACTGACTTCAATGGTCGCGTAGGCCTAGGAATGCTCAGAAAATCTCGCTTGCTACCTCGGGCAACAAAGACTTTGCGTTTTTGTCCCGGTTCGAGTTCGATAACATCCGGACGAAAACTAATCCAGTCGGCCAGGTCGCCAATGTAAGCCTTTGGTGACAGCCTCGCGACAATTTTCTGCTGACTTCGGTTCTCGATGGTAAATGCCTGCATACGGCTTCCATCTTTGCGCAGTGACAACTCGACGCTTGATGGCTCACCCGATATGTCTGAAACGACTCGTACGATCGTGGCGTCCTGCGTTGGAAAGTCGCCAGCCTGGATCTTCACTGGAAACTGCGTCCGCTGTTAAACTCGCCCCATATTTAGCAACTCAATTTTCAATACGTAGTCACCAGGGAACACAGACTCCGGCAGTAAGCCTTCGAGTCTTAGCAGCGTTTCACCGAGAATTCTGGCATCGTAACGTTCTGGTTCCTGTTAGTTAACGCGAACCGGAACATACAGATCGGACTTATACGAACGCGAAGTGGTATCGGAAACAAGATGAGTCCTGACTTGAAACTCCATTGCCGACGTGGAAGGGTTGTTCACCATCACGTTGACAACAGCGCCGCCGTTTCGTTCTTCCAGAGCTCCGGATACAATTTCAATTTGCCTTACGGTATCCCCCCGAACTCCAATGTCCGCTCGAAGCAGATACTGCGTCATAAACCGAATACTAATACTTGGCCGATTCTATGCCGCAGAAGAGTTGCCGTCGTCGATTGGTATTTCCTTTACCAGGACGCCGTATGTCAGAAATGGATTATTTTCGCTGGGTATTCTTAACTGACTGCGGATGGTCTTCTTCTCGCCCATCCGGAGATCAATTGACGATGGAGTCAGCAATTGAATTACGTTGGGGGGAGCTGCTGCAGCGTCAGGAAGAATCACTCCGTTTTCCTGCAGCTTCATGCCGACGGTCGAAACTTCCAGTCGAGTCGGCTTCAGATTCGGTTCGAATTCGAGGGTCATCAGTTGCCCGCGTCTGGCCGTGATACAATGGACAAGTGGTGTAATCAGAAACGCTGGCTTTACAGCCTGCTGCACACGGACGGCATTAAGTGGTCCAGACGCTTCGGGCGCCTGCTGCTCAACAAGATTCTGCGCATACACCGAAGCTGAAAGGCTAATGCAGCAGCAACCCCCAAAAAACAAATGAATGAGTTTCATATTGTAGACCTCACAGTTGATTACTGCCTCAGTAATTCGACATCGGTTGGCAGGTTGTGGCGTGCCCCAGTTCTCAGTACCACGGTTATGAGAGTCAGTTTGGGTTAAGGCTGACCGCAGGTGTGGGGCCGTTTTCTGCTTCTGGAGCGCACGCGAAAGAAGCAGAAAACGGCCGGGCGAATTCGACAGGAGTCTGATCGCCAAGTGAACTGTGCGGCCGACGCTGATTGTAGCAGTCTCGCCACGTCGAGATCACCTGACGCGCTTCGGCAAGACTCCAGAATAACTCTCATGCCAGGCACTCGTCGCGGAACCGTCTGTGGAAACTCTCCACGTAGCCGTTCTGCCACGGACTGCCCGGTTCGATGTACAATGTCCCCACTTCGATGAAATCGAGAAACGAACGTACGCAATGGCTGATGAATTCAGGGCCGTTGTCGCTGCGAATAAACT
>JBDNFN010000111.1:0-63941 GCA_041689795.1 Fuerstiella sp. | reverse complement strand
GTTTCTTCAAACCGTCCATAATTAACCACAGTGTTCGTGGTGCTATTGATCAGCTTGCTGGTTGATTGCATCTGCTGGAACTTGCAAACACACAATCTCAATCTTGTCTAAAACGGAACGGTTATCAGAGCTCGCGCTTTGGTAGCCGTTTTTTTTATGCGCTGAAGTTGAACCGCTTGGGCGGCGTTCCCGGTAGCGAAGTTGTTTGAGATTGATTCTGTAGTTTTCAGGGATGTTTACTGGGGGAGGCTGACAAGCATTGGATCGACTGCCGTAATAGTTCCGGGTTTTTACTGCGAACTGTTACGCGTGAAGGGCCGCTGCATTTATCCACGATTTTTATTGCGGTCTTGAGCCCGAGTTTTCAGCCAGGATGTTCTTGGCTTTGTCAGCAATTTGTGGGTCTGTTTGCTTGATGGCTGCATCGATGGGTGCACGTTCTGAATTTTTCATGCGTATTACTGCTGCCAGGCTGCATTGTAGGAAAGTGCCAGGTTCAGAATTCGTTGCAACAGTTGTGGATATTCGAGTCTGGTTGAGTGGGCGGATTCGGCAAAGTCTTCACCGTATTCAAGATTTGGGTTGGCGTTGGCCTCGATAACGTAAGCCCGTCCATCAGGTTTCATTCGCAGGTCGATACGTCCGTATCCGCTCATTTTGAGAGCTCGGTATACGCGTTTGCATATATTTTGGATGCGTTCTGTTTGTTCCGTTGTCAGATCTGGTGCCGCGGCCGTTTCAATGCCATGTTTTTTTTGATATCGCGTGTTCCATTTTACTCGGGCGGTGGCAATATGGGCGACGTCGTCGGGCATGTTCTTGAACAGCATCTCCCAGACCGGAAATGCTTCAAGTCGCGTGTTTCCAATGACGCCGACGTAAAGTTCACGCCCCTCGATGTATTCCTCGACAAGTGCGTCTGTGCCAACGCTTTCGTGAATAAAATTTACACGTTCAATCAGTGAGTCATCGTTTGTGACGATTGAGTTTTGAGAAATTCCAAACGAAGCGTCTGCCGTGGCTGACTTCACCAAGACTGGGTACTGCATTCTGGCAGGAGGGCGGATTTTTCGTTTGCGTCGAAAGACACTGAAACGCGGTGTTGGGATGCGGTGGTAGTTAAGGATTTTTTTGCTGAGCGCTTTGTCCTGACTTAGCATTAGCCCGCGGGCGTTGCATCCTGTGTAGCGTTGTTTCATCAATTCAAGGTAGCTGACGATGGCATGGTCGTATTGAGTCACGCCGTGGAATTCTTCCAGCATCATGAATGCGATATGTGGCTTCCACTCCAGAATACTGTTTCTAACCGGAGTCAGGTCGTCATACAGGCCAATCGGCCGCACTTCGTGACCAAGGTCCTGCAGCGTTGCTATGATGTCAAATTCCATTTTCCAGTCGGGCGGATTATCGACATCATAAGATGTTGCTGTTTCCGGCGGGATAAGTCCGTCACGGATGAGTGCCGCGACTCGAAGTTTTCTCATAATGCGACCTTATGAGCTTCGTCCTGAATATGGTTCATCGTGTGCATTGTCAGGACGATTAGGGCATCACGTTCGACTTCGTTAGTGTCACGGTCAATACGAAGATCCAGTTGTTGACATCGAGCAATCATTTCACGAAGCACCTGGTCAATGGTGTACTGAAACTGTCCTGTCCATTCTGAAACGTCTCGTCGCAGGCGTTTGCTGGCCTGGCGAAGGAATGTTGCCGCGGAGGGAGCTTGTTTGTCTTTTGGTTCAGGACTGAACAACCGCAGCAGTTCGTGGTCATAGCATTCGGTTTCTTCAAATCCGTAGTGGTCTCGTTTTCGTCGGTAATGTTCTCTCAGCGTGGTTCGGATTACGCGAAGCGGTTCTTCGTGGCGTTTGGATCTTACGACGGGACGTTCGTTACGGACGGTTCGGATAATCTCGTCGACGAATTCCAGCTTTTTCAAAGCGGGCCAGTGTTTGTACGTTTGTCGCCAGCGCGATCTGGGTTTCAGCCATACGGCAAACGTTTCCGCGAAGTCTTCGACTGGATGACTTTGAGCGTACCATAGGTCGATGTTAATGACGTAGCTTCGACTGTATGGTTTGGGTGTATAGGCATCCGGATATGGGGCCGACACGTTGCCGAAAGTTTCGCGGTAACAGCGACGTCGGCGGAGACGATACGCATTGTCGATGGCATGGCCAGTTTCGTGTCGCAGGATTCTCATACACCAATCCAGCGTGCCGCCTTCGACTTCCAGCATCTGTTGTTCTTCCAGTTTCATCAGGCGGCTATCGGCTAGATAAAAGGGAATAGCGACGCCGGGGATGCCGTCTGGAGTAAACCATTCTTCGGACAGCCAGAAGTGTGGGCGAAAGTCGATCTTCTTAGCCTCAAGTTCGCGATCAAGTTGTTCGATGCGAAGTTCCAGGGGTGTACCGGCTATTGTAAGGCCAAGGTCACAGAATCGCAGATCAAGCAGTTCGTCGTCGGACAGATCAGCCAGTTCAGAGTTTCCAAACTTTGACGTCGACTGACGTTTTCTTCTTCGATCTCTCTCCGCCGCAGCCAATGTTCTTTTCCTCAATTTTTGCTACTCGGCTAAGGTAATTCGCATCTACCTACCCGAAACAATAGATGGCTCTTTCGATCCGGCCCTTGTGTTGAACAACGTTGGGATCGTGTCACGATGTCGGAATCATATACCTTGTTGTGTTATTTTTCTGCGTTTACGGGGAAGATGGAAATTAGAGTGTCTTACGGCACATGATTTCCAGAATTGAGGTCCGCTGCAGTCGCGAATCTGCATCTTCTTCGTAGTATTTGCCAATACACAGCGGCAGTTTTAGCCCCAGTTTGGCTCACGAACAACCAGTCCGCTATGTCAAATCGGCTTTAAGGATAGTGATGACTCGATCTGTGTAAAGACCGGCTTCCGTTCACCTACTTATTGCGGACCGTGATGACCTGTACATGTTTTGGACCTTGATCGTGCGACTTTTACTCCGCGAGAGTGCCTGCGGTGATCGATTGTGCCCGAATTGTGAGATCGCAAATTCGTATCTGTCGTCTTCGATCACGACCAAACATTGAGCTCAATGAATTAAATTGATGCCGCTTCCTTCGGATTTCCGCTAGAGTGGGCGGACCAGAAGCTTTTGCAAGAGTCAAAATACCGGGAGATTGGAAATGAGCCAGTCGTGCCAGCCTTGTCGAAATCACGCGGGTCGTTTAAGTCGCCGGACTTGGCTTGCGGGAACGTCGGCCGCCTTGGCCACTCAGCCGTTTGTGCGTGCCAGCCCAGCGAAGACTGCGAAGCCTCGTTCAGTGATCTATATCTTTCTGTCTGGCGGTTTGGCGCAGCAGGATACGTTTGATCCCAAGCCTGAAGCTCCCAGTGACATTCGCGGTGAATTTGCACCCATTGCGACGCAAACGCCGGGGCTTCAGGTATGCGAACACCTGCCGATGCTGGCTGCTCGCAGTGACAAGTGGGGTGTTGTTCGGAGTCTGAGCCATCCGTACAACGAACATTCCCAGGGACATATGGTAATGCTGACGGGGCGGACGGATCTGCCGACGGGTTTTAATCCTTCGTTACCGAAACCTACCGATCATCCATCGATTGCCGCGCTAATGGGGGCGCTTCTGCCGGAACGCAACGGGCTTCCGTCTTCGATTGTTCTTCCTGAAAAATTGATTCATCGATCGGGGCGAGTTATCCCCGGACAGTTTGCAGGAGTGATGGGTAAGCAGTCGGATCCGTGGATTTTGGCATCAAGCCGATTTAACGCGAAGAGTTATGGTGCCTGGCCGGAATTCGAATTTCATCATCAGCGAGGCAAAGAGGCGAGCAATGATTTGCATTTTCGGACGCCTGGTCTGACTCTGGCAGATGGGCTGTCTGCGGCTCATTTTGGTGATCGCCTACAGTTGCTGAATCTGATTGAACAGAACGATCGAGCTCTTCAGAAGCTGGAAGAAACAGAACCATTTTCACGATACCACGATCGGGCAATTTCCATGCTGGGTGACGGGCGCCTGAGTCGACTGTTTGATATTCATAATGCCGATTCAAAGACGCTGGATCAATACGGCCGCAGCACGTTTGGCTGGTCGTTGATGCTGGCGAGGAGGCTTTCTGAAGCTGGAGTCGGGTTTGTTCAGGTGAATCTTGGTAATAACGAAACCTGGGATACGCACGGAAATGCGTTTCCAAATCTTAAGGACTACCTGCTGCCTCCGATGGACCGTGCTGTGTCGGCATTGCTGGACGATCTGTCAGAACGCGGTCTGTTGGATTCGACCCTTGTTGTAATGGCGGGTGAATTTGGCCGCACGCCGAAAGTTTTTGGACTCCCCGCGGCTTATGCCTTGCCAGGACGAGATCATAATGGAGCGGTGCAGTCGGTAATGCTTGCCGGTTGCGGTTTTGGCGACGGGAAAATCATCGGCCAAACCGACAGTCACGGAGGTCAGCCCACCGACAATCGGAAGTCTTCTGAAAACCTGGCAGCCACGATGTATTCAGCATTGGGGCTTGCGAAAGACGCTCAGTGGTTCGATCTTCAGGATCGGCCGATGCAGTTGTACAATGGCGATCCGATCGCATCGTAGGACGCACGCATTCAGTCGTTTGGCTTGGGGTGACTTGCATCAGGTTCACTTGGCGAAGCTTCGTTGAAACCTGATGCCGTTTGTTCTGGTTTGTCGAGGAAAACATTGTTTTCTGTGATCAGTCTGATCAGGTCCTGCATGCCATTGCCACGCTGATCCAGTTGACGCGTTATGTGATCGACTGCTGGGCGATCAGCGGCTTCGATCGTTCGTCCCAGAGCATAGGCCAGCAGTTTGGTTGTGAGTGCCCGCGTAAAGAGTTCCCGCTGGCTCAGCATTATTTTTTTGAAGCCCACAATGTCGTCGTAGGCTTCGCCATTCGAAAGCTGTCCCGAAGCGTCTATCGTTAATTTTTTGCTATACGTTGTTCGCCACTGCCCGATTGGATTGAAGTTTTCCAATGCAAACCCCATTGGATCAATCCTGCGATGGCAATCGTTGCAGCTGGCTATGATGCGATGCTTTTCGAGCTGCTCGCGAATCGTTTTTGCTCCACGCACATCTGGATCAAGCAGTTCGACGTCTGGAGGAGGAGGGGAGGGCGGTGTGCCCAGCATGTTCTCCAGCAGCCAGACGCCGCGAATAACGGGTGATGTGTCGATGCCGTTGGCCGTGACAGTCAAAACACTTGCCTGTCCCAGCAATCCGCCTCGACGAGGATCGGTGATCGTTACTTTCTGAAACCCACTGCCAGCCGGTACGTCGATTTCGTAGTGCTTAGCGAGCGTTTTGTTGACGAACGTGAAATTGGAATCCAGAAAGTTGTCGATGCTAAGGTTCTTGTCGATCAGGTGTCGTGTAAACAGACGGGTTTCTTCCAGCATCGCCGAACCCAGATCAAAACGATAATAAGCTTTGAACTGGTCGCGATCCGGTGGCTGTGATCCGAGTTCTCGCAGCGTGAGCCAACTGCCCAGAAAGCCATCGATCAACGCATCCGACTTTTCGTCGGCAAGCATGCGGGTAACCTGCTGTCGGAAAGTTGTCAGGTCGGCCAGTGTTGGGCTTAGCGTTGGGCTGTTGTTTGCAGCTCCGGTGTTGACTCCGGCAAGCTGCAGCAATTCATTATCCGGCATCGACGCCCATAAAAAGTAAGCTAATCGTGATGCCAGCGCAGATGCCGACAGGCCTTCATTCGACGGTTGTTCAAGGTACAGAAACGCGGGCGAACAGAGAATTGCTTTGAGGCCATCCGCATAGGCTTCGAGAGAACTGCGCCCGGCTGCCTGCTGACGTTGAATGACAGTTATTACGCGGTCAATCTCGTCGTCTGCAACAGGCCGCCGGAATGCCCGTGCCGCAAACACGTTTAGGTGGCTTCGCATTTGCTGCGTTGTGATTTGTTGCGACTGCAGAATTTCTTCGGCATCACTCCCGAATACGGCTTTTTGCGATTTAGTGGGCCATTCGTCGAAGAAAGGTCCTTCGACTGCGATCTCGTGAATATGAATCTGCGGCAGCTTACCAAATTTAATGGCGTTAAAACGATGTTCTACAATGCTCGGCCGAACAGGTTTTGGAAACTGGTCGGCGTACTTTTTTACAAGGTTCCCCCACAGATTTCTAGCATCCATGAGGCCGTTGCGAAACGTGAATCGTGGCGTGTAGCCAGCATTAAGCCAGACTCGAACGGTGTACCATTTCACTTCGTCTGCAAGATCAACTTCAGCAAGAAGCGGTTCGATTGGCTGAGACAAATGCAGCGGCCCAACAGTTTGGTCACCCGGGACGATTCCCAGTCTTAGTGGTTCATTTTTGTCTGTGCCGACGAACGCTTCGTCATAGGGATGCAGGCGATTTACTGCTTCCGCCTTGATTCGGATTTCATAGATGCCATCGAACGGAACGCCCGTCCTGAACGCATGGATTGGACCATATGCGCCTTCCGGCTTGTCAGCGCCGGCAACGTCGTACAAAGTCATGTGGGCGAACTGATTTGTCTTCCGGTGGACCTGATCGATTTCCGGCTGCTGATCGAAGCCGTCTCGGAAAATCCACGTTTGAGCTTTCGGCTGCGCTAACGGATAGATGGCTTTCTTAACAACCGCTTCTGCCGCAAGCAGGTATTGCTGCAGCAGATAGCCGGATGTGACCAGAGTTTCGCCGACGTTGTCCAGGTGTTCGATCGATTGATCGCGAGGAAAGCCTTTCGTTGGATCGAACAGGGTGGTCTGCAGTCGAAACAGATCGCGAATGGTGTTGCGATATTCTCTGGCATTCAACCGCCGCAGAATTGATTCGCCGTGCTTGTTTTTGTGAGTGTCGTGGAAGTGTGAAATGTTTTTAGTCAGCCACGAGATGACTTCGCGACGTTTGTTATCCGTTGGTTGAACTTCGTTAGCTGGCGGCATTTCTCCAAGATTAAGCTGGTCCAGAATGTCCTGGAAGTCCGCAAGTTCGGCATCACTGCCGATCGTACCCTGGAGGGTGTCGAATCGGCGTTCGCCATTCTGCTTTTTGTCGCCATGGCAGCCAACGCAATGCTGTTTCAAAAACGGCGCGACGTTGGTGTCGAACGAAGGATCAGCGGCCGATACACGACCCGCTGCTGGAATGCACGCAGTAAAAAAGCCCACAGTCGAAACGAAAATGTATAACGCCAGCAGACGCCCTGAATGCACGTTGTGAAAAATACCCGTGTTGTTCGTTGCGTTTACCGTTTGGCTTCCCAAAGTATCGGCGTTTGTCGTTTGCGCTTTATGCATGGCTAGCTTAACCCGGTCAGCGTGCCAGTGCTGGTGCTGAACTGGTCGGTCTCGACGCCAAAACGCTGCAACATCGACACAAACAGGTTGGTCAGTGGAACGCGAGTACGCCCTTCGGCCGGGTAGCGCTTGTGTTCACCGTGCTTAAAGCCGCCGCCTGCCAGAATGATTGGCAGGTCACTGTTTGTGTGAGAATTCGCATTGCCCATTCCGCTGCCGTGTAGAACCATGGTTTGATCCAGCAGGCTGCCGTCGGTGTTTGGTTCTTTGATGGACTTTAGCTTCTCAATGAAACGTGCTAATTGCTCGATCTGATACATTTCAATCTGCACGAGTAATTCAATGTTGGATTTGACTTTGCCGTGATGCGAAAGAGCGTGATAGCCTTGTTTAATTCCGAGATCGCGGACTGCAAAACTGTGGCCGATCTCCAGAGTGGCCACACGGGTTGAATCGGTTTGCAATGCCAAAGCGATCAGGTCATATATAATTGGCATGTCTTTTACGAGTCCAAGGTTGACCGGTTCTTCCATGGATACTTCAGGCTTCGGAACCTGTTGCCACAGTCGATTCAGGTTCAACTTTCGTTCCACGTCGCGAACCGATGAAAAGTATTCTTCCAGCTTATGGCCATCAACTTTGTTGAGAGAACGTTTCAGTGATTTGGCATCATCAAGCACAGAATCCAGAATTGATGCCTGCAGCTCAACCCGTTCTGTCGCCTGTTTCTTAGCCTCCTTTGAATTCTCCAAAAATAGCTGACGAAATAATTCTCGCGGCCCGGGAATCGGTGGAACCCGCGTGCCGGTTCGGGTCCAGCTCATTTGGCAGCCGCCGTGAATTCCACTGTCTGAGCCGATGGCCATCGATGGGAATCGGGTTTGAGCTCCGACGTATTCAGCTGCCTTCTGGTCCAGACTGATGCCACCTTCTTCCATGTTTCTGCCATCAGTCGCTTTGACGCCGGTCAGAAAACCGTGGATGGCGAAGTGTCCGCCTTTCAGGCCATGGTCCAGATGTGAAAACAGCGTGAAGTCGTTGCGGTATTCTTTCAGCGGATTTAGTAACGGTGTTAGTTCGTAATCGCGACCTTCGTTTTGTGGCCAGAACGATTCCGGGTTCATGCCGAATTCGTTGCCGACGCACACCATGCGCTTGGGCACAGTTGAGGACCGGTCAGCGCCTTGAACACGGGGCATCGATTCCAGTGCCGGCAAGGCAATTGTGATTCCGGCGGCCTTCAGGAACGTACGGCGTTTACAACGGATGAATAACATAAGGGCTGCCATTGGGGCGGAGGGCAATCGTGCAGGTTAAAATATGTTATCTAGGCTTGATCGGCGATCCCACCATTTGCTTGCAGCATTTTGAGGACAGTTAGGAAAACGAGGATGATTTGGCGTTGCGACAATCTGACTGTGGGCGGTAAACATTCAGGCAGCGGTTGTTCTTCGCGCCTGCGTTTTCAAATCGGGCCTGATGTCCTATCCTTGCAGCTTGGTTCGCCGACACGCTGGTCCGACACGCTGGCCCGATGCCGGCACGTCGCGCGCCGATTCCGTTGCGGCAGGACTTTGTGGTTGTGTTGGGGTTATTTTTAGAACAGTAATTCGATTCGGTTGAGGCTTAGCCTCATTGGGAAATGAGTGAGAGAAAATGGAACGTCGCAGACTTGGAAGTAGTGGAATTACGGTTACCGATATTTGCATGGGGACCATGACATTTGGATCTCAATGCGACGAAAACCTGTCCTTCGGGATCATGGACCGCGCGTTTGATGCGGGCATTGACTTCTATGACGCCGCAGAAATCTACCCCGTGCCGCCGACGGCCGAGTTGTACGGAGTCACGGAAGAAATTGTCGGCAAGTGGTTGAAGACGAAGCCTCGCGAATCAGTAATTATCGCAACAAAAGTGACTGGCCCCGGTCATGGCTGGTTTGTGCCGCCCGTTCGTCATGGACGAACAACGCTGGACCGATTTCAGATTGTGAATGCTGTCGAAGGAAGCCTGCAGCGTTTGCAGACTGACTATATCGATTTGTATCAAACTCATTGGCCTGATCATTTTGCTCGCTACGAAGATATTCTCGAAGCACTGACGATGCTGATCAAGCAGGGCAAGGTTCGAGTTGCCGGTTGCAGCAACGAAACGTGCTGGGGGCTGATGAAAAGTTTGTGGTCCGCCGAGCAGCATGGTTTGTCACGTTATGATTCTGTGCAAAATAATTTCAGCATCATGAATCGTCGTTGTGAAAGCGAACTCGCTCAGGTTTGTCGCCGCGAAAATGTGAGCCTGCTGCCATATTCTCCACTGGGCGGCGGAGTTCTCACTGGAAAATATACGGATAGCTATCCTGAGGGAGCGAGGTTTTCTAACTATCGATCGGCCGGGGAGCGTCAGCAGAAAATGCTGGAACGATTTCTCAACGATCGAAGTCGCGCCACGGTGGAACTGCTGAAGCCCATCGCAGCGGACATTGGAGTAACGCTAACGGCGCTGGCAGTTGCATGGAGCCGCCAGCACGACTTTGTGGCGTCCACAATCATCGGTGCCACCACGGTTGCGCAGTTGGATGAAAGTCTGGCGGCGAAAGATCTGATTCTGGACACTGAAACAATGGCAAGAATTGACGAGATCGACCAGTCAATTCCGAATCCCCTGAAGGAAGACGGCCTGCGTCGTCTGTAGTTCGCCTTTTTTAAATTTGTTTATTGGCTGAAATTGAAGTATTTCGATGGCAGCGCGGCCGGTGCTTGACGTGGCCGGATATCTCACGATTCGGCACCCGGTGTCGAGATATTGGATGTCCTGCGATTTCCGCAGTCGGCATTGTTCCACTAGGAATTAGGCAGACGGTGGCCGCTTAGGCTTTTCACTTTCTTTGTTCGAAGCAGTAGTTCTTGAAAGAAACATGGAAGGGTTTGTGTCACATGACAATCAACATTGGACTGCTCGGAGCTGGCTGGTTTGGCCGAGAAGCTCATCTTAAAAACCTGTTGCGATTGCCCGAATGCAACGTAATGAGCATCAGCAGTCGCAGTGCTGAAAGTAGAGCGGCCGCCAAAGAACTCGTGGGTGATCAGCTGCAATGTTTCGAAAATTGGCGAGACGTACTAAAGCTGGATGCACTTGATGCGGTGATTGTCGCTTTGACAAATGATCAACATCATGAGGCTGCGATGGCGGCATTTGCGGCGGGCAAACATGTGTTGTGTGAGAAGCCTCTGGGTCTGACGATAGCTGAATGTGACGACATCATTGCCGCTGCAAAGTCGGCCGGAAAAGTATTGCAGGTGGGGCACGAAATGCGCCACCAGGGACTCTATCAGAAAATGAAATCGATGGTGGAAGCCGGTGATGTTGGTGATGCACGCATCATGTGGTGTCGGGAATATCGAGGCCCCATGCGTCCCGGTTGGCGATCCAGTGAGAAACTGACGGGCGGCATGTTGCTTGAAAAAAACTGTCACCACTTCGATTTGTTTAACTGGATCTTCAATGCAAAGCCGTTGCGGGTATCCGCCTTCGGCGGCACAGACGTACTGACCGACCGAGAACTATTGGATAATGCTCAGGTGCTTGTGGAATACGAAGGCGGTCGCCGAGCCGTTTTGGAAATTTGCCTGTTTGCTCCGACCGGCGGCGACTGCGAAATCGGAATCGTCGGTAGTGGAGGTCGGATTGATACAAGAAATCAGGCCATATTTTTGGAACACCATCGATTTGATCCGCAGGAATACACGTCACGACAGGTGGCTGACCCCGATGACGAAGCTGGTTTCAAAGATGCATCCGGCCGAGTCGACCGCGGCATCAAAGCAGAACTCGCACACTTTCTGGAATGCTGCCAAACAGGTGCCACACCATTGAATGACGGAGAGTCTGCACGGCTAAACATTGCTGTGTGCCTTGCTGCTCAGGAATCCATTCGCAGTGGCCAGGTGATCTTCATTAATGATGTTCTTGATGGACACGTCTAACACTGTTGTTTTATCGGCTTAGAGGTTAGAGACGGCGGTTTTGCCGTGTTTTAGTCTGTCAGTTCGGACGAATTTTTGGCGAGTTTCGCTTCAAATGAGATGGTTCACCATGCCGCGAATCGGCTGAGCGTTTCGGCGGTTGAGGTGTTCACGTCCTGTGACTCGCTACGCCACCGCCCGCCGGGGCTTCACGGCAGCTTTGTTGTTAGCTATAATTGTAAGGGAGATTCGTGCAAACGAGTATTGGCCGACAGGACTTCGGCGGCATTGTTGTGATCGATTGGTTCGCGGCGTGCTGCTCGTTAGACTTTTGGCCTGATGCAAACTGTCTTTCCGGGAAACGTGCTGCTCATGAGTGATGATTCGCCCTTTAAGTCTCCCCTTGCTGCTTCGGGAAATTCTGAATCGAATTTGAAATGGAATCAGGGTATTTCTCAATACCAGTGGTTGGTGTTGCTGATCGCTAGCCTGGGCTGGGTGTTTGACGTCTTCGAAGGGCAAATCTTTGTTGCCAGTATGAACGACGCGATGCCTCAGTTGCTGGGCACCAGTTCTGCACAGATTGACGAAGCGACTCAAAAGGTGATTGCTTCGTGGAACAATTATGCTCTGGCTTCATTTCTGCTGGGCGGAGCATTCGGCGGCATTCTATTCGGCATGCTGAGTGACAGGATCGGTCGTTCGAAAACCATGATCTATACGATTCTGTTCTATTCTGTCTTCACCTGCATCACGGCGTTCGCGAATGCTCCGTGGCAGATGGTGGTCTTGCGGTTTCTGGTGGCGATGGGAGTCGGTGGCGAATGGGCGGTTGCCAGCGCGATGGTGGCGGAAGTGATGCCGAAGAGATCGCGGCCGGTGATGAGTTCCATTTTTCATGCGTCCAGCGTGTTTGGAACTCTAATGGCGGTTGCTGTTGGTTACTTCGTTATCAGTAAACAGATTCTGGGTGAGAACACGTGGCGACTCGGATTTATGATCGGCGTTGTGCCCGCCCTGTTGACGGTGTTTATTCGCTGGAAACTGCGAGAACCCGATCAGTGGATTCAGGCTCGCGAACGGGAAAAAAAAGATGCGACTCAGAAGACGGGTTCTTTGGCAAGCCTGTTTTCGCCAGCCTTTCTAAGGAGCACCGTTGTCGGAGTGTCTCTGGCAACGATCGGCCTGACGACATTCTGGGGCTGTCATATTTTTGGCAAGGACACATTAAAGCGTCGAGCAGAACAGCAGGTGCTGCAGACGGCTGGCCTGGCCGATTTGGATTGGAAGTCGGCGACAGATGAACAGAAGGGGCAACGCTCAGCCGCTTTGAAGGCGGGCAAGGACACGATCAAGCAGGAAGAAATGATCGGCATGTTTCTGACGATGGTGCTTGGTGGCGGGCTGGGGCTGGTTTTGTTTGGTTCGATTTCCAACATCATCGGACGCAAAGGAGCGTTTGTGTTTTATCACACAGGTGGCCTGATATCAGCGATTCTTCTGTTTTATGTGCTTGGTCCAGGTGACTACTCGCGAAACGTTTTAATCTTGTTTCTACCAGTCTTTGGCTTCCTGACGCTCGGCATGCACGCTGGTTACGCAGTCTATTTTCCAGAGTTGTTTCCGACTCGACTAAGAGGCACCGGCACTGGTTTTTGCTTTAACGCTGGCCGCATTGGGTCTGCGGCAGTGATTTTGATGTCCGGGCTGCTGAAGTGGACTCCGAATGTTTCTTCGACATATATGATTCCTCTGTTTGGTGTGGGAATTGTGGTGACGTTGCTGGCGAAGGAAACTCAGGGAAATGAATTGCCGGAGTAGTGCAGATTCTTTGTTACTTCAATTCGATAACTCATGTTTCTCCAGGGGATAGCTGTTTCAATGTTTAAACTCAAATCGATTTGTCCGCTGGTCTTATTCTGGCTGATCTTTGCAGTGCCACCCGCTGGGGTGTTTGCTGCTGATGACGCTAAAGAGCTGCGCATAGGGATGATTGGGCTGGACACGTCGCATTGTCTGGCGTTTACGAAGATCCTGAACACTCCTGACGACCCGAAGCATATCCCGGGGTGTCGGGTTGTTTTGGTGTATCCGAAAGGCTCACCGGATATCGAAAGCAGTGTGTCGCGAGTTCCAAAGTACACGGAAGATATTAAAAAGATGGGGGTGGAAATCGCAACTGACTTGGAAGCGATGGTTGCTCAGGTGGATGCCGTGTTGTTGGAAACGAATGACGGTCGACCTCATCTGGAACAAATTATTCCCGTGTTGAAAGCTGGCAAGCCTTGTTTTATTGACAAGCCAATCGCGGGGTCTCTGACGGATTGCATCGTGGTTTTTAAACTGGCGGAACACTATAAGGTTCCCGTGTTTTCATCTTCGTCTCTGAGGTTTGGTACGAGTACTCAGGCGGTAAGAAATGGTTCTATCGGTGAAGTAACTGGCTGTGATACGTTTTCGCCATGTGCGTTAGAGGCGACTCATCCGGATCTGTTTTGGTACGGCATTCACGGAGTCGAAAGTTTGTTCACTGTGATGGGGGCCGGTGTGCAGACTGTCGTGAGAACTAACACCAACGACTTCGAGCAGGTGACTGCAACATGGGCTGACGGACGCATTGGCACGTTTCGCGGCATTCGAACAGGCAAGGGTGGTTATGGTGGTACGGCGTTCGGAACCAAAGGCGTTGCGCCAGTGGGAGCTTATGATGGGTACGCTCCGTTGGTGGTGGAAATTGTGAAGTTCTTCAAGGATGGCAACCCGCCGGTAAGTCATGCTGAGACCACCGATATCTATGCGTTTATGGAGGCGGCTGATGAAAGTAAACGGCAGGGGTTTTCGACGGTGAACGTTGCTGACGTGATTGCGAAAGCGACCGCTGAGGCTGAAACGAAATTTGCAGCAATTATCGCCGAGTAGCGTTTGTTCGCTTTGACGGGGAGTTTTCTGATGCGTTCCTTTGCACGTGTGGCGTTTATTTGCCTTGCTGTGGTGTTGCCGTGTACTGGAAGTGATCGCCCGACGGGGCACGATTTTGCCACTCGATCTGAAGTGATTGCCAGGCATGGAATGGCGGCGACCAGTCAGCCGTTGGCGACTCAGGTTGCGATTGACGTGCTTAAAAAAGGCGGTTCGGCCGTCGACGCGGCAATCGCGGCCAACGCTGCGATTGGGCTGATGGAACCCACCGGTAATGGGATCGGCGGCGACTTGTTTGCCATCGTTTGGGATGCGAAGACATTGACGCTCCACGGATTGAACGCCAGCGGGCGATCACCGGCGAGTCTGACGTTGGACGAATTTCGCAAGCGTGAACTGACGGCCATTCCGCCGTTCGGGCCGCTGCCGGTTACCGTTCCGGGCTGCGTTGACGGATGGTTTGAGCTGCATGCGAAGTTTGGTCGCCTGCCTATGAAGGAACTGCTGGCTCCGGCAATTCAATATGCTGAAGAAGGCTTTCCTGTTTCGGAAGTGATTGCATCGGGCTGGCGCGGCAGCAGGACAACGTTCGAAAAATATCCCGGCTTCATGGAGACGTTTTTCCCTGATGGAAAAGGTCCGCAGACCGGCGATGTGTTTCGCAATCCGATGCTGGCTCGCACTTTGCAACGTATTGCCAACGGTGGACGTGACGAATTTTACAGAGGCGAAATTGCTAGGACGATTGCAACATTCATGCAGCAGAACGGCGGCTTTCTGCAGTACGAAGATCTTGCTGTGCATACGTCGGAATGGGTTGATCCGGTGTCCACGAACTATCGTGGATATGAAGTCTGGGAACTGCCTCCGAACGGGCAGGGCATTGCAGCGCTGCAGATGTTAAATCTGCTGGAAGCATACGATTTGAAACAGGCAGGTTTCGGCAGCGCGGATCATATTCATTGGTTTACGGAAGCCAAGAAGCTGGCTTTTGAAGATAGAGCTCGACTTTACGCCGACATGGCGTTTGCCGATGTGCCTGTGCAGCGGTTGGTTTCCAAGCAGTACGCGGTAGAGCGTCGAGCATTGATTAATGATGCAAAGGCGGCCTTGCAGTACCCGATTACGCTGCCTCATGCATTGCAGGAAGGTGATACAATTTATCTGACCGTTGCTGACGGCGATCGAAACATGGTGTCGCTGATTCAAAGCAATTATCGCGGTTTCGGTAGTGGGATGTGTCCTGATGGATTGGGCTTCTGTCTGCAGGATCGTGGTCAACTGTTTGATTTGACAGCAGGCCGATTCAATACGTATGCGCCGAAGAAGCGGCCGTTTCATACGATCATTCCGGCGTTTGTGACGAAGGACGGCAAACCGTTTCTGAGTTTTGGTGTGATGGGCGGCGCGACTCAGCCACAGGGCCACGTGCAGATCGTTACGAACATAATCGACTTCGGAATGAACAGCCAGGAAGCGGGCGATGCTCCTAGAATTCTGCATCAGGGTTCTTCGCAGCCAACTGGCGAACAGATGACAGACGGCGGTACGCTGGCATTGGAATCCGGGTTTGGAGAAAAAGTGCGTGAGCAGTTGGAAGCTCGTGGGCACAAGCTAAAACCAGCGCCGGGGAATTTCGGCGGCTATCAGGGAATTCGCTACGACGCGGAGCGGGATATATATTTCGGAGCGTCAGAGTCTCGGAAAGATGGAATGGCGGCGGGGTATTGAACGAGCAGTTTGTAGTGCATCGTTTGATCGCGTGTCTGGACAGGCTCGTGACACGCTTTTAAGCTGGTTAGATTACAAGCACGCCGCGCCGTCAGTGTTCCGGGAATCGCTGGGGAATCACTTGCTGGCGCGGCGTGCTTGTAGTGCGATCGCTGTCAGATATTTGAAAACCGGCGCGGCGTGAATCAGCAGATTCGGAGTAGTGACAATTTGTGCCTAACGAGGTATCCTGCGTGTTCTGGTTTTGGGACACAGGAGTACCGTCATGCCGGCTAACAGCGTTTTTTCAGTGCTAACACGAATCGTCGCGATTGCAGTTGTGACAGGTGTGTTTGCGCAGAGTTTTTCCACGGCGTGTTACGCTCAGAGCGGCGAAGACGTTGCGAAGGGATTGCTGCGAGCGTTGATTGAATCTCAGCTACAGAAGTCGCAGCGACGTTCTGAAGTGGCTCCGCCGCCAAATTCGTTGCGTCCGCCCAATGGTCGGGGAGTTCCGGGGCATCCGCAAGTCACACCGCAGATGCAGCAACTGCGTGTGATAGCGGCCGGTTTTTCTCAGGAAATGGCGACACTTTCGGCCTTGCTTCAAACAGATTCGCATCGAAACGTGGAAGTTCGTCGTATGCTGCCGGACGTAATTCGCGTGCAGGCTGCGGCAACTGCGCTAAGTCAGCGTTCAACCGCTGTGCACAATCATCTGCTGGTTATGGATGACTTTCGCAACTTAAACAGCGAATGGTCTGTGTTGTCGCATCAGCTCGAACACCGCCGCTCGGTTAGTCCTCAGGCGAAATCCTGCATGCAGCGTATTGCGGCTTTGGATTCTCAGTATTGTTCACTGTTGGGACTTCAGGAGCAGTTCAACAGCCAGGACCTGACTCGTGCTGTGTACACATTGACTACTTATGTTCGCGACATCACTGATGACGTACAGGACCGGCCTCAGCCAGGTGCAGCTCATCACGAACTTGTGCGAGAAATGGGGCAGTTTGGCCAAAGGGTGGAATACTTTGCGGCATTGGTTTCGCGGGGAACCGCGTATTCGGCGGTGGTTTCCGAATATCGCAGTCTGTACACCGACTGGGGCAGAATCGAAGGTCGACTAAGCGGCTATTCGGGGCCCGGGATCGCTCGTACCGTTAGACGCATCCAGGACACCAACCGAACGATACATCAGTTGCTTCGTATTGAACTGGGAATTGACAAGAATCAGGTGTTGAATCTTGTACATTCGATTGATCATGACATGCAGGAACTCTGTCGGCGAATAACGCTGGAGCATCTGATATCGTTGCCGGACGGTCCGGCGATTCCGGCGACTGCTGATGCTGTCCTGGGCACTCTGCAGAATCTTGATGACCTTGTACATCGAGATGAAAGTTCACAGTCAATTGGCGAGGCGTGGGTGTTTGCGGATGATGCATGGAAGCAGTTTTTGTACTACACCGGTCCAGTCAAAGATCCGGCGATTATGGTCGGACTACGCGGTATTTCATCCAGTATGACTTCGTTAAAACAAACGCTGGGGGTAACGGTTGAGTATGACCAGGAATTGCTGGTCAGTAACGCTTCGACACTTGAAAATCATGCGGAGCGTTTGTTGGACGTTATCAAGCGCTGGCAGCGCCGTTCCGGAGCTGCTGACCAGACTTTGCAGGGCCAGGCGGAATCACTGGTTGCAGCTTTTCACGGTCTTGAGCAGTCATTGGCATCACGTCGCAGAAGTCCGAAGCATAGCCAGCAGTGTGATCAGGCGGTGGTTATTTGGCAGCAGCTTCGCCCCACTTTAAAGACGTGTGATACAGATGAACGTGGCGAGCTGGAGCACATTGCTGCAACATTGACGCCTGAATTGGTGCGGCTAAGTACAATGTTAGCTGAGTAAATACGTTCGACTTTCAGGCTTCCTGAAGAATTGGGAAGCTGATTGATTTTTTGTTTCTGAGCTGTCTGCAGCGTGTCCTTCAATCGAATTCCGCTGTGACGGGAAATATGATGTCTTCTGGATTGCAACAAATTCGCCTACTGACATTCAATCAACTTCCGGATTTCGCGTTTTCGCAGGCACAAACAAGCCTGAGTGATACGATGAATCGGCTGACGGCAGGGGCCGTGTTTTTCGAAAACCACTATCTTCAGTCAGGGGGACTGAGCAGTATTTTGGGCGTCGGAAATTCCGCATTTGATTTTCGCCTATTGGAACGCACGATTGCGTCGGGAAGCCTGAAAGCCGCTGCCGTGTTTCACGGTGAACAGATTGTCTATGAGGAATTTAGGAAGCAACTGCCGGAATGTTTTGTGTCGTATTTTGTTGCTGCAGAAAATGACTGTGTTGCCGGAGGTATGTCAGCGAGCGAAGTTGGAGCTTTGCAGAAGTTTGACTTTGTCTGGGTCCATTGCGACTTGTCAGTCATGACTCTCGCAGACGCAGACGCAGACGCAGCTTTTGAGAGTCACGTTCTGCTTTGCCAGAAATATCTTTGTGGCTGCGGTGATTCGCTGGTCTTCATTACATCGCTGAATGGGTTGCCGAGCTCGCAGGAACTGCCGTTTGAATCCCGACTTTTTGAATGTGAAATACGCGTACCACTTTGGGTCACCGGACACGATGTGCCCGCTCGCCGGATTCAGGCCATCTCGGGAAGCTTTGATATCGCTTTCACGATTTCTGAGTGCCTTACGAAACACGAGTCAGGCATTGCTGCGGACGTGCAGGACGCTGCATCGGTTTATGATCTACGGCATCTGTATTTGAATCCTGACAACGATACCGCAAGAACACTGAGTATTGAGACTCAGCAGATGAACGCTATTCGCACAAACGATTTTTTGTTTGTGAAAACGAAGCGAGATAGCGGGCAGTCCGATGTTCGATCGTTTAGTGAAGTGGCTTTGTATGTAAAGCCTCAGGACGTCTGGAACCTAAACGACGTGTCTTCGGAATACATGCAGATTGCTCAGGAATTCTCGAGCCTCGTTGACTGACATACTTTCTGTTCCGCCGCCGTGCCGGGCGATGCCGTTCAGTACCTGAAAGTCGTTTCTGCCGCCAAATCGTACGGAAGTCGTGTTATTGCGCGAAGTTCGCCGTGTGGCGAAAAGGCAACACTTCGGTACTTTTATTGTGATTGCGGGCGTGTCTGCCGAGTTTTCGCAACGTCCGTGAAATCCGCTGTCGTTGGGGTGAGTGGCTTCCAAATACTAATCACAACATGCATTTCATTGTGGTGATTATATCATTGAATTTCTTATTTGTCAGCGGACAGAAACATGAGTGAAAAACATAACACTAAGAATCATAAGATCGAATCAATCGAGCCGATGATCTTGATGTCCGCTTCAGGTGCAGATGTTAATGGTTCTGACAGCGGCGAAATTCTGATTGCCTTTGGCACGGGCGACACGATCAACGCACGGGGCGGTGACGACACCTTGATTGGCCTTGGAGGCAGCAATGTGTTGTTGGGCGGCGACGGCGACGATCGATTTATTACAGTGTCGGGTGACAATGTTGTCGATGGTGGCGACGGGCATGATACATTGATGCTGCTTAACCACGATCGCGCAGACTTCAATGTGATCGATCGCGGCCACGGCATTGTGGAAATTAGCAATGCTCAACAGACGAATTTCATCACGAACGTTGAATCAGTGCAATTTGGCGACGCGATCTACACTGTTGATTCGTTGCTGGCCAGTGGCAGTGTTCCAGTAATTGTTGACCCTGCAAATCCACACATCTTCATCTCGGAAAACACATCGTTCGTCGTTGACGTGAATGCTACGGATCTTGACTGCGACACGCTGATGTATTCAATCGCAGATGGCGATGACAGCGATTTGTTCACGATTGATATAGAGACTGGTGAGCTGTCGTTCATCAATCCTCCAGACTTCGAATCGCCTCTGGATGCCGACGGCGGCAACACCTACGACGTGACAGTTGTTGTAAGTGATGGCGTGAATTCTGTATCCACAACACTTTGGGTGACAGTTGGTAATGTTGATGAAAACGGCAGTACAAACAGTGCCCCCGAATTTACGAATGTTGTTGACGGCGAGATTGTTCTCGTTAAAGAAAATACTACTTTTGTCGGCGACGCAGATGCGACCGATGCCGATGCTGATACTCTGTCGTTCTCGATTTCTGATGGAGTTGGAACTCCCGGTAGCGGCAATAACGAAGACGCTGGTCGATTCGAAATCGATGCTCAGACGGGCGTGTTGACATTCAAGATTGCCCCTGACTTCGAGAATCCAGCAGATGGCGACGGCGATAACGAATACCACGTGACTATTGTTGTTTCTGACGGAACTGCCGCGCAGGAACGCCAGGTTACTGTTCGCGTTGTCGATGTGAATGAAAGTACAAACAGTGCTCCACAGTTTACGAACGTTCAGGCAGGCGAGATTGTAGACGTTGCTGAGAATACGACTCTGGTTGGCGACGCCAATGCCACTGATGTAGACGGCGACACACTGACATATTCGATCTCCGGTGGAACTGATGCGGCGAAATTCACGATCAATTCCGCGACCGGCGTTGTTTCGTTTGTTTCGGCCCCAGACTTCGAAGCTCCGACTGATGCCGACGGTAACAACCTGTACCAGCTGACTCTGCGAGTTGCAGACGGCAACGGTGGATCACAGGAAAAGAGCGTTACTGTTCGCGTAACAGATGTGAATGAAGGCGGAGCCGGTGGTAATCAGGCACCGTACTTTACAAATGTCTATCAGAATGAAAACGTTGTAGTAAATGAGGGCACGACCTTTGTTGGCGACGCAGATGCGTTTGATGCAAATGGTGATACCTTGATTTACTCAATCGCTGGTGGAGTTGACTCGGCTTTATTCGTGATCAATCCCGTAACCGGATCGATTTCGTTTGTGAATGCTCCTGACTTCGAAAATCCCGCTGACAGCAATTCTGACAACTTCTACGAGGTTCGCCTGCGGGTCTCGGATGGTCAGGCGTCTCAGGATCGCGATGTGCTTATTTCAGTGGATGATATTGCAGAAGGGGCAAATCAGGCTCCGCGATTTACCAATGTGCAAGTGGGTGACTTTGTCTACGTCAGCGAAAATACGACATTCGTTGGTGACGCAGATGCTGACGGGGACGCGTATACGTTTTCTATCGCTGGCGGGGCGGACGGAGCCTTGTTCACAATCAATTCTCAGACCGGTATTGTTTCATTCATTAACGCCCCTGACTTCGAAAATCCGGGTGATCGCAATGGCGACAACAGTTACGGCGTGATAATCCGAGTTTCGGACGGCATCACCTACCAAGATCGTCTGGTTTGGGTTGAGCTGGTTAATGTCGCCGAATAGGTGAACGATTTCGGATTACTGCTCTGATATACGTTCGACGGACATCAGGGTCAGCATAAAGTTTTCAGGCCCGTTGCTGCATTTTCCGCAATGGGCCTTTCTAATGCGCGAATCGCGTAGATTTCCTCAGGAGAAACGGAAACGTTCGATTGAAAGAAATACGCTTCGGCTGTTGTGGGAAGATTCTCATCATCGCGTCGTTTCCGTATGATTCGCCAAACACTCGATTGCTGCGGAGCGTGTTCTTTTTGGTGTGAGAGCCCGAGTGAAGCCTGTTCAGCAATGTTAACCATACGGCACGATGGTGCCGGAGATTCCAATGGCCGATGCAACAAACGAAGTTTCGAAAGAATCCATAGACCTTTTGCACAAGGCTCATGGCGAATTACGTGAGCAGATCGGCAAGGTTATTGTCGGTCAGGCGGCCGTAATCGATCAGCTGTTGATCGCATTGTTCAGTCAGGGGCATTGTCTGTTGGAAGGTGTTCCCGGTCTGGCCAAGACGTTGATGATCAGCACGCTGGCGAAGTGTCTGTCTATGAATTTTTCTCGAATTCAATTCACACCGGACCTGATGCCGGCAGACATTACGGGAACCGACGTGCTTCAGGAAAATCGAGAAACCGGGCAGCGCGAATTTAGGTTTATTCAGGGGCCACTGTTTCACAACATGGTACTTGCAGACGAAATTAACCGCACGCCACCTAAAACACAGGCGGCTCTGCTGGAAGCGATGCAGGAGCGTCAGGTAACAGTCGGGCAGACGATTCATAAGTTGAGCGATCCGTTTTTTGTATTGGCAACACAAAACCCTATTGAACAGGAAGGCACGTATTCGCTGCCGGAAGCTCAGCAGGACCGGTTCATGTTTAAGGTTTTTGTGACTTATCCGACATTTGAAGAAGAGCGTCAGATTGCTCGCCAGACAACTTCTGATGTGCGGGCTACTGTTGAGCCCGTGCTTTCGGCGGAACAGGTTTTGGAATTGCAGCACATTGTTCGGCAGGTTCCCGTTTCGGATCACGTTGTAAACTACGCGCTGGCCATAGTTCGTCAGACTCGTGTTGGTCAGGTGGGCGCTCCGGACTGGATCAACGACTGGCTGGCCTGGGGCGCGGGGCCTCGCGCGATGCAGAATCTGCTGCTGGGTGGAAAGGCGCGAGCTCTGTTGCACGGCCGTACTCACGTATCCACCGAGGATGTTAAAGCGTTGGCTGGGCCCGTGCTGCGTCATCGTATTACGCCGAACTTCACCGCCGAGAGTGAAGGAATTACATCAGATAAGGTTATTGAGCGGCTAATTAAGGAAACACCAGACAAGGAAAGTGAACTCACAAGTGACCCACGACTTGGAAAGATTTTTGCAGCCTGACGAAATTGCGAAGATTTCTCGTCTGGAACTGCGAGCTCGAAAAGTTGTCGAGGGGTTCGTTTCCGGATTGCACAGAAGTCCGTATTTTGGTCAGTCGACTGAATTTGTTCAGCACCGCGAGTATGTGCCGGGTGACGATACGCGCCGAATTGACTGGAAGGTCTGGTCAAGAACGGATCGCTATTATCTGAAACAGTTCGAAGAAGATACCAACGTTCGAGTTATGTTGCTGGTTGATGGCAGCGAGTCGATGCAGTTCGGCAGCGGGGCGTTGACTAAGTTCGATTATGCTCAAACGGTCGCCGCAGCTTTGGCTATGCTGATTCTAAAGCAGCATGATTCTGTTGGCGGTGCGTTATTTGATTCGCAGATTCGCAGCATCATTCCATCCAGTAGTCGTAACAACCATTTGAACACGATTCTGCAGGGACTGTCCGTGGCGACGGCCGATGGCAAGACAGACATCAACGCTGTTCTTCGTAAAGCAGCGGAAATGATGTCGCACCGTAGCATCGTGATTCTGATTTCCGATCTATTCTGCGATCGCGAAGCGTTGTTTAAAGGGTTGCAGTTGCTTCGGCAAAGAAAGCATGAAGTGCTGATCGTGCATACGATGGACGATCAGGAATTGGATTTCGATTATTCCGGTACTCTACGTTTTGAGGGGCTCGAAGACAGCGGCAAGCTGACCTGCGATCCGAACGCTCTTCGAACCGGCTATCTGAGTGCACTGGGAAACTTTCTCGATACCATTCGCCGACGTTGTGCTGGAAGTCTTGTGGATTACCGACTGACGCGGACCAGCGAAAACCTGGATGCGGTTTTGTCGCATCTGTTAAATTCAAGAATTGGAATGAGAAAGAAATAGTTATCAGCTGTCAGCTGTCGGTGTTCAGTGTCTTCTTGCTGAGCACATAACCTGAAAGTCTGATTGCCTGAGAATATATATGTCGTGGCTAACGCAGTATTTTTTGAACCCGAGCTTTGTGCTGCCGGGTGCTGCGCTGGCGGCCGTTCCGATAATTATCCATCTGCTAAGCCGACTGCGATATAAGCGTGTCCGATTTGCGGCGATGGAGTTTCTGCTGCAAAGCGATGAACTAAACCGTCGCCGACTGATTATTGAACAGCTGTTACTGCTGTTGCTCAGAGTAATTGCTGTAATCCTGATCATGTTGCTGATCGCACGCCTGGTACTCGATCCATCTGGGATATTGACGCTGCGCGGAGCGACCACGCATCATGTGATCATTATCGATGATACGTTGTCGATGCGAACGACACAGAACAGCACGACCGTGTTTCGAAATGCCATCGATACTGTCAAAAGAATGGTGTCGCAGGGCAGTAGTCAGCCGCGTTCGCAGAGAGTCACGGTGTTAACCATGACTCAGCCTGACCGCCCGCTTGTGACTGACCGCACGCTGGATGGGGCCTTGATTCAGGAGCTCACTCCGCGGCTGGATAACCTGAAGTGTTCGTACAAAGCGGCGTCGCCGGCAGCGGCGATCGCTGCTGCTGAGCAGGTCCTGTCTGGCGATGGAGGTGTCGCTCCACAGGTTCATATTATTACGGATTTACGAAAATCTGACTGGGGCAGTCACCCGGAAGTTGCCACCGCTTTGAAGTTGCTGGACGCGATTGACGCTGCCGTCAGCGTGATTAAGGTGACAGAAGAATCGCCTCAGAATCTGGTCATTAGGCGGATGGAATCCGAAACGCTGGCTGTTGCTGTCGGGATCCCGTGGAGACTTAACCTGACATTACATAATCATGGCACACAGAAATCCTCCGGTTTGCGAGCGGACGTGTTCGTTAATGGAAACTCGCTGCCTGGCAAGGTGTTGATTCCTGATATTGAACCTAATGCTTCCACTGAACTATCTCATGATATTGTGTTTGAATCGCCAGGGCTTCACGAAGTCGAAGTACGTCTGGAGGAAGACGTTTTATTGGAAGATAATAGTCGTTTTATCGCGGTCGAAGTAAGCGATAGTCGCAATGTTCTGATTGTCGATGACGAAGCAGAACAGCAGGACTCGCGATATATCTCACTCGCGATTTCTGATCCCGCCCTGACCGGCATTACGGCCGACCAGCGGACGTCTGATGTTCTGACGGCGGCGGACTTAATGAAATATGACAGCATCTATCTGCTGAACGTGCGTGAGCTTCCAGCCGACGCAGTTCAGTATTTGGCAGACTATGTCAAAGCGGGCGGTGGCGTTGCCTGGTTTCCGGACGGTCAGGCCAATACGGGTTGGTACAATTCCGCTTTGCAGGCGGAAACGCAAAAGCTGTTTCCCGTGCGTCTGACGACCGTGCATTCCGCAGGGAACGGTGAAGAGAAAGATGCTGCGGGCTTCGACGTTCCTGTCTTTCAAGATCACTTCATCTTTCTGGCATACAACGATTCCGAATCAGCATTGGCGGACGCGCTGCAGTTTCAAAAGTGGTTCTTGATAGCTGACGGTCAGGATGCGGCAACGCTGCTAGACAGCGGAGTGAAGGTGATTGCTCGAATGAAGGATGGTAGTCCGATCGCCTTTGAACACTCGCTGGGCAGCGGGCGAATTCTGACGTTTCTGACTTCCGCTGGTCGTCGCTGGAGCAATTGGCCGGTGGCGGATTCGCCAGGGTATGTGGTGATGCACCTTTTGATGGCTCAGTATCTGCAAAAGCCAAGTCTTGTTGTACAGGTTCGGGAAGTGGAAGATGGACTTCGACTCACGTGGCCAGTCAGTCAGTTTTCTGATGTGCTTGAAGTGTTTTTGCCCGAATCAAAGGAATCGGAATCGGCGGACGATACGTTTATTCGATTACAGGCGACTCCTGTTTCTGTTGAGTCAGACAGTGTTGAGTCAGACAGTGTTGAGTCAGACAGTGTTGAGTCAGACAGTGTTGAGCCAGACAGTGTTGAGCCAGACAGTGTTGAGTCAGACAGTGGGGAATCCGATGGTGGCGAAGAGCAACTGGCCGTGTCTGTGCCGCAGGCAAATCGACCGGGTGTGTGTCGAATTAAGCGTTTTCGACTGGACGGCGAGAGCGACGAGCAATGGCTTGCGTTAAATGTTTCTGCCGCGGAAAGTGATCTTGCAATGGCGACTGTGGCCGAAGTTGAACGACTGGTTGAGTCTGGAAACCTGCGAGTTCTTTCGTCTGAAACGACGGGTGAACTTTCCGGCAGCGACGCCGGGCGTGACATTCGCTGGTTTTTGTTGGGCGTGTTGATTGTTGCCCTGGTTGCAGAACAATTGGTTTCGCTGCGGTTAAGTTTTCACCCTGAGGTGAAAACATGATGTTTTGCAGCATTCAAATATTGGCGCAGGCGTCACAGTCTTTCGAGACGACGGAATACGACCTGCCGGAAACAACAGTCGGCATTCTTTTGTTGCTGGCTGGTTTGCTGACATTGTTCGGTCTGTCGTTTTGGACGTCGCTTCGTGACACGCGTTTCCTGAAGACACCGTGGCGCGCTGGTTTGTTTGCGCTACGTGCGGCGGTATTGATTCTGGTGTTGTTCGTGTTGCTGAATCCTCGTCAGAGGACTCAGACGACACAGATTCAAAAATCACGTGTTGGCATTTTGGTCGATACTTCACTTTCAATGGCTTATCCCGTTGCCGAACAGGATGAAGTGTCTGACGGCGAAGCTGGCGATAGCGCAACGACTAGTGAAACCCGTGCCGAAGCAGTGCAGTCTGCATTCGTTGATTCGGGCTTACTGGATAAACTCAGCGAAACACACGCAGTTACTGTTTATACGTTCGATTCTTCGCTTAATGGTCCGGTGGCCGTTGTTTCGCAGGGCGAAACAACATTTGTGGCCAAAGAGTCTGGCAATTCAGACAACCCAGAATCCACGCCAGAAACAACTCCGGATAACGCGATACGTGTTGACCTGGGCGGATCGAAAGCAAGGTCGCAGCAGGAAACGCAGGCGGAATGGAAACAGGTGTTGCAGCCTGCCGGTTCAGAAACGCGACTTGGGGAATCGTTGCATCAGATGATTGGCGATTTTTCCGGTAGAACGCTGTCTGGAATCGTGGTTGTTACTGATGGTCGTTCCAACGCCGGCCTGGATATTGAAACAACGCGTGCTCGAGCCGAACGCAGCGACACAAAGCTGATTTCGGTTGGTGTTGGCAGCCAGCGGGCTCAGGTGAATCTTTGGCTGGCGGGTATGCAATCTCCCACGGAAGTACATCGCGGTGATCCGTTTGATCTTGCGGTCATAGTGCAGGGTAGCGGGTTAGAGGAACAGGCTGGAAAGGTTCAGCTGTTTCAGCAGTCAGCCGGAAGTGATGGTTCCGATCGCAAGCAGGTGGATGAAAAACCGTTCCGTCTTGCAGACACTGGAATTCCGGCTGAGGTCAGCTTTCAGCAGCAACTTAACGTCCCGGGGAAATACGACTATGTTGCCGTTGCCCAATTGGAAGATGGGACTCTGCGAGAACTTACTCAGGAAGACAATCAGCGTCGTCGAGAAGTTGAAGTGAGTGATCGAAAGCAGAAGGTTTTGGTGATATCCAGTGGCCCGATGCGAGACTATCAGTTTGTTCGCAATACTCTGTTTCGTCATAGCGGCATTGAATCTGACGTATGGCTGCAAACAATCACGGACGAAAATATCGGCTTTGTTTCTCAGGAAGCTGAAAAGCTGCTGACTCGTTTTCCAGAGACAGAAACAGAGCTTTTTCAATATGACGTGATCGTGGCATTTGATGCAGACTGGAGTCGGCTGTCCCCTAAACAACAGCAGTTTTTGAATCGCTGGGTAGACGAGCATTCCGGCGGAATGATTTTTGTAGCTGGCGAAATCTTTACTGCAGAACTGGCACGAACTCCCGACAAATTCAAAGACATCGCGGTGTTATATCCGGTGGTGTTAAATCGCATGCTGGTCGAGTTGAAAGTGACTCAGCGAGCCGACAAGCCGTGGCCAATCCTGCTGACTCCGGAAGGTGCGGCCAGTGGTTTTCTGAAAATTTCGGACGCTACGGGCAAGGCTGACGTGGAGCTTTGGAAACAGTTTAAGGGCGTATTCCGTTCCTATCCGGTTAAGTCGGTTCGCGACGGAGCGGTGGTGTTGGCTCGTTACGGAAATCCGCGAGCCAGTACTCAGGATGGTTTGCCACCTTATCTCGCCAGCCAGTTCTACGGAAAGGGGCGGACGATGTTCATCGGGTCGGCGGAAACCTGGCGACTTCGAGCCATCAGTCCGGAAGGGCATCAGCGATTATGGACCAGTTTGATTCGGGAAGTCGGCCAAGGGCGGCGCAGTCGTGGTCGATCGCGAGGACTATTGTTGCTGGATCGAACTGAAGTCTCGCCTGGCCAAACGGTTACCATTCGAGCTCAGCTTTACGACGCACGCATGCAGCCACTGCAGCGAGAATCTGTTTCTGTGTCGATTGTTGATGAACAGGGACGACCAGTCAGTGTGCCGGAATCGCTGCGTACCGACTCACGCAGGCCAGGGCAGTTCTTCAACACCTTTCGGCCAGGTCGACCGGGCGTGTATCGCGTCACCGTGCCTGTTCCGGAATCGAGCGATGTGCTGCAGGCCAATATCGAAGTTGTTCTTCCGAACCTGGAATCGGAAAACCCTTCACAGGACGTCAAATTGTTGACCAGTTTGATTGCAGGTACAGGGGGGGAATATCTGACGCTGGAAGAAGCAAAGAATCAGATTCTTGATCTGCTTCCGGATCGCAGTGAACCAATTGTCGTCGACGAACAGCTTAAGACACTGTGGGACCGCACATGGTTAATGTACCTGATGGTCGTGCTGCTGGGCTTGGAATGGGCGTTAAGGCGAGTAGTCCGGCTGTCTTAGATATTGGCTTCGCGCGTCTATTTATTCGGGTGTGTTTATTGCGGGCTGTGCCGACAGAAGCCGAACGGATTCAGTGGGAAATTGCCGAAAAATCACGTTTTTTGCGTTTAGGCCATTTGCGGCCGAGCCGCCTGCAAGACTTGTCGATGCGCCTCGCATAAAATGGTGAAACCAGAGATACTCAGCCGTTATTCGCGCCACACGCAGAAGACGAGTTGCGATGATGGTGTTTGGGCGTCCTGTTGTTAAGTCGCAAGTAAATCAACTGACACTTAGTAAGTGATGTATGTCGGGCAAAATATTCGACAACCAGGTGAAAGTTAAACTGCCATCAGCGGTGGGCGAACTGCTGAACGCGGTTCGTTCCAGGGTTCGGCGTTATTCAGTGCTTTCCGGATTGCTGTTTTGCATTTCCGTTTCGGGGCTGGTGTTCTGGCTGACTTCCGGAATCGATGCCGGTTGGTTTGCGCTGCAGCGTCTTGAACTTCCGGTTGCTCTTCGATTCGTGATTCTGGCTGCCATGTCGCTGGTTGGTGGCTGGTTGTTGCTTACACAGATTTTCCTGCCTCTGATTCGCCGTCATAGAAACCGCGAACTGGCTTTGTTGCTGGAGCGTCGGTTTCCGGAGTTTCAGGACAGTCTTGTGACAACCGTCGAAAGCGCGAATGGTTTTCCCGGATCCGGAAGAATTGTTGAAAGCATGCTGCAGCGCACCGTCGAAACGACAAGCGCCCTGGCTTCACGCTTATCGACGGATGATGTGTTCAATCTGGCGCCGTTAAAAAAACGCGGCTGGCTGGCGGGATTACTGGTGGTGTCGGTTCTTGGTCAGGGTATTGCGGCACCGGGTTCTCTGCGTCGATGGTGGAGTGCGTTTGTCGAATGTGAAGCTACGTATCATCTAAGAACGACAACGCTGGATTTTCGTGTCATTGCTCAACCAGGCGATCGACGTCTGGAGTTTCGGCCGAATGCGAACACGTTGACATATCTGCATGCCCGAGGTGCAGACTTTGAGCTGGAAATGACGGTGCCCGCAGGCGATTCTGAAGCGGGCGTTCCGTGGGTGGTTCCGCCGCGAGCTCGTGTTGATGTGATTCGTGAAGACGGTACACGTAGTCGAACCTACGTCTCTTCAGCGTCCAGTTCCAGTCGCACTTTTCGCTTCATTTTGACTCGACTGCAGGAACCGGTGACGATTGAAGTCTTGGCGGGTGATTATCGTTCTCCGCTGCCACTGCAGATTCAAGCCACTACTCCGCCTTCTGTTAACTCTATGTTAGCAGACTGCAACTTTCCCGAATACACACGCTGGAACCAGCAGCGTGACACGATCGTACCGGTGTTGGGCAGCGAATTTTCGTTGCCGAGGGGGACGGTTTTCCAGTTGCAGGCTGAATCTAACAAGCCACTACAATCCGCGAAAATAGTCACTGATCTTTTTGAATTACATGGTGACCGGGCTTCGTGCCGACTGATTCCTCGTGAAGGCTTCGAAGCTGTTTTCTCAGCGGCAACTCCACTGCTCTCCGCAGATGGAATGACAATATTGGTTGCATTCCACCTGACAGCAGATGCTGCAGAAGCACAGGGTACGACAGATGTCGATGATTCGCTGTTACGAATTGCATCGAACACATCTCTGCGATTCTTTCTGCACGACGAAGATGACATCATGTCGACCTCACAGGAGTCCGTAAGAATTCGAGGCATCGCAGATATGGCGCCGGTGATTGCGACTCGGACGAAAGGCGTCAGTAATTCGATTACGCGACGTGCCATCATCCCGATGATTGGCACGATTCAGGATGACTATGGGCTACAGTCTGGTGAATTTCAGTTTGTGGTCGATGACGAAACTCAGTGGCGTCCTCGTCCGTTTCGATTGCCCTTCACGCCCGATGTGACGGAATTCGAGTTGGGTGCTGGTGACGTTTCAAAACCTGAACGATTTGATGTTCAGCCTCTGGAATTGACAGAGGGGCAAACTCTGTCTTTAGCCGTTGTGGCGACGGATGGCTGCACCGAACCGGGCAACAATATGTCCCGCGCCGAACCGGTTGTCTTCCGAATCGTTAGTAACGAAGAATTGCTGTCTGTGCTTTACTCGCGAGAAGTAAATCTGCGCCGGCAGTTTGAAGAAGTCATTCAGAAGCTGGAACAGGTTCGAGATGATCTTCAATTTCATCAGGCTGTTGCCGACCGAATTGAAGCTTTGGATGCAGGCAGCGTTGTGCCGGAAGACCGAGTTGGTCTGTCCGAGTGTGCTCGGCGAAGCGGTGACACTCTGCGCCGTCAGAACAACGATCTTCAATCGATCATTACCAGCTTTGATGAAATCGCTGAGCAGTTGATCAACAACGCTATTCCACCCCAGCAGCTTGCGGAAAACATGCGCAGCAACATCGTTGTTCCGATGAAGACTGCCTCTGATACTTTAATGGTTGCAGCAGATCGATCGATCAGTCGGTTTCGAGTGGCAGCTAACTCGGGGCAGACTGCGGCGAAACTGCTGACGGCTTCTGTTGTGGATGTTTCCGCCGTGATTACGGAACTGCGGCGAATTCTGGAAAACGTACGCGACATGGCTGAGTTTCATGAGGTGCTTAGTGATTTAAATGACATCCTTGAAGAGCAGCAGCGAATTCAAAAAGAAACAAACGTGCAGCAGATCAGAAACCTGGGACTTGGCCCTTAACGATTGCAGTTCCAGATCATTGTGAACACGCCGCACTGTTTGAAGTAATAATGCCAACGGCTAGTGAATCGGAGCAACACCCATGTACTTCAGAAGTGCAATTTTGCTAAATCTCACGCTGCTTGTTTTGACAGCAGCGTCGGCGTGCCCCGGGTTTGCAGACGAACAAACCGTTCCGGCAAATCAGCAGCTAAAGAACGAACAGGAAGCAATCAGCGGCCGCTTTGCTCGCTTTGAACGCGTATTGTCGCAAATGGCGGACATGTTGGGTTACGAGGATCCGGAACGCGCCGAGTTACTGCGCCGAGCTATCAGTCTGGGCCGCGAACAGGGGATCAGTTCTTCGCTGGAAACCATCGCGAAAGATCTGGGCCGCTCGGAATTTGGCAGCGCGGTTGAAAAGCAGAAGGCCGTTACGGCGAATCTCAAGAGCCTGCTGAAGTTGCTGCAGAGCGAAGATCGTATGAGTTCCGTGGAACGTGAGCGGGAACGCATCAATAATCTTCTGAAGGACGTTAACAACGTGTTGCTGGAGGAACGGGCGGCCCGCGCGCGAGCTCAGAATTCGGAAGCACCGTCCAGTGCATCGCCTGCTCAACAGGAGGCGTTGAAGAAGACAGATAAGATTCTGGACGACATTCAGAAGCACGATTCACCTGGTGAATCCCGCTCTCAGAGTGAGAGTGAAGCTGGCGATTCGGCGGACGGAAAGCCGAGTGAAGAGAATTCGGGGAAGCCCAAGGCTGGCCAGAAGGAAATGGACGCTGAAGGTCAGAAAGCCGGCGATAAAGAAACTGAAAGTCAGGAATCGGACAAACCTGGCGAAAGCGACAGGACTGATAAAGCCGCGAAGGGCGAACCGGACAAGTCTGGTTCGGAAAATAAGTCGCCTGAAGAAAAACAGTCATCCGAAGAAAGCAGCGAAGGCAACCCTGCGGACGACCAGCCATCTCAATCTGAAAGTCAGTCACAGGGCCAAAGTCAGTCAGAAAGTCAGGGGCAGAGCGGAGATAAGCCGGAAGACAAGGAACCTGAAGAACAGACAAAGGGCAAGAAGAACCTCGACTCGGCCCGGAACATGATGCAGGAAGCGCTGGACCTTCTGAAACAACAGAAAAAAGAACAGGCTGTCGACAGACAGGATAAGGCTATTACCGAACTGCAGCAGGCAGCAAACGAACTGGAAAAAATGCTGAACCAGTTACGTGAAGAAGAAAAGGAAATGGTTCTGGCCGCGTTGGAAGCGAGATTTCAGCGGTTGCTGGCAATGCAGACTCAGATTATGGAATCCACAATGGATCTGGCGTCTACGCCTCGCAAAGAGTGGCTGGATAATGCCGTCAGCGCCTGTCGTGCTCTGGGACAGCAGCAGACAGAACTAACACGAGAATGCAGTTATACAACATCGCTGCTGCGAGAAGACGGCACTTCTGTTTCGATTCTGGTTGCAGTCGAAGACATCGAATCCGACATGGGCAAAATTGCCGAACGGTTGCAGCAGACAAAGGCTGACCCGTTGACGAAATCGATGGAGGCGGATGTTATCGAGGCCCTGAAAGAACTTGTGGAAACGACTCAGAAGGAAATGTCTGAGATGAAACAGCAGCAGCAACAACCGCCTAGCGGTCAGCAGGATAAGCCTGACCTGGTTGATCTGATGCAGGAAATTAAAGTTCTGCGTTCACTTCAATTACGAGTTAATCGTCGGACAAGGCAGGTCAACGAATTGTTTCAGGATGTCGCGCCCAGCGATGTGGCGGACCTGCAGGAGCAGTTATTTGAACTCGCAAATCGGCAACAGCGGCTTGGTGATTCCGCGGCCGCACTGGCCAGAAAAATGGAGGAACGACAATGATTCGCCTGGTTCGAAAACCGAGTCACAAGACTTGTCGAGTGTTTGGTGCTGTGATTTTTGGGCTGATGGCATCGATGCCGCTTGTGCTTTCTCAAGACGAAAATACAGGTTTGAGCGGTGAGGCCGCAGCAATCACATTTGGCAAGATGCCATCGGATCAGGTTCGCAGCGAATTGCTAAGCTGGCTGGCGTCGACAGGCGAAGACGCCGTCATTCTGCGTCGGGTGACTGAAGCGTGGGCAGACGATCAGGTGATCGCTCGTCTTAGCGGAGAAGAATTGTTGGACCTGCTGGTGCAATCATTTTCGGAGGCGGATGCGGCAACTAAGCGGTTGGTTCAGGAAAGCTATGGCGAAGGCCCTCTGGCGACGATGATTTATGATGGCATTCGGTCCACGACATTTTTTCAGACACACGTCGAACAGTTTCGAGCTCGGTGGCTTGTTCAGCACCGCTATTATGACGAAGCATTGCCAATACTAAAAAGTCTGGACCCCGATGCCGTGGTTGATCCAGCCGGTCTGTTGTTCTATCGAGCGATTTGCGAGTCCGAGTTGCTAGCCCGGGCCGACGCGTTGGAAAGTCTCTCTCTGCTGTTGAACAATACACTGGACGTTCCGCGGCGATTTCGAGTTGTAGCCGAAATGATGCAGCAGGAACTTGCCGGACAACAGGAAGATGGCTTGAGTCAGGTTGAGCGTTTGATGAACGACGTCGGACGACGACTGGAACTGGGAAAGTCAGATGAGGACACTCAAAAACAGGAAGATGCGGTGATTGCTGAGATCGATAAATTGCTGGAAGATATGGAAAAACAAAACCAACAGCAGCAGGGCGGAGGTAGTGCAGGCGGTTCTCAGCAGAATCAATCCGGTGGGGCTCAGGGAGCAGATCAGAGCCAGATTAAAGGGGGGCCCGCTGATGGGATCGCCGATCGGAAAAACCTGAAGGAAGAAGGGAAATGGGGGATGCTCGACAAACAGGCGGAAACGAAAGCCCGAGAACTGATTCGTCGCAAACTGCCGGCTAACTTTCTTGATCAGATAGGGCGGTTTTCCCGGAAACTCGCCGAGCAACAAAAGTAGTATACGATATTTTCGCGGGTCAGAATCCGTTGCCCTGAGGCTGTTCGGGTAGCGGTCCAGTAAAAACGCAAAGTTGTTGGGACGATTCCCAAATCATCTATAAATGGAGCTGAACGTTGATCTCCTTGCTGAAAATTGTTTCATTGCTGCTGCTGTCAATCGATGCCGAGGTTTCGACACTGGACGGCGGTAGGTTTGCTGGATCACTAAACTCGATCGATCAGCAACAGATCGTACTTGACGGGAAAGACGATAAACCGCTTGTTGTACAGCTTGCGGATGCTCTGGAACTCAGGCTGACCGCCAGCGATCCGTCGCAAAATTCAAGTGATCTGCTGAAGCTTGTGCTGTCCGACAGTTCATTAATTCCGGTCGCGGAAATCACCGGCGATGCGACAGAAGTTCGTTCGAAATCTGAGTTACTGGGTGAACTGAAGATTCCTAGAACGGTAGTTCGAGCTGTGCTGTTGCAGCCGATGAAACCCGACTGGACACTGCAGTGGGACGCCTTTCTGGAACGCAGTAACGAAAAGGACATGTTGATTGTCGAAAAGAGAGACGGGCTAGGCCTGGATTTTCTGGCTGGGGTGGTCAGTTCCATTGCTGAACGGGAAGTACCATTTCTTCTGGACGGCAACGAAATTCCGGTTCCCCGACCACGAGTGGTGGGGATCGTCTTTGGCACGATTGATGGCGCGGGAAAGCATGTGTCGTCAGGGTTATCTGTAAAGTTGCGAGACGGTTCGGTGCTTCGCGGTAACTCTGTGACGATGATTGACGCTACTATTGAAATTGAAGCCGCATGGGGACAGCGATTGCAGATTCCAATCAACAGCATCGCGTCCGTCGACTTCAGTTCTGGTCGTCTGCACTACCTTTCCAATCTTGAGCCGATCAGCGAACAGTACCTTGGGCTTGATCCGCCAGGCAAAGAATGGGGGCCTTTGTTCGAAGAAGATCGATTAACGCGCGATGGTCTTTCCAGTCAGTGGCGTATGTCGCGAGATCGCTTTCCAAACAGCGGGCGGCCGCCGCTGACACTACGAGGACAGCGTTTTGAAAAAGGTCTTTGTATTTTTCCAAGCGCAAAGATCGAATACGCTCTGGATGGACAGTACAGCAGGCTAAATGCGGTAGTGGGCGTCGATGACGATGTTGCCTTCAACCAGCAGAAGGGTGAACCTGATACGGTTGTCGAACTGAAAATCGCCGCCGACGGTGAACAGATTTTTAAACGCCTGATTGGTGCTCGCGAAGAACCTGTCCTGCTGGATCTAAAGCTGACCGGGGTCAACACTTTGTCAATCATCGTTGATTTTGGTGACGGTTCAAGTATGTGTGACTATCTTGATATTGCTGACGCCCGACTTGTCGTTGACACGTCTAAGAAATAAGTACCGATCCATGAGTTCACGTGTATTCCAATTCCTGTTCCTGACTGGATGGCTGTTCGCCACGGATCTGACTCCGGCACAGGAACCTGTTTCGTTGGAAGCAAAGCAGCGACAGCGAATTACAACTATTGAAAGAATTGCCCCCAGCGTTGTCTGTGTGATGCCGCCAGGAGGGCAGGGGGGTGGTTCAGGCGTCTTGATTTCAGCCGATGGTTACGCGATCAGCAATTATCACGTCACTTCCGGTTCGGGCAACTTCATGAAGTGCGGGCTGAACGACGGTAACATCTACGACGCAGTGATTGTCGGGATCGATCCTACCGGGGATGTGGCGTTGATTAAGCTACTGGGTCGCGACGACTTTCCCTTTTGCACTCCTGGAAACAGTGACCTGGTAAAGGCCGGTGATGAAGTTCTTGCCCTCGGTAACCCATTTTTGCTGGCGTCAGATTTCAGTCCCACTGTGACGTATGGCATTGTCAGCGGCGTCCACCGATACCAGTATCCAGCTAATACGTTTTTGGAATACACGGATTGCATCCAGATCGATGCGTCAATTAATCCAGGCAACTCAGGCGGCCCACTGTTTGATATCAATGGGCTCTGGATCGGCATTAACGGACGAGCGTCTTTCGAAAAGCGGGGCCGGATTAATTCCGGAGCCGCCTATGCGATCTCCGTCCGGCAGGTGCTGTTATTTGTTGACCAGCTAAAGTCGGGGCGGATTGTTGATCATGGGCGTACGGATTTTACCGTGATAACGTCTGCCGATGGCCGAGTTGAATTTCAGGAGGTTTCGCAGATTTCTGAAGCATGGCGGCGAGGAGTGCGACCCGGAGACGAATTGATATCGTTTGCCGGACGGTCGTTGCAGAGTGCTAATGATTTAAAAAATATTCTGGGGATTTTTCCTGCGGAAACTCGAGTTCCCATCACGTTCCGTAACCGAGACGCCGTTCAGGAAAAATTTGTGCGACTCAATCCTCTTCACGGCTTCGCAGAGGCCCCTCAACTTCCAGAGGAAAGAAAGTCCAGTCCTCCTGACGATCCGGAAAAAGAACAGGACCCATTAGACCCGCATGCTGAAGAGGCGATAGTTGTTCCGCCGGAATATGCCCATCTGTTTATCGAGAAAAAGGGCTTTGCGAATTTCTACTTTAATCAACAGCGACAGGAACAGATTCTGTCGCCGTTGCAGCAGTTGCTCGGACAGGGGTCTGCTAATGAAAAGTCGACGTGGGTCTTGCAACTGAAGCATCCGGCGGCACAGATTGAAACGACCGGCGAATTACTGATTGGCCCCAGTGCCGCAGGATTACTTGGCGATAATTGGCCGGTAGCACATCAGCAACTGGATAAGCTGGATCCGTCAAATGAGCCGGCCGAATATTGGGGACTGTTGGGCGGGGCACTTGAGTGGCATCGTTTGTTTCAAAGTGATCTTTCATTGTTTTCAAGCATTGTTTACCACGGAACGGAAGAACTGTTGCCTTCCGGAATGAAGGTGCGAGTGCTTGTGATTCAGGACGATGCTCGAGTCGCTCGATGGTATTTTTCGGAAGACTCTCCCCTGCCTGTCGGCGTGGATACTTTGATGAGCGTTGGCAGTGACGAGTCGCGTGTTCGATTCCGAAACTGGGACATAAGCGGTGAGGTTCCATGGCCTCGCCAAATCGGGGTGGTGGACAGTAATTCGGAACAGGCCACATGGATCGAAGTACTGAAGTTTGAAGTTCGTAAGTCGACAAAGGCTGCTGCGATTGGAAATCAAAGCCGCAATGAGGTGGCAGGATTATGAGTCGGCAAATGTTTACTCTTGCAGTTGTTCTGCTTCTATCAGCCAATGTGTTGGGAGATGCTCCTGAATCCCGTGCGGTGATTGAGTCTCGACAGCAGTGCGTCGTTAAGTTGTTTGGCGCCGGAGTTGGCACGCTGGATTCATATGGTTCGGGTGTGCTGATTTCCGAAAAGGGGCATGTCGCCACAGTTTGGAATCACCTTGTGAATACTGGATTCCTGACCGCTGTGGTGGCCGATGGTCGCCGCTTCAACGTGGAAGTTGTTGGGACGAGTCTCGATCACGATCTGGCCATTTTGAAACTGGATTGCGACGATGAGGACACGTTCACATTTGTCGATGTCAGTATTCAGGCTGAGGCGATGACAGGACAGTCCGTTTTCGCATTCAGCAACGTGTTTCACGTGGCGACGGGAAATGAACCCGTGTCCGTTGTACACGGTGTGGTTGCCTGTGAGGCGATACTGGACGCCGGGCTGGGAAGGTGGCAGTTTCCGGTCAGGTCCCCGGTTTATATTCTAGATGCGATCACAAATAATTCAGGTGCGGCGGGAGGTCTGCTGACATCGATTGATGGTGCTCCGCTGGGACTGCTGGGACGGGAAATCCGCCATCGTGGCAGCAATATGTGGGTTAACTATGCTGTGCCATGGAAGACGCTTCAGCCTGTGATTTTAGCCATTGTTTCCGGCCAGAAAATCGCTCCGACGGAAGCCGCTAACAAGGATGCGAAAAAACTTTCCGACCGACATTTAACAGCCGCCTTTGGAATGACGTTACTACCGGGAGTTCCTGGGAAAACACCGGCTTATATCGATCGGGTTATTCCGGGGTCACCGGCAAAAATCAGCGGGCTGCGTCGGGGCGACCTTGTTCTGATGGTCGATGACAGTGTCGTGCAGTCTGTCGAAAGTCTTCAGAAGGAACTCGGGAAGTATCGTTCCGGGCAGCGTGTTACTGTCACTGTAAGTCGCCAGGGCAGCGTCTTGGCCGTACCCATACGGATCCCCTGATTTTTTCAACGCTGTTGCTCAATTGGGTTCCAGCGGCACAAACATTCGCCTCAGGGCTTCGCTGGAATTTTTTTCAGTTTCCTTGGCAATCTTCTGAAACTCCTGCTGGCTGCGAAAGCCCGTGCTGATGGAAGATCGAGGCGGGTTGTAGCCACCGTCTGCTTTAATATTGCGAGCTTTTGTGTTGTCCTTCATGCATGTCTTCAGGATGTTAATCGCTTTGCGACGGCATTCATCATCCAGAATCGGCACCAATAATTCGATGCGTCTGTCAAGGTTGCGTGGCATCAGGTCGGCGCTGGAAATCAGCACCTGGTCATCACCACCGTGCCGAAAGTGAAACAGCCGAGCGTGTTCCAGAAAGCGATCGATGATGCTGACCACTTCAATGTTTTCGCTCAATCCCGGAACGCCAGGTTTCAGGCAGCAGATGCCACGAATGTTCAATCGGATTTTGACGCCAGCCTGCGATGCTGCGTACAGAGCTCGGATGATCTGAGGATCAACCAGGGAATTGAATTTTGCAGTGATCGCCCCGTCCGCATGGTTGCGGCAGCGCTGTGCCTCAAAGTCGATCAGTTCAATCAGTTTTTCACGCAGCCCAATGGGAGCTGAACTCAACTGCTCAAACTGCTGCAGTTGAGAATATCCTGTGGTCGCATTGAACCACGAAACCATGTCGTTTCCAAGTTCTTCACTACAGGTCATGTAGCTGATGTCTGTATAGGTCCCAGCCGTGGCTTCGTTGTAGTTGCCGGTGCCGAAGTGACAGTAGCGTTGAAAACCCTGAGGCTCGCGCCGGACGACAACGCAGGCTTTTGCGTGAGTTTTTAAACCTCTGACGCCATAGATTACCTGCACGCCGGCCAGTTCAAGTTGTTTGGCCCATTCAATGTTTCGTGCCTCATCGAACCGTGCTTTCAGTTCAACAATCACGGTGACGTTCTTGCCGTTTTCTGCGGCAGTTTTAAGGGCCTCGACAATTGGACTATTGCGGCTTGTTCGATAGAGGGTCTGTTTGATGGCCACGACATCGGGGTCACTGGCCGCTTCTTTGATCAAGCGGACAACCGGTTCAAATGATTCATATGGATGATACAGCAGTTGATCGCCATTTCTGAGGGCTTCAAAAATCGACTGGCCTGGATCAATGCCCGGCACCGCGCAGGCGTGCCATTGAGGATATGTGTGGCTGGCATAGCCTGCCAGGTCAGAAATTCGCATCAGATCACCTAGGCCGGACGGTCCAGGCACGACGTAGATATCGCGATTTCGTAACTTGAACAGCTGTTTCAGGAACACCAGCATCGGGGTGGTGACGAGATTCGATATTTCGAGCCGCACGCAAAAGCTGTCTTTGCGTTCGTCCAGAACGTCTTCCATTTCCGCCAGCAGGTCAGTGCCATCTTCCTCACGAACGCTCAGGTCGGCATTTCTGGTGATTCTGAATGGCACCGTCGAAACAATTTCCTCGCCGGGGAAGAATCGTTGCACCAGAAGCGAGATTACGTCTTCACCAAGAATGAATTCCTTATTTGTATCTGCAGGCAGGCTTATGAATCGCAGGTCGGACCTGCCAAACGGAATCACGGCGTATCGATAATCTTCCCCTTCATTCAAAGGAGCTAACTGCACAGCCACGTTTGTTGTTCGGCCGATCAGCAACGGAAAGTTATCGGGGTCATAAATGGCGATGGGTGTCAGGATAGCACTGATCTGTTCGTCGAACATCTGTTCAACAAATTCAGACTGAGCCTCGGATAACTCCGTCACATGGCGTCGCTTGATACCAATCTGGGCTAATGCCGGCTCAAGTTGCTCAAGGTACACGCGGTACTGAAAATCAACCATCTGCTGGACACGTTTTGCTGCTGCGTCCAGTTGGTCTGATGCGGTCATGCCGCTGGGATCAACGCCCGTGTCACTTCGGCGAATTGCGGTGCGCAGGCTTCCCATTCGCACCATGAAAAACTCATCCAGATTTGAAGCCGTGATCGCCAAAAAACGAAGACGCTCCAGCAATGGAACGGACGTATCAGCCGCTTCATCAAGTACACGCTGGTTGAATTCCAGCCAGCTAAGTTCGCGATTAACAAACAATTCAGAATTGATCACGAGGGGCTCTCCCTCAACAGGACACTCAGGCCAAAGACATCTTCAAAAAAACCGGTATTCTGACGCAGTTCAAGTTGTTCCATGGACAGATCGCCCGTCCGTCCGCGTGCTCTGATGATCAGGCGGTTTTTTTCTACAACACAGTCCATTTCTCGTATTCGCTGACTGCGTGACTGCGCCAGGGCGATCGCGATGCGAAGAATACTGGAAAGACGTGACAGCACAACGCGGCTGTCACGATCCAGTTCCGCGAAAGATTCGTGAGTTGGCTTCGGCGCGGCGCGGCGATGATAGCGGGCCACCAAAGCGACTAGTTTATGATCGAGCGAATTCAGACCGAAGATCTCGCTGTTGCTGATCACGTAAAAACTATGCTTGTGGTAGCTTGGCGTGCTGATAAACAGCCCGGCTTCGTGCAGCAACGCAGCGACATACAGAATTGTTTCGCAGCGAACATCCATCTGATGCACAGATCTTAGTGCTCGGAAAATCTGCCCGCCCAGTTCCGCGATATGCTGGCTGTGATCCAGATCAACCTGAAATTTTTTCGCCAGCTCCTCTGCGGATCGTATGATCTGTTCGCGAAAGTCCTCAGACCAGTCGGCCGGCTGCATCATTCCCTGCAACAGTGCGTCGCGAAGATTGAACCCTGTCACCAGCAGATGATCTGCATTCAGCATGCGAGCCATGCGAACGTAAGCCAGCAAAGCGGGCACAAGTGTTTCGGCCTGAGATAGTTCCAGGTGGTGCTTATTCATGATCTGTTCGACGCTTAACTGCGACAGATCCGTGGTCAGCCTTCGCAGCTTTGGCAGGGGAACGCGGATGACGTCCACATCGGCGATGTCCAGCTGCAGCACTTTTGCCGCGAATCGAATATCACCTCCGAGTGCCAGCAGTTCGATGTCGCCATACTGCGGAACAACGTCTCGCAGCTGTTCCAGTGCACGATCGATCTGTCCGTGCATGATGCTGACGGTCTGATCTCGAGCAGCGTGATACTGTTTGACCATCTGTTGCAATCGCAGCGAACCGAGCCGATACGACTGCGAATGAATAATGTTGCGTCCTCGTAGTAAGAGCACTTCTGTGTTGCCGCCACCAACTTCCATTAGCAGTGTCATTGCATCGCGAAGTTCCGGTTCGCGTTCCAGCAGAGGCCGAATGCCAAGATAAGTGACTCGGGCGATTTCTGCGTCATCGATCGGTTCGACAATAAAACCGGTCGACGTATAGATCCGGTCCAGAAACGCCATTCGGTTGGTTGCTTCGCGAACCGCACTGGTTGCGACGACTCGAATATGCTGCGGATTAATGCACTGATATTCTTCCAGCTTACGGCGATAACTCTTCAGCACATCAACGCATTGTATCAGTGTTTCGCGTTTGATTTCTCGCCGAGTGAACGTGTCTTTGCCGAGACTCACGCCGCGCACAAGCTGCTCGAGCATGCGGACGCCAGAAACACCGTCCGTTTCACCGATCGCCATGCGGATAGCTGACGTGCCCAACTCAATTACGGCCATCGGAAAGACGACGGCGTTTGAGCGGCGTTCTGCTGAGATCTCTGAAGTTTGCGGCGGACGTTCCATGCTTGTTTCGACTGGGCTGGTGGAAAACAGCTTACTAACGCGATTGTTGGTTGAATGAAAGTTTTAAGAGTTGTCTTTTGGAAGCCTGCAAAAATACGCAGACTTCAGCCAATCCTTCTTTTCAGCTTTCTGATGGCTGGTCTCGAACCCAGGCTGCGGCACCGATGGCGGTTGAAAAATCTCCGAGTTCAGCAATCTGGATTGTGAAGCAGTCCTTCAGCGACGGAATCACATTTCGCTTTGCGCCTTTTTGAGCTTCCTGAAGATACAACTTTGGCATTGCTTCTGCCAAGCCTCCTCCAATGACCACAATATCGGGACAAAGCACGTTGACCAATGAACCGATTGCGCGGCCAACCTGTTCTGCGGCGCGCCGGACAATTTCTTCGATGACTGTATCTCCTGCATCGATCGCTTTGCTAAGCGCGCCGCTTTTGATATCGGCCAAATCAGTGCCTGCGATTTGCGCCAGATGTGGCGCCTTACCACGGTAAACCGCTTTTGCGGCTTCGCCGGCAATCGCAAGGCGACTGGCAAGCCCTTCCAGAGTTCCGACAGGACCAACACCGGCTGCAGGACCTTCCGTCGCCATCTGCAGAAAGCCGACTTCCATGCAGGAAGATCTGCGCCCGCGAAAAATCTTGCCTTCGTATACCAAACCACCGCCAATTCCGGTTCCAGGAAAGACGCCTAGAACGCAACGAGCACCGCGGCCTGCTCCGGCAATGTATTCGCCATAAACTCCAGCGTCGACATCGTTGCAGATCTCAGCGCGGCAGTTGAATTCTTTGCTGAGATAATCCTTCAGGGGGATATCTTTCCAGCCTAGGTTTGGAGCTTCCAGGATGACGCCTTTTTTTAGATCCAGCGGACCAGGGCAACCAGCGCAGATTCCCTGAATCGCACTGGCGTCCACTTTGGCGTCTTCCAGTGCCATCCGGATTGTTTCAGTCAGTCGTTCAGGTTGAACGCCGTCCTTTTCCTTGTCGCGAGTCTTGCGGCGTTTCCTGCCAAGAATCTCCAGCTTGTCGTTGAAGACAACCGCCAGCATCTTGGTTCCGCCGAGATCGAAGCCCACCCAGACTCGTTCCGCGGGGGCAGCTTCTTTCGAGACGCTGATCTGTTCTGACATCAAAAGTTTCCACTTCTACCTGCGTCTGGCCATCTAACATTGAGAGACGCCTAAGAATAGTCATTCACCGTCGACTGCGGCAGTGTCCGATCGCCAGATTTTACGACCGGACTCAATTTCGATTGTTGGAATTCACTCATAACCGAGTGAAAACCGTATATCATCCGAGTCGAGTCGCCCTTAAGCCAGGAAAAGACCTTTGTCGGAAAAGAATTCATGATCGATGCAGAACAGCTCAAGCAACTTCAGGCTCCGCTGAAGGCTATCTATGCAGACAACCCGGAAGCTGCAATCGCAAGATTGCATGCGGTCGGTGTGGTTGATTTGAATCGCCTGGCGTGCGAAATCAAAACGCCGCTGGCAGTTGACGAAAAAGTTGTTGCCGGCCTGCATCCGAAAGCTGGTGGTGATGGTCATTCGGGGTGCTCAGGAGACATGCTACTGCAGGCGTTGGTTGCGTGTTCCGGAGTCACTTTGGCTGCTGTCGCCACGGCGATGGGGCTGGATATCAGTTCGGTTCATATTGAAGCATTCGGTGCGATGGACTTTCGCGGAACGCTTGGTGTTGATCGCAGCACGCCCGTTGGGCTGACGGCGATTAATCTGAACTTTGTAATCGAATCGCACGAACCAGACGAGAAGATCGACAAGCTTATCCAACTGACGGAACGTTACTGTGTTGTCCTGCAAACGCTTGCTCACAGTGTGCCGGTTACAAGTCAGCGCGGGTGATGCGGCAAAACGCTTGCTGTGGAGGCTTCTGTGGCGTTCGTTTTGGGAGTGACGCAGACGCATTTCCAGGCGTGAATTTGAATCTGTTGCATTTCAACAGGGATGCGTGGGATGGGGCCAGGTCGGCGACTCTGTCACGTATCGCGATGACGCCAGTCATAAGACCGCTTCAGTCCTCGACCAGCACGTGAACCTTCCCACAGGTCACGTTGCCATTCGCCGGTTTGCTGGTCCGGACGTTCGCTGTTGTAAAAGAACAGGTGATCTGCCGACGACCAGCCGCCGTCTTCGGGAACATCATCAGCACGTTCAGTGTTAATTCCCAGCAGTCGCTTGATAATCTGAACCAACTGCAGCGATGCAGCCAACAGCACAACCATCAATGCGGCCATTACCAGTAGCAGCGGCCCCATATCGAAGAAGCGTTTGGGAAGGGGCCACAATGCTGGCCAGGCAAGCAGTAGAATTATCGCCGCTGCGCTGAGAAACGGGCCGTAAGGGATTTCGTTATCGCGATTTGCTACCCAATTGATGATTGCAGCAAAGATGGCCAGAAGTGGTGCAAATGTGAAGACGGCTAATACCGGCTGCCAACCAATCACGCTGCCGATCATCGCCATCAGCACGACGTCTCCAAATCCCATAGCCTCCTGGCGAAGCACCATAAATCCGATCTGGCGAACGATCCATACTGACGCGGCGCCAGTAAATGCCCCGGCCAGACTGACCAGTAAGCCATGCACGTGAGGCCAGTTTTGAATAAACGCCGTTGGGTCCCAGGGGATCATCAGTGGTTTCAAGAACGCCGGAACAATCGGCCTTAGAATTGCTACTGTACTGGCATCCTGAAACCAGATCGGCACGATGTACAATTGTCCAAACGCAAAGCTTGCGACTATGGCAAACACAGTTATCGGCACTGTGCAGCCGTCCGGGATGATTCTGAGTTTGCGGTCGATTTCCGTTGCAACAATCAGTCCGCAAATCATCACCAGGTGAAGACCGTAGCGAAGATGCAGCCAAACCGCAGGCGTCCAGACAGTCGTAATGATTTCAGGACCGCGCGGGCCTTCGGCGGATGATAGTCCGTTTAGGATGGTTGACCCTGTCTCCGACCGAAACTCGCAGAGGTAGACAATCGCAAACAGAGCACCAGTCGCGATTTCGATGATGGTAAACGCAGGCGAAACTCTTGCCTGACAGGTCCGACAGCGCCGCCCGTTGATCAGCCAGCCAATCACAGGGATACGTTCTGAAAATGCTGGAGCCACTGAACATTTCCGGCAGACCGACCGCGGGGATCGGAGTGATCGAAGTTGGTTGCGCAGTTCAAGGTGTTCAGGAAATCGAGCAACACAGATGCTCAGGAACTGACCGACGAATGTTCCTACAACGGCAAGTGCCGGCAGCAGGAGCCACAGTGAAATCGGATGTTCGGTCATTGTGATACTCCGGATCGCAGCCGCTTCAGCATATCATGAATGGTCGTTGCGAGTTCGGCGGGCGAGTAGCCTTCCGTTGTGATCTGAATCGTGGCACAGTCTTTGTACAACGGCGTTCTTTTTTCTAAAACGTCTTCCACTTCTTCCTGAATGGACTTTCCGGTGAGACTAGGGCGTCGTGCCTGCGAAGTTACATCGCCGCCAATCCGAGTCGCAAGAGTTTCGGCCGACGCTTTTAGCCAGACCACCGGACCAGCCGCCTGCATGTTTTTGCGATTGGCATCCGCCAGAATAGCCCCGCCGCCGGATGCGATTACACCATCGGGCTGGGTTAACAAATCGGTCAGAATATTCGTTTCCAGCCGTCGAAACGCGGCTTCACCATCGTGTTTGAAAATCTCTGCAATTGATTTTCCCGCCGCAGTTTCAATTCGGTCATCGCTGTCGACGCACAGGCATCCAAGCATATCGGCCAGAATCGGCCCGACGCTCGACTTGCCGCATCCTCTATATCCTATCAACGTGACGATCATCTCGGGACTTTGCCGGTTGCGCAGGAAATACTCACGAATCTTATTACCTAAGTTAGATCGGCTGAATTTGATGGAACTTCCGAACGGAATCGTGAAAGGCCGATTTGCAGCGATTTTACGTGCGGGTGGCTGATAAAGATCGCCGCAGCGTTTCCATCATGTATTCGATTGGCGGTTCCTGGCCTGTGAACAGTTTGAACTGTCGAGCCGCCTGGCGAACGAACATCTCCATTCCACTGGCGGTCGGACATCCTCGCAGTCGAGCATGTTTTAGCAGCAAAGTGTTTTCCGGTGTGTAAACAGTATCGAATACAAGCATTGATTCATTGAGCCAGTGCTGTTCATAAGGCGTTTCGTTCACCTTCGGATGCATGCCGACCGACGTGCAATTGATTAGCACGTCGCATTGCTCAGCGCCTCGGTTTTCCCATGGAGTAGTACGACAGCCCACTTCTTCGGCCAAAGCCTTTGCTCGATTGCGGGTTCGATTTGTTACTACGACTGCAGCACCATGTTGCTGCATGGCACATACGGCTGCTCGAGCAACTCCGCCAGCACCGAGCACGACAACTCGCTTGTCTTTGAGTGTCTGCTGTTCCATTTTGGCAGCCAGCATGGCTTCGGTGATGGTTTCAACAATGGCGTCGTAATCCGTATTTGTGGCATGCCATTCGTTGTTCACTTTAAACAGCGTGTTAGCCGCTCCGATCAGATCTGATTGAACGTCCGGAATGTCTGCGAAGTCCAGCACGGCTTCCTTATGTGGAATGGTGACGCTGAATCCCGTGAATCCCAGTTTTTCGAATTCCTTTAGCGACTTTTGCAGTTGGTCTGCTGGAATGCGGACAGGCAGGTAAACGCCGTCGAAGCCAATCTTGCGAAATGCCGCGTTGTGCAGCAGAGGGCTTTTACTGTGAGCAATCGGGTCACCAATTACTCCGAACACTTTTGTGTTCTTTGTGATTTTGTTGAAGCGATACAGATTGCGAACTTCCGCAAACGTAATTTGTCCGGGAGCCATCTCACGCTCTCGACTGAAGCCGGCATAGGTAAACGGAGCTCCGGTGCGAGCACACAGAATGCGGCTGGGTAGTCCGAATTCACCCATGCAAAACGCGACTGTTGGAATGCTGGCGGCTTCTGCCATTTCCAGAATGCGGGCGTTGTCTGATGGCGAGTTTGCCATGGTTACGATCTTGATGATGTCGGGGTCGCACTGCGTCATCCGTTCGTAGATGTCGTACAGTTCGCTCGGCGTTTCATCAAAGTTGTGATAGCTCACAATGCGTTTTGTTTGGCCGTATCGCGGAATGGACTTGGCGATATCTTCTTCAATATCAACGTACTCGGCGCCACCGATGATGGCTTCGCGAAGAACGGCTCGACGCTGATCTTCTGTGCCCATCCAAAGTCCGCGGTCTTCTTTACGGCGGCACGTTACGACCACCGGAGTAGGGCGGTCTTTCAGCAGCCGTCCAATATCCGGTCGGCGGCGCATCCAGTCCACGCGCAGTTCAACAAGCTCTGCCTTTTCTTCAGCGAGTTGGCGGTGTCCTTCCAGAAATGCGGAGTGACGAGTTCTTCCGAGGCTTACGCAAATCATTCGAGCAGCATGGGGCGAAGGTTAAGGAAACTGGTTCGAAACGGCATTTCGAGCAGTGCGGATTCTAGGGTTGGCTTTGAGACGAATTGAGTGTGTTCTTGAATAATCACACTCCCGCACACGATTTAATAACCAGACTCTGCTTCACAGGTCTGCGATACCCGCATTTTTGAAGTAAAGTTTTAGAAAATTCGTCACGTATTCTATCCGAGACGCCCGAATTGCCTGTCGAGAGTGCCTCGAGAAAGTGTCAGCGACGTCGGGCGGCCGTGCGGGCAGTGGTGAGCGTCGTCCACAAGGTGGCGTTGCCTTAACAATTCCTGCATTTCTTCCGGGGCAAGCCGCTGGCCGGCTTTGATTGCAGCCCGGCAGGCCATCGTGTGCATCATGTGGTCCAACAGGTCTCGGCGAGACGTCTTGCCGTCAGATTCTTCCAGCTGCCCGGCAAGGTCCTTCAGGATCTTCACGAAATTTCCGCGAGGAAGCATCACCGGGTGGCTTTGCAGCAGAATCGTCGTCCCGCCAAAATCTTCGATCTCAAATCCGATTTCCGCCAGCAGTTCCTGGTATTCCAGAAGCACGGCAGCCTCTCCGGCCGAACAATCGATGGCCTCCGGAAGAAGCAGTCTTTGGCGTTCCACATTGCCCTGCAAAACACGATTTCGCAGGTGCTCATACACAATGCGTTCGTGCAGAGCATGCTGGTCAATCACCTGCAGACCTTCATGGCTGGCCACAACAAGATAGCAATCGTGAATTTGGAACGCCCGGAAATCATCGCCATAGACTGTCTGCTGCTGATGCATTGATTCTGCATTCTGCAACACCTGTTCCGGCGTCTCGGAATCCGCTTCGTCAATGGTCAACGCGTTTTTTGAGTTCTGTGGCGACGGCTGAGAGGCCTCGTCGAATTGTATTGCAGAATTGTCGATCTCAGGCATCGCGCTCAGGGCATCTGCGACAGCCGGTTTAAAAGCCGCCGCCTTGCCGCCGGAATGCCTGACCGCGCCGAACGGTTTGGGCAAAGATACAGAGGAAGCTCCCGATTCCGACATCGGCCGTTCCAGCAAGGGCGGACGACTTGTTCCGATGGGCGACGCCGTCCAGATATCCAGTTCCTTCTGCAACGAATTCGATTCAGAAAACCCGGAAGCCGATGCGGAACGTGGCACCGTGGGGACCTGTATTTCAGACTGAAAATCGAGTGTCAGAAATTTGTCTCGAATAGTATGCAGCAGCTGGCGATACAACGACTGGCCATCCTGAAAGCGAACTTCAGTTTTGGTTGGGTGAACATTTACATCAACCAGACTGGGCGGTACCTCCAAAAACAAAAAGCTGACAGGATGTCGGCCCACCATCAACAGGCCGCGATAGGCTTCTCCCAGTGCGTGCTGCAGACTGCGATCCTGAATCCAGCGACCGTTTAGGAACAGGTGCTGGTCTTTTCGTGTGCCTTTGCTGAGTGTTGGTTCACCAACATAGCCCCACAAACGAATGCTGTGTCCATCAGCCGTTTGTACTTCGGATTCAACCGGAATCAGCTTGTCGCCGATTTCGCTTCCGAAGAATCGTCGAATCCGTTCCAGCTGATTTGAAGTGGAGGGCAACTCATAGACCAGCTTGTCGTTGTGCCGCAGAACCAGATGCAAGTTCGGATTTGGCAACGCAATTTTCGTGAACTGTTCGCTGATGCGCCCAAATTCAGTGGATGGTTTTTTAAGAAATTTTCTGCGGGCCGGCGTATTGAAAAACAGGTTGTGAACTTCAATCACCGTGCCTGTCGGGCAGCCACATTCACGGAGAACAGAAACTTCGCCTCCCTCGGCATGGAGTTCTCGGCCTGTTGACAATCCCAGACGCCGTGTTCGAATACGAAATCGACTGATTGACGCAATCGAAGCCAGTGCTTCGCCGCGGAAACCCAGCGTGGCAACTTTTTGAAGATCTTCGTCGCTGCGAATCTTGCTGGTGGCATGGCTGGTGACGGACAACTCAAGGTCGTCCGGGTGCATGCCTTCGCCGTTGTCTGATATTCGAATCAGCTCTGTTCCGCCGGCGACGATGTCAATTTCAATCCGCGTCGCCAGAGCGTCAACACTATTTTCCAGCAGTTCTTTAACTACGCTAGCCGGGCGTTCAATGACTTCGCCCGCCGCAATGCGATTGACGACGTGAGGATCAAGTTGCTGAATTCGGGACATGAGAAAAATTGAGCGAGACGGGGAAACGTGTTGAATGAAATTGACGCCTGCCACAGTCTAACGCGTCAACATTCTGCGGCCAACTGACGGTGTTTCCCGCAGTCAAATTAGATCCAATGATGCGTCAAAATAACTTTTTTGGTCTTTGCCGAACCGAAAAAGTTGTTGTGCCATCTGTCTTATTCACTTGAAACGCGGGGTTCTTCAAGCTGCGGCACGTCTGGATCACCGTCAACTTCTGCAGGTGGCTGATTGCTTTGGACGGCAGTGGCCGTGGGGGTGTCGATCTGAAACTCTTCGATCAGTTCGCGACGTCTTTCGGCGACAGCTCGGTCAAATTCTGACAGTACGTCTAACGCGCGATCTCGTGACGTGACCAGCCCGATAACTAGATACTGAGTGATCGCCAGTAAATAGCAGCACCACCCGACAATCCAGCGTTCCCAGTGCCGACGCGACTCAACATTGATCCTCGCAACTTCCTGAAAATTTCTGTCTGCTCGGAGAATGGTGCGGTTGTGCTGGTCCAGTGCAATCACGGCCTGAATCGGGCTGACGCTTCCAATCTGCTGGCAATAGACCCAGTCAACTGAATTTGCTTCGAATATTTTTTCCAGATCCAGATCTGAGAGCGGAATCAACTGAGCTCCCACAATAGCGGCCATCATTGCAAAAACCGGTGACGAGCGGTTCAGATGCTGACAGACGAAGCCCTTGATGAACAGCCACTTCTTTCGCCAAAGTTCCAGTAGCACGCTGCGGCCCGGCTTGATTTTTGGAGGTCCCGGATGAATTACAGCGAACAGTTCCTGATCGGGCATCGCTTCGATTACGCCGATCGCCAGCATCAATCGCAGCCCCATCGTCAGCCAGTCCATGCGGTCCATCCAGTCGAACTTGTCCGTCCAGCCGAATAGCAGATGTTCCATGTTTGCTGTTGCTGCCAGCAGCAGCAACGCGCCTCGGAACCATTGTTCAAGGTCCTTTTCGAGTTCGTCGTCTAAATCCTGTAGTCGAAAAACTCGCCGCATGATGAAGCGGAAAATGGGTATGGCGATGAGGCCGACGATGAGTCGAGTAATTGGGCGCAGCACCGATTTGAATAGCGGCAGATTCATTAATACTCGGAAAACGCCGCCCACGAGTCATGGCCCTGACGAAAACGGGAAATTTGATCAATGCCGCGAATGGTCTCTGCTGTTTCGACGACAATGGATCAGATAGAGTTATCAGCAGCACTGTACCTTCTGTGAATACATTCGGCCAGAGGCTTGGGTTTTGCGCCCTGCCTGGTGATTTCGAGTGAATGTTTGAATTCGTAACGCGAAATTAGGGAATAGGATCATCCAGATGTTTGGAATGGCTGGAGAAACGGAATTTGACCTGCGGTTCTATTTCTTAGGGATTCCTGTCCGCGTGCATCCAGTTTTCTGGTTGTCCTCAGCATGGATTGTCTGGGGGGCTGCCAACGGCGATCCGCGAAAAGTACTGATCGGAATGCTGTGCATTTTTGTTTCTGTGTTGGTTCACGAATTGGGCCACGCGATAGTGTCGCGACGCTATGGCTACCCGTCAGAAATCGTCCTTTACATTTTGGGCGGATATGCCACGGCGACTCATTTCTCAACGTGGAAAAACGTAAAGGTCTCCGCTGCCGGACCTGGCGCGGGTTTTGTTTTGTTCGCGCTCACGTATGCCGTGCTGCGATTCATGATGCTGTACGATCCTGAAGCACTTGTCGGAGACCACATTGTTGGATTTGCACTTCACATGATGTTGTTTGCGAATTTGATTGTGAATGTTATGAATCTGGTTCCCTGTTTACCGCTGGATGGGGGCCGCATTGCCGAAGCATTGATCGGGCGTTATGGAGGGCGCAATTCAGCAATCCGAGTCTTGCAGCTTGGGATGGTGGCGTCCGCTCTGGTGGCGATTCGCGGTGTTTACTGCATGAACAATCCAGGCGTGAGCTTGTTCCCGATTCCGCAGGCGCTGTTTCCGTCTTTCGTTGTTGGCGACAGCAAAATCACCTGGCTGACTTCTGGGATTCAGCCCGATCCGAAGTTCATGGTGATCTTCTTTGGGATTTTGTGTGCACAGCATGTGATCAGCTATAACGAGTTCAACGGGCGCCGCTGATTCGTTAATCCGGCAGGCGAGGTTCTCGCAAAAGTGCCACCGGCGAAATTCCCATCGTCCAGAGTGCCACCGCATAGACCAGGGCGGAAGACGCCACGGGCAGAATAACCTTTAATGCCCGATAGGTAAATAATTCTCTGTTGCCTTCAAAAGCTGTCGTAAGATAAAGCGTTCCCAGCCCGGCGGCGTTCATAACCAGAGTGCAAGCGGCAATCCGCCACAACAATGGTACAAATGCTTTTCGGCCGATTATTAGAAACCTTCGTCGTAACACTTCCAGCGCGAGTCCCAGCTGAAAAAATGCCGCCAGAACACTGGCTATTGGCAGCGCCGTTGCACCCAGCATCGGAAGTAGGATAATGTCGAACATGATGTTCAGCCCGACGCAAATCAGTCCCTGACGCATTGGGGTGACCTGATCATTGGCAGCGTAAAAAACGCGGTTCACGATCAGGAGACCACTAAACACCCAAACTCCAAGCCCGTGCGCCGCGATCATTGACGAGGTCATGCCGGCCGCAGTTGCGTCAAACTGTCCGTAACGAAATAGAAGGTCGGTAATCGGGGCGGCCATAAACCATAGGCCAACGCTGGCGGGAATTCCAACCACGAAAACAAGTTGCAGACCGTGGATAATGTCGCGGTTCAATTCTGAAAAATCGTTGGCTTGCGCGTGTCTTGCAAATCGCGGAAACAGCACTGTTCCCAATGCGACCGCAAAGACGCCAAGCGGAAATTGAAACAGTCGTTGCCCAAGATAAAGTGCTCCCGCGGTTCCTTCCGGCAATTGAAATCGGGCAAGTAGTTCAATGCCATCAATGTTTCCGGAACTCAGAGCCCAGGCCAGCACACTGTCGACCAGGCCATTGATCTGAGCAATCGACAGGCCTAACAAAACTGGACCCATCGCGCGGAAGACTTTTGATGTCTGTGCCCCTGGTTCCGTCGCTGTCTGTGAATCTGAAGCCCATTCAAGTCTTACTTCGTATTTGCCCAGCTTGTAGACCAGCATTCCCAGCTGCAGAACGCCGCCGCCAAGAATGAAGGCTGATATGAGGCGAACTTCTTCCGGGCCGGTTGCAAGTTGAGTCGCCGCAAACAGACCGCCACCCAACCAAACCAAATTCAGAAGAACGGGGGCCAAAGCCGGGTACATAAAATGATGTACTCCGTTGAGTGCCGCTGCATAAAGCCCTGCCATGCAGATTAACAACATGTATGGCATCAGAATCAGGCACAATTCGCACAGCAGGGTCGAGCGGTCGCTCATGGTGACGTTCATGTATGTCACAACAATCAGCAACTCGATAATCGCTGTAATCAACACCAATAACTTCAGCAGTTTGGCGGCAACTCTACTGAATAGTTTTGCCGCCGCCGCGCGACCGTTCTGTTGATCTGTCTTAACAAATTCCGGCAGAAACGCCGCCGCCATGGCTCCTTCGCCAAACAGGCGGCGAAACAGATTGGGAATGCGAAACGCGATTGTAAAAGCGTCAAGAATCCAGCCAGTGCCGAACAACGAAGCCATTAAAGCGTCGCGAGCCAGCCCCGTAATTCGGCTCACCAGCGTCAACAGGCTAACGATTTTCAGGCCTGCTAGTTTTCCGTGTGATTCGTTGGGCTTTTCCATGCCAAATCTATTCGGGACTTATCCAACCGTGAATTTAATGACTTTCTGCAATCCCTGAACGAATCACACCTGAGTTGCGGCCTGCCTGGCCTGAAGAATTGCACTGCGACGAGCAGCAAAACGTTTCACAAGTTCGTCGACGACAACGCCGACAAGAATGACCACCCCAATAACGGTTGGTTCCAGCTGATCACTGATTCCCAGCATGCTTATAGAATTCATCAGTAGCCGCATCAGTGTTGCTCCAAGGACGATTCCGAAAATTGAGCCTTCGCCGCCTCGCAGGCTGCAGCCACCCAGCACGGCCGCGGCGATGGCGTACAGTTCGTAAAAATTGCCGAAGCTGTCTGGCTGAATTGAGCCATAATCCAGGGCAAACAAAAGTCCGCCCAATCCTGTGATCAGCGAGCAGATGACATAGGCCAGCACAATCATTGCGGACGTGTTGATGCCACTAAAGCGAGCCGCCTGTTCGTTTCGGCCAAGTGCCAGCAGGTACCGTCCATAGATTGTTTTGTTAAGGAACATCGCGGCCACAATTCCCAGGACGACAAGAATCAGGAAGGCAACTGGAACGTTCTTTGCCCATGCAATGTTCTGAAAGCCTGGAAGCCTGTCCATGCTGCTGACCATTACCTTCAGGCCTTCAAAGCTTTGGTCGCCGTATCCCATCGTCTTGTCAGCAACGATCCAGCGAGCGATTCCGCGGTAAATCATCAGGCCGCAAAGCGTAATGACGAACGGTTGCAGCTTTAGTTTGGTGATCAGAAATCCGTGGGTGGCCCCGGCGGCGAGAGATAGCCCCAGAATTGCCATTAACCCAACGCCCAGTGACAGTTGCTGGTTCACAACGACAAACGGGAACACAACAGCGACGAGTCCAATGAATGAACCAATCGATAGATCAATGCCGCCGGTCATTATGACAAAGGCGACGCCGATTCCGATGATGCCATACAGCGAACTGCGTTCAACAAGATTGAACAGGTTGTATGCTGTAAAGAAACTGTCGCTTCCCAACGCTGTCGCAACAAACACGACAAACAGAATTCCAAGTATGCCAAGGTTCTTTTTCATTGATCAAACCTGATCGCCAAAAGGCGTCCTGTGGTTTCTAATTCGAATCCTGCTGAATGTGCAGATAAGAGTGTCGGGTGACTTTGACGTCGACGCTAAATTGGTTGCGTGGCGACTGCCTTTCCTGTTGCCAGTTGCATGATGGCTTCTTCGCTGAGTTCATCGCGTGACAGTTCGCCAGCGATGCGTCCTTCATGCATGACCAGCGTGCGATCTGACATGCCCAGCACTTCTTCCATTTCGCTGCTGACAAACAGGATGGCAACTCCCGCAGCGGCAAGTTCCTCCATCAGCAGATAGATTTCCTGTTTGGCACCGATGTCAATTCCACGAGTCGGTTCGTCCAGCAGCAGAACCTTTGGCTTCATTGAAAGCCACTTGCCCAGAACAACTTTTTGCTGATTGCCGCCTGAAAGGAATTGCACAATCTGTCGCTCGTTAGGCGTTCTAATCCGCAGTCGGCGGATCATTTCTTCTGAATCATTTCCTTCCTGAATCCTGTTCAGGAAGCCGCCGACCTTCTGATGTTTTCTAAGGCCGGCAAGTCCGACGTTTGTGCGAACAGCCATCTGCAGAATGACTCCCTGCTGCTTGCGATCTTCCGGAACAAGCGCGATCCCGGCGTTAATGGCATCGCGAGGATTTTTCAGGCGAATCGTCTTGCCGTCAACAGCAATCGAACCTGCTATTGCCGCATCCACGCCAAACAGAACCTGCAGCATTTCTGTTCGACCTGCGCCAACCAGTCCGGACACTCCCACAATCTCGCCCGCTTTGATAGAAAAATTCAGCCGGTGCCTGGGATTCGCCGGAGTCTGCAGATCGTGAACTTCCAGTACTGTGGCTCCAGGCCGATGCGGCTTTCGAGCATAAAACTGCGAAATGTCGCGACCGACCATCAGGCGTACCATGCGATCGTGACTGATTTCGTCCCGAGAAAGATTGCCCGCATTTGCACCATCTCGAAATACGGTGACTCTGTCTGCCAGTTCTTTGACTTCCCCCAGACGATGAGAGATGTAAATGATGCTGACACCGCGAGAACGCAGTTCCTTCACAACCGCCAACAGCCGAACAGTTTCGTGCTGAGATAGACTGGACGTTGGTTCGTCCATAATCAGCACTTTGGCGTTGGTGGAAAGTGCTCGAGCGATTTCCACCAACTGCTGTTGCCCGATGGCCAAAGTGTCCACGATTGTATCGGGCGAAACATTCAAGCCAACTCGACTTAAAAGTGAGGCCGAGTCTTTGCGAATTTTTTGCTTGTCGATCAAACCAAACTTCAGGGGTTCTCGACCCAGAAAAATATTGGCTCCGACGTCAAGATTGCCGGACAGGTTGAGTTCCTGATGGATCAACGCGATTCCACTGGCCTGCGAATTCTGGACCGAATCAAGAATAACGGTCTGCCCGTTAACCTTGATGTGTCCTTCATCAGGAGCCTGAACGCCTGCCAGGATTTTCATCAACGTGCTTTTGCCAGCGCCATTTTCTCCAATGATCGCCAGAATTTCTCCAGTGGCCAGCGTCAGATTAACGCCGCTCAAGGCTGTTACTCCTGGAAAACGTTTGGTTACGTTTTCCACAGACAACAGCGGGATGGAGTTTTTGTCGCTCATGGCAGCCTGTGACTCAATCGAGCGAAATGAAAACTTTAGATTCCCGGTCGTGTAATAAGACCGGGAATCATGAACATATAACGCTCAGCGATTTACAGAAGATCTGATTTCGGAAGTCTGTCGATGACTATTCAGCTGCGACTGGTTCAGTATTCGCCTCGGAAATTTGAGGTTCACCAGGAGCCGTTAGGCGTTTTAGCTCGGTCCAGAACTCGTCGATGTTGTCCTTGCGAATCTGTCGAGCAGGAATGTCGATAAACCTGCTTTCCGGGATAACCGTCTGGTCACCGCGAGCCAGCGCTGCAAGCACGCGAACAGATTCAAAACCGTACTTGTAGGGATCCTGAACAACCGTTCCATAGATTTCGCCATCCTGAATTCCCTTCAGGGAAATTTCGTCTTCGTCGAAGGCCACAATTTTGATCTGGCCCAGCTTGTTGGCTTCTCGAACCGCATCCAGCATCAATGGTGGGTTGTAAGCAAACAGGCCGACCATACAGCCCAGGTCTTCGTACTTCGCAATCGCATCCTGTGCGTTTGCTTTGGCTTTTCCGAAGTCGAAACCATCCGTTCGGGTTTCCAGAACCGTGTACTTTTCACCCTTGACTTCGCCGGCGCCGGGTTCGTCGTAGCGATTAGCATCGGGGGTGCGATCCAGAAGTTCGTCAATGACACCCTGACGCCGCAAACGAGCATTCGCCTGACCCAGCCGTCCAACGAAAATTATCACAGAACCACCTTCGGGCATCGCTTCTTTGACCAATGTTCCGCACATGCGACCTGCCGTATAATTATCGACTCCGATGTAACACAGGCGGTCACTTGCTGGAGCATCTGAATCGTGAGTAATCAGTTTTGTGTGCTGAGAAATTTCAGCCAGAAGATCGCCTTGGTTGTCGGGATCGATTGGGCTGATCGCGATGCCGTCGATGCTCTGAGCCAACAGGTCCTGGCACATGCGTTTTTGGTCCTCGACACCATTGGCTGGCATTTGCACAGTTACCTTGGTGTCGAATTTTTTACCTCCATCCATCGCTCCTTTTTCGGCAATGACCCAAAACGACGCAATTCCGTTCGTAACGTAGGCGACTGACGGCTGGTCCGATTTTTGTTCGCCGCACCCGGTCATCACAATGCTGCAGCACAGCAGAAGTGAGACCGGAAATAGTAATTTAGGCAGTTGATACATGAATTGCTCCGACGTACGTTTGTAATAACGTTAATGCAGCCATGCCTGACGCGGCGAAGATTGCCGATTCAGTTGGATGGCATCAAAATTTGTTTTCTTTAAGTCTTTTAAGGAACCCACGATACAAACGTATTTTCACCAAGTCAACGAGGCTGGAAATTGCAGATTTCGGGTTCAAAATACACGCGTTGTGAGCCATTGATACCAACGCTATAGTGAACGCTCAGAAGTTGATGCCGGTAAGGCGGCATGTTCATACAGTGATTCCTTGTTTCAGACCTTGGTCGTTTGATTGCCTTTTATGTCCGTAATTCAGCAATTCGAAAAAGATGAGCAGTTCATGCGTCTGGTGCGCCGCGAAAGCGACGTTGACCTTGTCGTTGCTGCCCTTGAGATTGCTCGGGATGCACAGCCTGATCTGGATTTTGAGCCAACTTTGAAGAAAATTCGCCGGGCGATTTCGGAATTAACTCGCCCTATTGCTCTCGCAGGCGACGAAATCAGCGAACTGAATCTGCTGGTTCAGTACCTTACCGAAACATTGAATCTTCACGGTCATCATGAAAGCTTTGATTCGGCTGACAGTAGCTATCTAAACTGTGTACTGGACACCGGACGTGGCATTCCTATTTCGCTGTCGCTGATCTACATGGCGATCGCGAACGAATTGGGCATCCCGTTGGTTGGAGTTGCCGCTCCGTCTCATTTTCTGACGCAGCTGCAGACCGATCGAGGCGTAATGTACGTGGATGCGTTTCGTCGGGGTCACATTATGGACGAACGTGAATGCGTTCAGTGGCTGCACGAACTGACAGAACTTCCACTGGCTGAAATTCGGCCCACTTTGAAGCCCACTTCTGATCGGAAAATCGTTGTGCGGATGCTCTACAATCTCAAGTCGTTGTTTGGAAGCAATGACCAATGGACATCGGCATGGAAAGTTCAACATCGACTGGCTCTGCTGAATCCTAGTTCGTATCGCGAAAAACGGGACCTCGCGCTGCTATCTGTACGAGCTGGTCGAGCCGGAGAAGCAATCTCGCAGCTGGAAAGCTGCATCGCTGTGTGTTCGCCGGAAGAACGCCCGCTGCTGCAACAGAACCTCAAAGAAGCGTTCCGGAAAGCTCCGCGGTATAATTAACCGTTCGCCGTAAAGCTATATGTGTGGCACGCATGTTTCTTTTAACCTTGAAACATTGAGAGCCCGGCGTCCAATATTCGAGGTTGTCTGCGCAAAAGATGAAGTAACGTCCTCTGCATTTTTGCCGTTTGGTTCTGCTGCTGTTTAGTGGCGGCTCAGCTGATCAGGTGGTGGTTCGTCTTATTTAATTCTGAAAGTTCTTCCGGATTCCTACGAACTTCATTCCATCGGATGCGTCTGGTTAGTCAGTTACAACGCCATCAATGGTGGTACATCGTGCGGGACTGACCAATAAGAAGTCACAGCTTATGTTAATTTCAGCAAGTGCTTTTAGTGAACTGGAAAATCTGAGATTGCTCGCCGCGCCGGCGGAGCAAACCCTGCGGCGTCCGCTGCGCACGTGACACCTGAACTGACCTGCGTTTTTGCGGCGGCTTGGTGTTGTGACGACATCGGGCTTTTTTTGTGCCCACTCATTAGCAAAGCGTGCATCAACACCGCCGACGGTCAAGAGACCATCGAAGCCTCATAAGCTCTGAAAGTCAGAAGCGTTACCTGAGTCGGCCGTTCCCGCAACATCATCTGCGTTGCTGTTTTAGGTGATGTTCGTGGATGAATTGCTCGCCAGTTTTTTTGCGGCCGAGTTCACATTTCAAAACGCATGGCGCGGTCGTCTACAGGAAGGACACATGGGTTTTCACCCCGTGGACGCCGGTTCGAATCCGGTTCGCGTCAATCTTCGGTTGAATCACAGCTTCTGGGTGGCTGAGTTCGTTTCGAAAAAATAATTTGCCCGGTGAGTGTGGTGGATGCACACAACGCTTCGAACGTTAGAGACGGGGTTCAATTCCCTGACCGGGTATTCAGGCAGCGTGGTTCGCAGTTCGCATGTATTCGAAATACCACTACCCGCTTTGACCACCCAGTATGGCTGGAACTAATAACGTTGGATTCGACCCAGGCGGGCATTCAGGGAGGGCAGGGCGTTTGATCCGACTTCAGGAAGAGTTTTGGCATCGTTCCGAGGGTTTGCCACAGCCGCTGTGAATTCGTGGATGAACATAAGTTAAACGGGGTGTAGCGAAGTCTGGCTATCGCGCATGGTTTGGGACCATGAGATCGCAGGTTCAAATCCTGTCACCCCGACTATCTGAGGTGGTGACAATTTCAGGGACAGGTCATTCTCTTATTTCTTGAGATTGATGATCTGTTCGAACTGAGCTGCTGAGCAGTATTCGATGCCAGAATGTCGGCGATCGAAATTGTCACAGCGGATGTATTGAGCGATGTTTTTTCGTGCTTGCCGACTGCTTTCGTAATCGGTCATTTCTAGTTCGGTCTTGACCGTTCCGAAGTAGCTTTCCATGAATGCGTTGTCGTAACCGTCGCCTGCACGGCTTATGCTTTACAGAGCCTCGGCGCGACGCAGTACGAATCGATATTCGTTGTCCGCATACTGGCCGCCACGATCGCTGTGATGAATCAATTTTCAGGGGTGTGGCAAACACCCTCGGCGACGATGATTTCATTGGCCGCGTAGGCGTCAGCTATTCGTTGCGGCCGAAAATCGCCGCCGCTTTTTTTAACACTTCCCGTTTACGCTCGACACGACGGAGTTCGCCTTCAACCTCTTTCACGCGAGCCTCCAGAAAGCTGGCCACCGGGCCGCTCCGGGCAAGATGTTGCTGCTTGGATCGGTACAGCACTTTGGTGTTCCCAATGCCAAGTCGATCAATCACAGATGCAGCTGTGTGACAATCGAAAGCATTTGAATGGCCTCTTCTTTGAACTCATCCGGGTAGTCGCGACGTTGAGCCTTCTGCGATGAAGTTTTCTTCTTTCGAGCCATTTTGATGTCCTTTCAGGAACCACAGAATAAAAGAATCAGGTGTCCCTGAACCGTCACCACCTCATGGTATTCTGAGCATATAGTCGCACGGCAGTCTCTTCCGTGACTTCTCGGTAAAGCTCACCGAGCTACAGACGATACCTGGAGATGACTTTGATGATATCGATACACTTGAGAATGCCTCTGACAGTCGTGTTGGCAATGGCTATTGCATTCGGCGGTTGTTCCAGCGGCACAAAGCCACCAGCGGGTAATCCAAGAATTGCGGTGATCGTTTCGACGTTGAACAATCCGTGGTTTGCTGTGCTGGCAGAATCCGCCAAACAACGTTCGTCCGAATTGGGTTACGAGACGGTCGAGTTTGATTCTGAAAACGATCCTTCCAAAGAAACCTCTAACTTCGATAACATCATCGCGTCGGGATATTCAGCGATCCTGTTTAATCCAACTGATGCCGACGGTTCGCTCGCGACTGTCCGGCGCGGGAAAGAAGCAGGGGTTCCCGTATTTTGCATGGACCGAGAGATCAATGCCACTGATGTTGCAGTTTCACAGATTCTGTCGGACAACTATTCCGGCTACGTCACTCTGGGTAAATACTTTGTAAAACAGGTGGGCGAGTCCGGCAGGTACGTCGAACTATTGGGGCTGGTCGGCGACAACAACTTCGCCAACTCGCAGGACTTCAACGCAGTCTTCTCTGAAATCAACCATCGCATCGAAAGTGCAGTATTGCCCGGACTGCGTGAGAAGGCGGCAGTCGGGGATACGATCCGCTTTGTTGGCTGCGTTGAAATCACAGACGAAGACACTGCTCTGAAACCGCTGCGAGTCGTTCCGTTCATTGTGGAGACACCATGACGGAACTCGGCGATATCGTGTTGGAGGCACGAGGGATTTCCAGATCATTCCCTGGTGTGAAAGCGTTGCTGGGCGTTGACCTGATTCTGCGCAGCGGCTGGTTAACAGCTTTGCTCTGTGAAAACGGAGCTGGCAAATCGACCTTGATGAATATCGTGGCCGGGGTTCTTCCACCGGATCAGGGTGACTTGCTGATTGCTGGAAGTTCCGTGCGATTCACTAGCCCGCGTAACGTTCGCGATCACGGCATCGCCATGATCTTTCAGGAACTGAGCCTGGTCCCCGACCTGACTGGCGCCGAAAACATTTTCCCAGGCCGAGAACCGCTCCAGCGCATCGGCCTGATTGATTACCGCACCATGAACCGGAATGCTGCGGAATGGTTGCCGCGTATGGAACGGGACGTATCGCCGACGCGTCCCGGCGACTTTCTTGTGAACCGAGTCAGCTTTCGTGCGCGGCGCGGCGAAGTCTTGGGCGTCTTTGGCTTGATCGGCGCCGGTCCAACGGAGCTGTTGGAGTGCCTGTTTGGTTTGCCCAGCGGTATTTGCAAGGGCGAAGTCTTTAGTGGCGGTCGCTCTGTTGCAATCCGTTCACCGAGAGATGCCATCACTCGCTTCAAGCTTCCTCCCTTCGTCGCAATACTCGTGATGTTCAGTATTGCACGAGGATTAACGATGCTTTGGACAGGCGGGTTCCCGATCACTGGACTGGGATCAACATTCGACGCCCTTGGAACAGGAGTCTTCCCGGGCGTTCCCGTCCCGGTTTGGATCACCGGCGCTCTGGTCGGAGTTTTCGTCGTATTGGCGCGTAAGACTCGCTGGGGTCGCTACATCTATGCGGTAGGCGGCAACGAACGAGCAGCACTCTTGACTGGGCTTCCCGTCGATCGCGTCAAGGTAGCGGTCTACGCGCTTGGCGTCATGTTGTCTGCAGTGGCGGGCTTAATCGTAACTGCCCGGCTCGACTCTGCTCAGCCCAATGCGGGACTGGGCTATGAACTCGATTCAATTGCTGCTGTCGTGATTGGTGGCACATCGCTTTCTGGTGGCCGAGGCAGCGTCATCGGTACAGTTGGGGCATGTCTGATCATCGATATCCTGATCAACGGCCTGTTTCTGCTGAACGTCTCACCTTTCTGGCAACAGGTCGTTAAAAGCTTCGTGATTCCGGCGGCGGTCGCGATCGACAGAATGAATTAACAGGAAAGCTAACATCGCATGAATGGACATGTAACAGAATCACGTCGGATTTGCGTCATCGGATCCGCCAACGTGGACTTGACGTTTCGTACGCCTCGGTTGCCTCTGCCTGGAGAAACGCTGGCTGGTCGGTCGTTGCACCAGGGCATGGGAGGCAAGGGGGCCAATCAGGCGGTCGCTGCGGCAAGGCTTGGTGCCAATGTCGCCTTCGTCGCACGAGTTGGCAACGATGCTTTTGGCACGCAGGCTTTACTTGGCTATCAGGTGGAAGGCATCAACACGTCCTTCATTCAGAAGGATGCCGAATGCCCGACGGGTACCGCTGCGATTCTTGTCGATGATCAGGCAGAAAACTGCATCATCGTGGTTGCGGGTGCGAACGCAGGATTGACTGCCGATGACATCAAAGCGGCATCGTTGGTGATTGAGCAAGCGGATCTGGTTCTTTGTCAATTGGAAACGCCGGTCGATACAGCCATTGAAGCCTTTCGGATTGCTCGGGCTGCCGGCGCACTGACTGTACTGACACCAGCTCCGGTTGCATTGGTCACCGATGAACTACTTGCTCTCTGCGATGTGTGCGTGCCCAATATCACGGAGATCGCAGCGCTCGTAAACTATTCGGTCGAGAACCACGACGATGCTGTGCGTGCTGCCGCGTTGCTCCGAGAACGCGGAGTCAAACGTGTTGTACTGACGATGGGCGGCAAAGGCGTTATGGTGATGGACGATGCCGGAGCCACGCATATTCCGGCCATGAAAGTTGAAGCGGTCGATACCACGGGAGCTGGCGATGCCTTCACCGCAGCATTGGCCGTTTCACTGGCGGATGGTTTCGATTTAAGAGCCGCCGCGCGACGAGCCAGCATTGTCGCAGCCATTTCAGTAACTCGCATCGGCACTCAAACGGCATTTCCCTCTCTACGCGAAGTCAACAACTGGACAAACGAATGATCGTCCTTAGCGCTTGCGAAATTGGGTTGTTAGCAAAAGTCGTCAAGTCTTTTGGATCTGTCTGCACGCATATTAAGGCAGTTGCCGGAAAATGTTATAGCGACCGTCCGATGGCCTTCCAAGGCCGTTTATGTAAGCTGGACGGCCTTGGAGGACGCGCCCGGGAAAAGTCTGATTTCGACGTGGGGCGGGTTTGCAACCTGCCGTTTTGCACGTGTTTCTGGCAGGTTGAAAACCTGCCTCACGACGTTTGTTAGACGCGTCCTGGAAGGCCATCCTACTGGTCCATTTGCAAACCGCTGTTGCCGAAAGTCTAAATGAATTTCGCTACCAGAAATCAGACGGTTATTTTCTCGACGCCAATGCGTTGCGATTGAGCACTGACGAACACATGTCCCATTTCATTACCAAGATATGCCTCGCATGTTCAAGCCTTTCCTGTTTGCACTGGCACTGACTCTATTATTGGGGGGCTCCTGCTCCATCGGCTTTGCAGACAAAGCAAAAAATCGGGTGCCTGTCCTGACCGACATTACAATCGAACCGGACGACGTTCAGTCACTCGTTAGATTCCTGACCTATGCAGATCATTTCTACTTCGAAGGACTTGTCGCCACCAAGTC
>JBDNFN010000110.1:0-43482 GCA_041689795.1 Fuerstiella sp. | reverse complement strand
GAGGGCAGTGTCCAACCTGCAGCAACGGGTTGCGTTTGCAGCTGCCGCTTGCGTGTTTAACGGAAGCAGGCCACATCGAACTTTGCGCTGATTCGCCTTCACGTAGACTGCAGAGCGTGCAGACTATTGGGGGGCCTGTTTCAGCAACGCTTCGTAGCGTTTTTTGAACTTTGTGACCTTGGGTCCAACCACCATCTGGCAATATGGTTGCCGCGGATTTGTTGCGAAGTATTCCTGATGGTAGTCTTCAGCAGGATACCACTTCTTTAGCTGTTCCAGAGTTGTCACGATGGGCGAATCAAATTCGCCCGTACCGTTAAGCTGATCGATAATCTTTTTGGCGGCAGCTTTTTGTTCGTCATTATGAAAGAACACGGCCGATCGATATTGAGTTCCCACGTCGGCGCCCTGTCGGTTTAGCGTAGTGGGATCGTGAGTGTGAAAGAACACGTCCAGCAGTTGCTCGTAGGTAATGACTGACGGATCGTAGGTGATCTGAATTCCTTCGGCGTGTCCTGTGTTACCTTCGCAAACCTGGCGGTAAGTTGGAAACAGAACGTGTCCTCCCGTATATCCGGAAGTCACCTTCGACACCCCGTTCAGCCGATCAAAAACGGCTTCGGTGCACCAGAAGCAGCCAGCTGCGAACGTCGCTGTGCTTGTTTTTGTTTCTTCTGCGGAACTCATACCAGCTTCCCTTTAGATATAACCTGCCGACCCGAAGATCCGAAACGCGTGATTTGACGGTGACCGGACAGCAACAGAAAACAACATATTGTAGTGTGTTGTACGCCGAACGCGGCTGATTTTCAAAACACCGCGTCACCCGGTTTATCGCCGAGGCCGTTTTTGGTGGTTGACAAGCCAGCATAAACACCACGGGCCCAATATCTTGCGCTAATCGTTGATCGATGGGGATTTGGTTCCCGCGGCCCTGTTTATTCCCCATGTTGAATGTCTGCTTCTAAGTTTTTGCAGGCTTGTTTCGGTCGCATCTGTTTAAGCGAATGTTGCGCTGCACGTCTTAAAGCCGTCGGGCTTTATGGAACAGGACTCAGCGTTTTGCCGGACTCGCAACCACTTCTTCGACTTGTGGCGTACTCACACGATGAAAATTCGTTACTTTAGTGAGCGGATGTGGCGTAGGAAAACGTCGTATAGTCGGTCTCTTTTGTGAAGAAACCAAGGAAACAGGAAATGAATCAGGCCATTGTCGACCCGACGGAATTGCGAAGATTTGCTCAGACACTGAGGCGATTCAATGAGGAGCTCAATGAGAAATCCGGCAGCATCGCCGCTCAACTGAATTCGCTGGCACAGACCTGGCGTGATAAAGAGCACTTAAAATTTGCTGAAGACTTTGGCGGTAACATGAAGGCGTTGAGCCGCTTTGTTGAGTCCAACGAAAATTATATTCCGTATCTCATGCGGAAAGCTCAGCTGATCGAAGAATACCTGCAGCAACAGTAGGTGAATCGTTAACACTCGCCAACACGGTTGTGAAGGGCAGATACCAAATGTCAGGTACCGCAAACGTCAAGTCGATCGATGCGTTGAAACGCTTTCAGGCAGCAGTGCTGATTTTTCAGGAAGACGCTCGACTTTGCGTTTCCGCTCTGGAAATGCAGCTGCTGAGAATGATTACCTGGCTGGAACACGATCGGCCTGTGTTTTGGAAACGCGAAATCGAGAACTGTTATCGCGAAATGGGTGAGGCCAGAATTCGGCTGCATCAATGTAAAATGAGACGCATTGGGGATTTTCGCCCGACATGCTTTGAAGAACAGAAGGATCTGGAACGGCTGAAGAAGGATCTTGAGTTTGCCCAGAAGCAAATTCCGGTCGTGAAGTACTGGAACGTTTGTGCTCATCACGAAGCCAATGAATACCATGGCCGAGCTTCGCAGCTGACCAGAGCCATCGAACGCGATGTCCCCCATTTACTGGGTTTATTACATCAGGCAATCGACCGACTAGAGGCCTATAACAATGTTCAGGTGCCGGAGTTTAAGAGGCAGGTGGCGGACCCACAGCTGAAGAACGTGTCAACCCGTGCAACTGTGTCGGATGAAACGGCGACAACGACCACGCCGCAGTCGATGGATTCAGAAAAAGGTGAGGTTCAATGAAACACGCAGATTTTCAATCCCCAGCGGCTCGCCTGAACGACGCGATGAAACAACTGGAATTAAGGTGGATGGAGACTCGCGAGGAATGGTCAGATTCTGTGGCGCAGAAAGTGGAAGACGAATATCTGGTGCCTCTGTCGGCACAGGTGCGAGCGATGCTGGATACGATCGAAAAGTTGTCCAGTGTCATGTCCAGGGCGGAACGCGTTTGTTCTCATCATCGTGAGCAGGGGCCAATCTTGTAGAGTTAACAGTTTGCAGTAATAGCCGGAAGCGTCTGCTTTGCTTTCGTTACAGTCTTACTACATGCGACTTGTTGTCATTAAATCAGATTGCCTGAGCGACAGCAGATGGGTTCCGAGCGGCCGTTCAACCTTGCGGCAGGAGCCATGTCGTTGGCAGGCATTTCGGGAGTAATGACTGTGCAGCATAAAAGGCAATGCGGGTCGCCTGACGTTTTTGGTGGATTACTTTTTACAACGGTTCACACGTTTCGCCATATCAGCTTTTGTCTCGGCGAGATTGTTTTCGACGCAAAGAAATCGATATGAATAACAGCGGACTGAACATCGATACCCAGCTTTCGTCAGCGTCCGAATGGGCTGCCGAATGCGAACGCAGTCGGGTTGAGCTGAATCAGATTCAGTCTGAGATGCTCCATTTGGTGGAAGGCCGGGATCGAGAGTTGATCAACATTCGCGAAATGAGCGAACGAAAGTTGACACAGGAGTTAAGTAGAATTCGGCAGAACGCTGAGGGGATGCAGGAAACGGTTCGATTGGATAGTCGGTATCAGCACGAGTCTTTGCGAGAAAGCTATTCGCGTAACAGCCGGCAGCTTGCTGCATTTCTTGCAGCAGCGGTTGAGAAGCTGGAAGAGCAGCGGAAAAGTGAAACTTGGATTCTGCAGTCAGTACTGGACGAAGACGTCGAAGACAGTCCAGTAATGCAGTTCGAGCGTGAAGCCGAGACCTATGTCACTCAAAAGGCATTTCTTGACGAACGGTTTGAGCAGCTTCAGCAGCAATTGAAGCATACCCAGACGTTTCTTGAAGCATGCCATGCAGGAACTGATGTGGAACTTCCAGTGTCGAATCTGGAAACTCGTAATCGCTCAGCTCTGCGCGATGCGGCTGTTGAAGCGGGGGATATCGCGTTTGCTGAGGGTGCAGAAATTGAAAAAATGCACCTGCCGCATTGGGTCAAGGGCTTTCGCGTATGGGGGTTTAGTCTTCTGTGCTTCATTTTGCTGTGGGTGCCGATAGTATCGGTGAAAGCAGATCTGCAACAATTTGTTAATCCGGAATTCAACCGTCCGAACTGGCAATGGGCGGCGGTCGCGGCCGTTATTGCAGCAGCCGTTGTTCTATTGGGAGCCTTGGTTTTACTATTGACCGTGCAGGGCCGACTGCGGACTCGATTTCAGCGAATCCTGCAAAACGTGAGCAACGCCGAACATGCTCGGAAGGCATGGGAACAAAAAAGTGAGAAGCAGATTGATCGCCTGGAACAGTCTGCGGACGAGTGGCGACATTCGTTGGCCGAACGCCGAAGTCTTCAAACGCAAAAGATTCAAACAGAGATTGATGGTCGAATTCAATTTTTGCAGACGCAGAACGCAAACCAAGTTAATCAGTTTGCGCAAGACTTTTCTGCACGCACACAATTGTATGAAACAGATTCAGTAAACGCGCTGACTCGAATTTCCACTCAACAGGAACATGATCTTCAGACTGTGCGACTTCGATTCGCTCAGGAACTCTCCGTTGCTCTACAGAAATGTGAACAGTATTTTCAAACAGCCACGACGCAACAGCGAGATAAAGCGCATGAGTTGCTGCAGTCATGGAATGGCAGCGTTGAACGGTTGCGGAATCTGAGCCAAACTTCGATCTCAGTTGCTGCGCCAACTCTAAGATGGCCGGTGGCCGAGAAGTGGGCACTGCCTGCTGAGATGCCTCAGAGTATTTCCTTAGGCGATATACTGGTGACAGCGCCGAAGGCTCCGGAGTCCCTCGAATCCGCGACTTCGACAAGTCAGTGTGTCGAAATGCCAGCGATCTTGCGTTTTCCTGCGGATATATCAATTCTCGTCGAGCACGATTCGGCGGGGCGTGATGTCGCGTTGAGTTTCATTCGAACTCAGCTGCTAAAGCTGCTCACAGTAATTCCGGCGGGGCGAATCCGGCTCACGCTGATTGATCCTATCGGTCTTGGGCAGAGTTTCTCGGCCATGATGCATCTGGCTGACTTTGATGAACTGCTTATTCAGAATCGAATCTGGACGGACGGTTCTCAAATTCGTGATCAGCTGCAAAAAGTCACGGAGCATATGGAGAACATTTTTCAAACGTATCTGCGCAGTCAGTTCGATTCGATTGAGGAGTATAATATCTCCGCCGGTGAAGTGGCGGAACCTTACCACTTTGTTGTTGTTGCCGGCTTTCCGACCGCCTTTACGGAAGAATCGGCTCGTCATCTTTCGTCAATACTAACCAGTGGGTCTCGGTGCGGTGTGCATGCTTTGGTTGCGTGGAATCCAGCTATTGCCGCACCTCCATCGTTTGATGTGGATGACCTGAAAAACAATTGCATGCGTTTCTTTGTTACCGGAGATGTGGTTCAGCCCCGGAGAGAGTTTCCATCCAGTGTGCTGTTCGAACCGTTCGCGGAACCAGTCGCCAGCCAATACGTGAAGCTGGTGCGTGCGGTTGGCGAGCAGTCCAGGGATGCTCGTCGAGTGGAAGTGTCCTTCAATCGTATTGCACCGCGGCCAGACGAAATCTGGTCACATTCATCGGCGGATGGAATTGACCTGCCGATTGGTCGGGCGGGCGCTGCCAGATTGCAGTTCATGCGTTTAGGCCGCGGCACGTCACAACACGTGCTGATCGCGGGAAAGACTGGTTCGGGGAAGTCGACATTTTTGCATATTCTGATTACGAATCTCGCTCTGCACTACAGCCCTGAGGAGATTCAGTTCTACCTGATTGACTTCAAGAAGGGCGTCGAGTTTCGTACATATGCTGCCCATCGATTGCCGCATGCTCGAGTTGTTGCGATTGAAAGCGATCGGGAATTCGGCCTGAGTGTTCTTGAAAGACTTGATGAAGTACTGCAAGAACGCGGTGAGTTATTCCGTGACCGTGGCGTGCAGGATGTGCCGTCGTTTCGCGAACGCTTCCCAGCTGAATCGATGCCTCGTTTGCTGTTGCTGATTGATGAATTTCAGGAATTCTTCACGGCAGAAGACCGCGTTTCTGCTCGAGCATCTTTGCTTCTGGACCGGCTTGTTCGACAGGGGCGAGCATTCGGAATCCACATTTTACTGGGATCGCAGACGCTCGGCGGGGCATATTCGCTGGCTCGCAGCACGATGGGGCAGATTGCTGTTCGTATCGCTTTGCAGTGCAGTGAAAGTGACGCTCACCTGATTCTTAGCGAAGACAATATGGCCGCCAGGTTACTGACTCGTCCTGGCGAGGCGATCTACAACGACGCCAATGGACTTGTTCAGGGCAATCACCAGTTTCAGGTGGCATGGCTGGACGAAGCTCGCCGCGAGGAAGGAATTCGCACCATGTTGAAACGAACTCGCAGCGATTCAATGGTTGATTACAGGATGATTGTGTTCGAAGGAAATGTCGCTCCAACAGCCGAGCTTTGTGCACCATTGAATTCATATCTGGCACGCAGAGATGATGCTACTCGGCGTGCGGCGGATGCTGTCACGATCTGGCTCGGAGAACCGATCGCGATAGCGGCACCGACGTTCATTGAACTGCGACGAGCGAGCGGCCAGAACATACTGATTGTGGGGCAGGACGAAGGACAGGTGGATAGCCTTTTGGCATTCACAATGCTGAGTACCTGCTGCGGTTCAAAAGGCGGCGAAGACGTTGCGCGTTTGACGATGCTGCACGATGGTCGTGATCGCGATTCGCTGCAACGATTTGTCGCGTTACGAGATCAGTTACACCAGCCGTCTTTGGAAATACTTGAGGCAACACAATGTGAAGCGACAGTAGAAACCCTGTATCAGCAAGTGGTTGCTCGAGAAGAAAATGCGGAATTGTCAGCGGGGCCAGAACACATTTTGATCGTCCGCAATATCGGACAGTTCCGAGCGATCCGAAAGGACGAAGATGATTACGGACTTGGCAGCTTTGGCGAGCCAAAAAAATTAACATTGGCCAGTATGTTCAGTGACATTCTGAAACGCGGACCGCTTGTTGGAATTCATGTTGTTGTCTGGTCGGATACGTTCAACAACGCTGTTCGATGGTTTTCGAATTCATTGCTCCGTGAATTCGAAAATCGTATTGCGTTCCGAATGAACCAAACAGATTCTGCGAGCCTTGTCGACAATCCCGTTGCTGCATCACTTGGTCAGGGACGAGCTCTGGTGTATCGGGACCAGACCGGAACAACAGAGAAATTCCGGCCCTTCGCATGGCCATCTTCCCAATGGCTTGCTGGCTTGGTGACTGCTGCAGGCGTTGGTGAGGCAAACGACTTTGATATCGATTCACTAACGATTGAATAAGCCGGCTGCATATTCCCGGGGCGGTCTATTCCTCATCGCGAAAGGCTGCTGCAGCCTGCATTTTTTCCTTAAGTTCTGTGTTTGTGCATTGGTCTTTGGGGATGGTGCAGAGATCACAAATCGATTTGCCTTCGCTGCCCGGCATTGATGCCAGGCCTCCGCAACTTCCCTTCAGAGACTTGTTTTGAAGCATTGTTCCAATTGCCATGCCCCCGATGGCAACCAGGAAAATGACTGCCGCGGCTGCAAATGGGAACCATGCTGCAGAATTGGACTTCTTGTTTTCGTCCGCGACTTCGGAGTGTTCAGTAACCTCGGTCTGTTCGTCATTCGAAGTTGTGGCGTTTGAGGTTTCGTCCCTGACAATTTCTGTCTGGGGGAGCGCCCTGAATTCGTTGTTCGAAATTTCAGAGACGGAGTTATCTGACTGCAACTGTTGAAACATGACAGCCAGTTGATGCTTCGCAGCAAGTTGAAGTCCTCGGTCAGTTCCGACAACCATCATTGCTGTCGCCCAGGCATCAGCCGTCATGCAGGATTTATGAACAACCGAAACAGATGCAGGCGGGTTCTTTACAGGCCATCCAGTCACTGGATTGATTGCATGAGAATATGTCGTACCGTTCATCTGGAAAAAATTTCGGTAGTCTCCGGATGTAGCAATTGATGATTCAGTAAGCCGCATGATGCGACGCAGACCACCCTGAGGTGATTCGATTCCCAGTTTCCATGGATCACCGGACGCCTTAGCCAGTCCGGTTCGGTTTTCGCCGCCGATGTCCACGACGAATGAATTGTGACCTTCGGATTCCAGAAGTCTGGCCACAGCATCCACGCCGTATCCCTTAGCGATTGCAGACAAATTTAATTGAAGACCTGGAATAGACTTCTTCAGGCCCGGCGGTTCTGTTCGTACATCCAGGTGTTGCATGCCAATTGTCGCCAAGACATCGTTAATACTGCTCTGTTCCGGAATGCTCTTCTGTCTTCCATCGCCGAAGCCCCACAAGTCAATCAACGGAGCCACCGTTGGGTCAAAAGCGCCGCTGGTCAGTTCGTGAATCTTTCTGGCCTCAATGACTACCGTCGTGAATTCGGGCGAGACCGCCAACCAGTCCGTAGAGGTTGACTTATTGAAGCGGGATATTTCGGATGACTCGTCCCAGTTCGACATCTGACGGTTGATGTCCTTCAGTCGATCCTCAACCTTAGACTTTAGCGCGTCACCATTTCCAACACTTTCCTGCGGTGAATCGATGACGATGGAATAGTAAGTTCCCATTGTGGAACCGCTCAGTTTCAACGGTTCCACGGCGGACGCGAAAGTGTTTGCGCAAAGCAGCGTCATCGCAGCCACTGAAAGACAGATTGATCGCATGACAGAATCCGCGCCAGAAAAAAAGAAACCCCGGTACGATTGTACCGGGGTCAAATAATGAGTCACGGCTGGATACACATATTGCGGTGTGTTCCCAGCGATTTTAAATCATGAGTTCGTTTTAGATCGCAATCGATGACGCGTTCCGGGAATACGAAACCGCATTCGACCAGCATTAAAGCCTATCCGCCGAAGTCGTCATACGCGATGTTTTCTGGTTCGACTCCCAGATCGGACAGCATATCCTGGACGCACTTAAGCATGATTGGCGGACCGCAAATGTAGTATTCACAATCTTCCGGCGCTGGGTGTTTCACCAGGTATTCATCGTGCAGAACCTGGTGGATGAATCCAGTGAGCCCCGTCCAGTTATCTTCAGGCATCGGATCCGACAAGGCGATGTGCATCTTGAAGTTGGGATGTTCTTTCTCCATCGCTTCAAACTCATCCATATAGAACAGCTCTCGAACACTTCGACCGCCATACCAGTAGGAGACTTTGCAGTCTATTTGCATGTTGTTGAACAGCTCGAAGATGTGCGAACGAAGCGGTGCCATACCAGCACCACCACCGATGTAGATTTTTTCGGCAGGTGTTTCCTTGATGAAGAATTCACCGTATGGGCCTGAAATGATGACCTCGTCACCAGGCTTTAAATTGAAAATGTACGACGACATTTTGCCCGGTGGCGTACCTTTCGGGGCCCTTGGTGGAGGACTGGCAACTCGGACGTTCAGCATGATAATGCCTTTTTCGCCCGGATAATTGGCCATTGAGTATGCTCGGATGACTGTCTCGTTCACGACTGAGACATTGTCCCAAACGTTAAATTTATCCCAGTCTTCGCGGTATTCGGCTTCGATAACGAAGTCTTTGTAGTTGGCTGTGTGCGGCGGTGCTTCGATCTGAATGTAACCACCCGCTCTAAATCCAACGTCCTCGCCTTCTGGAAGCTCGATAACAAGTTCTTTGATGAACGTGGCAACGTTGCGATTTGATTTAACCTTGCAGCGCCATTTTTTTGTCTCGAAGACCTCTTCAGGAACCTCAATCTTCATGTCCTGCTTGACAGCAACCTGGCATGACAGACGGCAGCCTTCACGTTCGGACTTCTTATTGATGTGGGCTTTTTCTGTCGGCAGGATATCTCCTCCGCCTTCCAGAACGTTCACTTTGCATTGAGCGCACGTGCCACCACCACCACAGGCTGACGAGACAAAAATTCCTTCATCAGCCAATGCATTCAATAACTTTCCACCAGCTGGAATGTGAATCGTTTTCTGATCGTTAATGACGATGGAAACGTCGCCGGTGGAAACCAGCTTACCGCGAGCAGTCACGATGAGCCCAACGAGGGCTGCAACCACTCCCGTGAACATTGCTACGCCGAGGATAACTGCCATTGCAACAAACCAGTCAAAGCTAATGTCAGTTGTCAGCTATCTGCGAAATACTGTTCGCATGTCGCACCAAGGGCGGTCGGCCCAAAGTGGTTTAGCCAATTAACCGAGATTGCAGGTGAATTAAAACTTGATGACGGAAAACGTCTGGAAGGCCAATGCCATCAGTCCAACCGTTATGAAAGTGATTCCTAAACCGCGAAGTCCCGCAGGAACATCGCTGTATTTCATTTTTTCCCGAATTCCAGCCAGGCATACGATTGCCAAAGCCCAGCCAAGTCCAGAACTGAAGCCATAAACCACACTACCAGGAAAATCCATCTGCTCTTCGACCATAAGCAACGTACCGCCGAGGATGGCACAGTTCACTGTGATCAATGGAAGAAAGATTCCCAAGGCGTTAAACAGTGCTGGAAAGTATTTGTCGAGGGCCATTTCCAGAATCTGAACCATGGCCGCAATCACGCCGATGTAGCAGATCAGTCCGACAAACATCAGGTCCTGTTCTGCAAGCGACTCAATGCCGGTCCAGCTTAGAGCTCCGGGCTGAAGCAGAAATTGATAAATCAGGTTATTGGCAGGGACTGTAATTGTCTGAATCACTATTACTGCGATACCCAGCCCCATTGCCGTCTTCACGTTTTTTGAAACGGCCAGGAAAGTGCACATCCCCAGGAAAAGCGATAGTGCGAGATTCTTGGTGAAGATCGCGCTGATAAAAATGTTTACATAAGTTTCCATGTCACCCGACCTTATTGGCTGAATTTTAAGTGATTACTCAGCTTCGACCTGTTCAGGCTTAATCGTTCTCAATGCCCAAATGATCAAGCCGATCAGGATGAAGGCGCTCGGAGCGATCAGCATGAGACCATTCGTGGGATACCACCCGCCTTCAGTGACCGGCGTCAGCACATTGTGGCCGAACAGCTTACCCGAACCGAGAAGCTCTCGGCAGCATCCAACGAGTATCAGCATCAATCCGTAGCCAAGTCCGTTGCCGATACCGTCAAGAAAGCTAAGCAAAGGTCCATTCTTCATTGCGAAGGCTTCTGCACGTCCCATGACAATGCAGTTTGTGATAATCAAGCCCACGAAGACTGAAAGCTGTCGACTAAGTTCCGGAGTGAAGGCCTGAAGAATCTGGTCTACCATGATCACCATGGAAGCGATGATTGTCATTTGAACGATAATTCGAATACTGTTGGGAATCTCTGCACGAATTACAGAAATTGCCGCACTGGAACAGCCTGTAACCAGTGTCACGGCAATTGCCATAACCACAGACGTTTCCAGTTTTACAGTGACTGCCAAAGCACTGCACAGACCCAGAATCTGCAAAGCGATTGGGTTCTTATTCAGAAGCGGATCCAGCAGGATCTGTTTTGCCGTCGGTTCAGCCATCTCGGTTCTCCTGAGAGACGTTTGTCAATCAGTTTCACGTTGGTTATTTGTTGGTCGTAGAAGTAAGTGATGCCGTTTCTGGTACATCTACCTTCGCTGCGGTCTCAGCCATGTTCTTCATGAACGGTCCGAAACCGTTTTTCCCTAGCCAAAACTGAAGCATGTTTGTCACGCCATTCGATGTTAGTGTGGCGCCTGAAATGGCATCTACCTGATGGACCGTGGTGGCGTTTTTACTAACCTCAACCACGACGTTCCAGTTTTCGTCAAACGGGTAGACGGCCCGTTTTTTCTGACCTTCCACTTCAGGGTGTGGACGCCATTTGTCTTTCCACAATTTGTTGTCTACTTCTCCACCAAGCCCTGGTGTTTCTCCGTGCTTGTAGTAGGTGAGCCCAGCAACTTTGATTGCCGCTGGTCCGTTGGCGATGTTACTGAGGTCTAGAGCAATGAATCCGTAGAGTGTTGACCAAAGACCTTTTCCACGAATTGGCAAGACAAGAGTTTTGATCGTTTCGCCGTCCTTTACTTCATAGACGATCGAATACTTTTCTATCTTTTTCAACCCGGCAATGTCATCGGCAGCAGCAATGCTTCTGTTCAGATCGGGGTTCTGAAGTGACTTCGCCATGTCGAATTTCGCTTCGGATAAGTCACCAATTTCCTGCTTGTCCTCTTCCAGATTGATTCCTACTGCTGCAACGTTGTTGTCTTTGAATAGTTGGCCGGGATCACCGCCTTCTGTCCAAAGGCCAGCTGCAGACAGGATACTTTGTTGGCGGAACGCTTCTTTTTGTTCTTCCTGGATGCTCTTCAGGCCCACGGCCAATGCCGAAACGACGACTGAACAGATCAGACTCAAGGTCACAGCGACCTTAAATGTTCGTTTGGTTTCAGGCTTCATTGCGAGCGAGCCTCCGACTAATATTTTTCTGAATAACCATGAAATCGATCACGGGAGCGAAAACATTTCCAAGCAGAATTGCCAACATGATTCCCTCGGGAAACGCCGGGTTGAGCACGCGAACCGTGATGGCCATCATCCCAATCAGCACCCCATAGATCCAGCGTCCCTGATCTGTCATCGCAGATGAAACAGGGTCGGTTGCCATAAACACAAGTCCGAAGGCCAAACCTCCCGTGCAGAGATGCCATAGCGGTGGAACCTGGTACATGGCGTTGGTGGTCGTTTCGATTCCATTCATTACCGTGGCCAGTCCCATGGAACCAATTAGTACGCCGGTCATGATTCTCCATGAACCAACTCCAGTTGCGATCAGGAAGATCGCGCCAAACAAGCAGGCCAGCGTTGAGGTTTCGCCCATAGACCCGGGTATGTTTCCGAGAAATGCCTGCGTCAAACTCAGGCCCCCTAGTTCATTTTCGATTACTGCTTTGAATGAACCACCAGCTGGCAGCACGTTCTTGACGTTACCCATTGTTGTAAGAAGAGTTGGGCAGCTGACGCCGTCTACCATACCAGCCCATGCGGTTGAACCGGTGATCTGAATTGGATAGGCAAAGTATAGAAAAGCACGGGCCGTCAGTGCGGGATTCAGAAAGTTCTTACCCGTTCCCCCGAATATTTCTTTGCCTATTACCACTCCGAAGCTAATGCCCAATGCCACCTGCCAAAGAGGGATGGTGGCCGGCAATGTCAGTGGAAACAGCATGCCAGTAACAAGAAAGCCTTCGTTGATTTCGTGCTTTCGTACACAGCTGAACATTACTTCCCATGTACCTCCGGCAATCTGTGTAACCAGGAAGACCGGGCCAAAATACAAGGCTCCGTGAAGGAAGTTGTAGAACAGATTTCCTCCGCCTTCGGGAGTCCAGCCACATCCGCTGACAATCGCCGCACGCCACCCGAGTTGTGCAACAACTTCTGTCGCCGAGGTACCTGCTGCCACTGCCTTTGCTGCGACCAGGTGTGTTTGAGCACCTGTGTTGTAACAAGCCATTAAGATGCAGGGCGTCAAAGCGATGACGACGAAAATCATCATCCGCTTCAGGTCCATACCGTCACGGATATGGGAAGCACCTTTCGTGACTTCCCCCGGCGTGTACAGAAATGTGTCGGCTGCTTCGTAGATCGGGAAGAGTCGCTCTAGTTTTCCACCTTTGTGGAAGAGCGGTTCTATCGCGTCTAGTTTATCTCTCAGGAATTTCATTCGGATTCATCCGAAACGAATGTGCTAGTGTCTGCTGCACAACTGACGAGAGTTGTACGTGAGTGCGATTTTCATTGAAACTCATTCCCGAAATTTTGTTTCGGGTTAGCGTTTCGTACCGGAACGATTTCTGATTAACCTTCGTGCTCAATCTCAGCTAGATTTTTTCTGAGAATGGGCCCATATTCATACTTGCCAGGGCACACAAATGTGCACAACGCCAGATCTTCTTCATCAAGCTCTAAACATCCGAGTGACTGAGCCTGTTCCGTATCTCCTACGATCAGTGACCGCAGCAGAAAAGTTGGGATTATGTCCAGAGGCATAACCTGCTCGTACATCCCGATCGGGACCATCGCTCGCTTACTTCCACCCGTTGAGGTGTTGAACGAAAATCGTTTTGTTGAATTAAGTGCCGATGTAAATACTCGTCGAACGGAAAACTTTTCTGTGCCAGGCGATACCCAGCCTAAAAACTCTCGTTCATTGCCTTCAAAGACTGCCGTGACCTGAAGATGATAACGACCCAAATACGCGCAAGTCGTGTCTACCTTGCGGCCGCTCAGCACGCTGCCTGAAATGATTCTTACGTTTTCGTTTTCCAGCAGGCCAGCGGTCAATTCAGAGATATTGGCGCCAATTCGTGTCCGCAGAAGTCGCGGAGTCTTCACGGCTGGTCCGGCAACTGACACAACTCTTGAAGTACACAGGCGACCGGTGGCAACAAGGTGTCCGATTGCCATCACGTCCTGATAGTTGATCGTCCAGACTGTCTTTTTCATGCTGACAGGGTCAAGCATGTGAATATGAGTACCTGGCAATCCTGCTGGATGCGGTCCCTCAAATTCTTCCGCTTTGACTCTTGAATGGTCTTCCGCCGGGAAAGGTTGTGCCGGGCGACGACAGACGAAGACATTACCATCTGTCAGCTTTGTTAGCGCCAGCACTCCAAATCTGAAGTCTCGTTCTCGCTCGCGAACCAAAGGTGCAACATCCGGTGCCAGTGGATTGGTATCCATTGCCTGAACGAAAATTGAATTGGGTACCGAACCAACGGCCGGAACCTTACTGTAGGGGCGGGTTCGAAAAGCCGTCCACATTCCGCTGACTGCGAGCAGGTCGGTAATCGCCTGTCGAGACGCCCCATCGATGTCTTTTTCGCCGGGAGCATTAAACTCAACAGCGTCATCGCCTTCGACAGCGATTGACAGAGATTGGAATGCTCGCCGCGCGCCGCGCGACACATCGATAACTTTACCGGCAGCAGGAGCCGTAAAAGTAACGCCTTCGGTCTTTTTATCAGTGAAGATAGGCTGGCCGAGCCTTACCGTGTCACCTGCTGAAACCAACATAGTCGGCTTCATTCCGATGTAGTCAGGTGCAAGCAATGCAACTTTGGTAATCGCCGGTCCATCAATAATAGTTTGATCTGGCTCTCCCGTGATGGGGATGTCGAGCCCTTTGGTTATACGGTGCATTCGTCCGGTTCAATCTAGACGTACAAAACCCGATCCGATCGGAAGCCACTAATTTGAGAGAAGTGAGTCTCTCAACAAACGTCAGGAAGGAGAAGATCCCGTTTCCCAAGAGCAGCTGTTGCAGAAGCGGGTGCGGCCACTGCTAAAAGAAACGCCCACATGCTTAATAGTCGGCATCTGCCGCTGGGTTTTAGCAGCTTGATTTCTGCACGACAGCATTGAGTGTTCCTTCCGGCGGTATCTTAGTCAGCACTCGATCTTTTGGAAGCCTTTATGCCTCACGATGGAACGCGGTGGCAAAAGCCTGGCCAACCTTCTCGACAGCAGGAATGCACTTTCCCGTCGTTAGTTGAGTTTTGCCCGAATTGGGCCTCTTTGTGACGATGGAACGCGAGTTTTGTGAATCCATCGAGTTCAGTTCAGCTTTCCTATCTGTGATGAGAGGGCTTCCCTCAGGATAGCGAAACGCCTTCAATCGGCAGGCGAACTCTACTTTCTGCGTGTTGGACGATAGAAGTGAGTTGGTTGGCCGAATGCGCTTTCCGCTGCTTCCATAACGGTTTCCGACAGCGTTGGGTGAGCATGGATGGAATCCGCCAGATCACGGGCGGTGGCTCCCATTTCGATCGCCACTACGGCTTCTGCAATCATTTCGCCCGCTCCTGGGCCAACAATTCCAATACCAAGGACTCGCAGGTGCTTTGGTTCGACGATGATTTTCGTAATGCCTTCCGTTCGTCCTAATGTCTGGGCTCGCCCAGATGCGGCCCACGGAAATCGATGAGTCGTGTGTTCGATTCCTTTCGCTTTTGCTTCGGATTCTGTAATCCCGCACCAGGCGATCTCAGGATCCGTGAAAACAACAGCAGGAATGGCAATGTTGTCGAATTCAGCTGGTTCCCCGAGCAGTGTTTCGACAGCAATTTTCGCTTCTCTGGTGGCTTTGTGAGCCAGCATTGGTTCGCCCGCGATATCGCCCACCGCCATCAGTTTAGGGTCGGCCGTTCGCTGGTTGCGATCAATCTTGATGAATCCCTTATCGTCGATTTCGACCTTAGTGTTTTCGAGTCCACAGTTTTTGCTGTTCGGGCGACGTCCAGTCGAAATCAGCACCCGATCGAAGGTCATTTCGGGGGCGACGCCTTCGCCTTCCAGATTGGCCACAATTCCGCCGTCAGTTGCTGTCAGCTTTGCTACTTTGGTGTTTACGTGAATCGCGGCGAACTGCTCGTGCAGACGTTTTTGCAACGGGGCGACCAGATCGCGATCAGCTCCGGGCAGCAAATTAGGCGACATTTCTACGACTGTGACGGCAGAACCGAGCGCGGCATAAACCGACCCCATTTCCAGCCCAATGTAGCCGCCACCCACAACCAGCAGGCGTTTGGGGATGTCCTTCAGTTCCAATGCACCTGTGGAATCCATCACTCGATCGTCGCCGATGTTAAAGAACGGCGGCATTATTGGAACAGAGCCAATCGCAACAATGCACTTGTCAAATGTCATCGTCGAGGTTGTGCCGTCGGCAGCCTTCAATTCTAACGTAGACGAATCGGTAAAGGTTCCTCGCGCTTTTATGAGTTCAACGCCACGAGCCTTGCAAAGTCCTTCGATTCCGCTGCATAGCGAACCCACAATTTCATCTTTGAATTCTCGCAGCTTGTCGAGATTGATTTCCGGTGGCTGAAACGTAACGCCCCATGCAGACGATTCTCGCGATTCGTTGATCAGCTTCGCAACGTGCAGTAGGGCTTTGGATGGAATGCAGCCGCGATTCAGGCAGACGCCGCCTGGCTGAGTGCCTTCGTCCACCAAAACCACCTGCATACCGTGGTCGGCCGCTGCAAATGCTGCGGGGTATCCGCCGGGACCGCCGCCAAGAACAACAAGTTGAGCGTGTTTCATTTCAAAGCCGAAATCGGAAAGTGGATAGTCAGGATGCGGGGCTTACGTGAATCCGAGCAACGATCTGCGACGGCGGCTTTCCGCTTTCCACCTTCCGCGTTCGATGTTCGCAACCCGCTTTAGCTTAAAATAACTCAAAGAAATTCGTCAGACTGCTGGACAGTTTCACGATAAAGCGGGCGGCATCGGCCCCGTTGATCGCTCGGTGGTCGTAAGACATCGACAATGGCAGCAGCAGGCGTTCGACTACCTGGCCATCCTCGAGTTGCAGCACATTTTGGCCTCGAGACATGCCGAGAATGGCAACTTCTGGATGGTTCACAATCGGTGTAAAATAGGTGCCACCGATACCGCCCAGATTCGTGATTGTGAACGAGCCGCCCTGCATGTCTTCGCCGGTCAACTTGCGATCGCGGGCTTTCATTGCAAGTTCGGTCATTTCAGACGCCACTTGAAGAACGTTCTTCTGATCGCAATTTCGAATCACCGGCACGACCAATCCGTTCGGTGTGTCGACAGCGACGCCAATGTTGTAGTAGTTTTTTAGGATTAACTCACCAGACTCCATGTCAATGCTGGAGTTAACCTTCGGGAATGCTCGTAGAGCACCGACAACCGCCTTAATCATGATGGCTGTCATTGTGATTTTCGGGGACTTGGGGTTGTCCTTCACGTAACGCTGCCGAGCCGCTTCCAGTTCGGTAATGTCTGCGAGGTTGTGCTGCGTAACGTGGGGGATTGTGACCCATGCTGCGTGCAGGTTTTTGGCAGCTGTTCGAGACAGCTTGTTCAGTGGCTGTTTTTCGATTGATCCAAACTTTGAAAAGTCCGGCAGCGGTGCCGCAGTAACGATTCCCATGCCCGCCGACGTGGCAGCAGGCTGCGACATGCGGTTTCGGACGAAGGCTTCAATATCTTCAATGACGATGCGTCCGCCGTTTGCTGAACCTACTACCTGGTAAAGATCCACACCCAGTTTACGGGCCATGCGTCGCGTGGCAGGACCGGCCGGTGCAGGTGGACGTCCGGCTACAGGCGACGAGATCGCGGGAGCCGTAACGACTTTTGCCGGGGTTGCATTAGCAGGTGCCGGTGCCGGTGCAGCCGGTGCAGTCGGTGCAGCAGCCGAGGTTCCCGCGACTGAAGTGGTCTCGATCGTAAGCAGTTTTTCGCCGACTTTCACAGTCTGTCCAGACGCGACGTGGACGGCCTTGATGGTGCCTGCGTGAGGACAGTCAATTTCGGCGACCGACTTGTCTGTTTCCGCTTCGCAAACAATTGTTCCGGCCTTGATGACATCGCCAACAGCGACCAGTACTTCGGCGATATCAACTGAAGCCACACCCTCAGCAACGACCGGCAGGCAAAAATCGATTTCCGATGTTGTATTTGCGGCGGTTGCAGCAGCGGCGGTTGCAGCAGCGGCAGGAGGCTGGCCTGCGGGAGCTGTTTTCGCCGGTGCAGTTGGTTCGGGCTTTGCTGCTGGTGGTTTTGGAGTTGCCGGTGCAGTTGTTGATGCATCCGCTGCCGCTTCGATCAGCAGCAACGTTGCCCCGACAGCAACAGACTGGCCGGGTGATACCAGGATTTTTGTGATTTTCCCGGCATGAGGGCATTCAACTTCTGCAACGGACTTGTCCGTTTCGACTTCGCAGATGATCGTGCCCGCTTCGATGGTATCGCCTTCGGCGACCCTGATCTCAGCGATGTCGACCGATGTAATGCCTTCAGCAACCGCAGGCAGTTTGAATTCAATGGCCATAGTTATCGTCACTCGTAGGTCAGGGAGTACCTGACATTGCAAGTCCTTGAGTCGTCAGGCGCCGCCTGAACTATGTCTATCTTGTCTTTTTCGTATCAAACCAAATCGACTCGGCGAGCCGCAATTCCCACGTGCTGTTACGCATCGATTGGGAACACGGCTTCCGGATCCAGGCCCAGCTGATTCAGTGCTTCGGTTAGCTTTGATCCATCGAATGCGCCAACTCTGGCCATTCCCTGCAGTGCCGCGAAGGCTGTTGATTCAGCATCAATGCGGAAGTGTCGACGCAGTTCGTCTCGAGTTTCACTGCGTCCGAAACCGTCTGTCCCCAGAACAATGTACTCGCCCGGAATCCATTCGCGAATCTGATCGGCCACCAGTCGCACGTTGTCGCTGGTGGAAATGAATGGCCCCTTCACGCCGTCAAGCACTGTTTCGAGGTAACTCTTCCTGGCTGGCTCGTCCGGGTGCAGATCATTGAAGTGTTGGCAGGCCATCGCGTCACGACGCAGTTCGCTATAGCTGGTGACACTCCACACGTCTGAACCGATTCCATATTTGTCCACCAGAATCTGCTGAGCGTCCAATGCACTTCGCAGAATTGGACCGCTGCCGAACAGTTGCGGTCGTTCCGTCTGTCCCGGCCCGCTGTCTGTGCTGCTGTATTTGTACAGTCCATTGATGATACCGTTGGCAATGCCATCTGTGTCAGCCATGGCTGGCTGTGGATAGGCTTCGTTGTAGACGCTCAGGTAATAGAAAATTTGTTCACCTTCGGCGTACATGCGACGAAGGCCTTCCTGAACAATTACGGCCAGTTCGTAGCCCCATGCCGGGTCGTAGGATCGTAAACTAGGAACGGTTGTCGCCATAAGCTGGCTGTGTCCGTCTTCGTGCTGCAGGCCTTCTCCGTTTAGCGTTGTTCGGCCCGACGTTCCTCCACACAGGAAGCCCTTGCAGCGAGTGTCAGCGGCACACCAGATCAGGTCACCGACTCGCTGGAATCCGAACATCGAATAGTAAACATAGAACGGAATCATGTTTTTGCCGAGGTTTGCGTAAGACGCTCCCGCAGCGATAAAGGAACTCATGGCTCCCGCTTCGTTGATGCCTTCTTCCAGAAGCTGTCCGTCCTTAGCTTCCTTGTAATATTGCATCGTGCTGCGGTCGACTGGTTCGTACAGCTGACCTTTGCTGGAATAAATTCCCACTAGCTTAAACAGGTCCTCCATCCCGAATGTTCGAGCTTCGTCCGGGATAATTGGCACAATGCGTTCTCCGCAACTCTTGTGCTTCACAAGTCCACGAAGAATCTGTCCGAGTGCTCCCGTGGTTGAACCATCAATGCCATCGCTGCCGGTAAGTAGCCCCTTGGCTTTAAAAATTTTCGAGTCAAGCCCCGGAACATCCAAGCGTTCATCGGTTGGTTTGCGCTCTGGAACGAACCCTCCCAAAGCCTGTCGCTGCTTACGCAGGTAGACCATTTCCGGGCTATCGTCAGCTGGCTTGTAGAACGGTACTTTGTCGATTTCGTCGTCGTTTATTGGAATTCCAAAACGACTTCGGAAGTTTCTTAGTTCCTGTTCGTTGATTTTCTTCTGGTTGTGAGCCACGTTGCGGCCTTCGCCGGATTCACCCAGTCCATATCCCTTTACAGTCTTCGCTAGAATCACCGTCGGAGCGCCCTTGTGGTTTGTTGCGGCGTGATACGCGGCGTACACCTTTTCCGGATCATGCCCACCACGTCGAATCTTCTGCATCATTTCATCAGAAAGATGTTCGACCATTTTCAGGACGTCAGGATCCGCACCAAAGAAATGGTTGCGAATGTATTCACCTGATTCGACTGTGTACTTCTGATACTGACCATCGACGACTTCGCCCATGCGTTTGACCAGCTTGCCATCGACATCGTCATCTAACAACGGATCCCAGTCTCCGCCCCAGACGACCTTAATGACATTCCAGCCAGCGCCGCGGAAGACAGCTTCCAGTTCCTGAATAATCTTGCCGTTGCCACGAACCGGGCCATCCAGACGCTGCAGGTTACAGTTGACGACCCACGTTAAATTGTCCAGGTTTTCCCGTGATGCAAGTGTTAACGCGCCGAGTGATTCGGGTTCATCGCATTCACCGTCGCCAAGATACGCCCATACGCGGGTCTTGGAAGTATCCATCAGTCCGCGATGTTCCATGTAGCGCAGAAATCGAGCTTGATAAATCGAGCAAATCGGTCCCAGACCCATCGAAACCGTTGGAAACTGCCAGAAGTTGGGCATCAGCCACGGGTGCGGATAGCTGGATAGTCCTACTCCAGCGGGCAACTCACGTCGAAAGTTTTCCAGATGCGATTCGTCCAGGCGGCCTTCAAGAAACGCTCGGGCATACATGCCCGGCGAGGCGTGCCCCTGGAAATATACCATGTCGCCTGCGTGTTCTTCGGTACGACCTTTGAAGAAATGGTTCTGAGCCACTTCATACAAAGTTGCTGAAGAAGCGAATGTGGAAATGTGTCCGCCGACGCCATCGTAGTTCTTGTTGGCTCGAACAACCATTGCCATCGCATTCCACCGCACGATGCTTTTAATGCGGCGTTCCATTTCCAGGTCGCCCGGAAAGCGCACCTGGTCATCATGGTGAATCGTGTTGATGTACGGCGTGTTTGCAGTGAACGGTAGCTTCACGCCGTGCTGATAGGCGCGTTCCTGCAAATGGATCAGAAGTTCGCTAAGTCGTTCTGGGCCATAGCGATGCAGCACATCTTCCAGTGAATCGTACCATTCCTGCATTTCGCCAGCATCGATGCCCGAAATTGTCTCAAGAATTGCTGGATCTAGCATTTTGTTCCCCGAAATATGTGTCAGCGTGGGTTGTGACTGCAACCGCACAGCGTCGTTCTTATGTTTGCATTATGGAATGGTAGCCGGAGTCGCCAAAACTTGGGATCGTGCCCCGAACTCTGGCGAGTCCGGCTACATCGTCGCAAAAACCAAAGGAGTTATCTGCGACCCGCGAAATATTGCCTATGTCGATATCTGAGCACAGTTACTGAAGCCAAGATTGGTCAATTTGACCGTGATCACTTACCACTATCTACTGGAATGCGAACTATGGTGGTTTTGGGTGTCTTGGGTTGACCTGTTTGGCTGGTGCAAGCTGTTTGTCTGATTCAAAACAAAGCGGGATTGTAGGGTTCTGAATTGCCAACAATCAATCCGCCGCTCGAAATCGGCGGGGTGACCGCGCGTAATCCCGAGCCTGAGAAGCAAAACGTTCATGTGTTGTACATTTGTTCAGTTATGACTCTGTGGTGAAATTAGCGTCTTCATGTGTAATTCCACGCAGTCGGCGAGTCGTTCTACATTGTATCCGCCTTCCAGCATGCTCACTAAACGTCCACTGGCATGTGTGGCGGCAACCTGTTGAGCGAGTTTCGTGAGTTCTTCAAAATCTTCTGTTTCCAGTCCCAGGGAACCAATCGGGTCCTCTGAATGAGCATCAAATCCGGCGCTTATCAGCACCAGGTCAGGTTTACAGCGGTCCGCTGCCTTCATCAGGGCGTTTTCGAATGCAACCAGATAATCTCGACGTGAAACTCCGAATTCCAAAGGCAGGTTGACCGTCGAACCAAGACCTTTGCCTCGTCCCGTTTCTGATTTACGGCCGGTGCCAGGATAAAACGGGTATCTATGAGTGGAAAAGAACGTGACCCGTTCATCTTCGTAAAACGTGTCCTGTGTTCCGTTGCCGTGATGAACGTCCCAGTCGATGATCAGTACTCGATTTAGTTCCAGGCGTTCGATAGCCGTACGTGCTGCAATCGCCACATTGCCGAGTAGGCAAAACCCCATTGCATTTTCGGGAACGGCGTGATGTCCCGGAGGCCGTACAAGGCAGATCGCGGATTTGTCTTCGCCTTTTATAACCCGTGTTACTGCATCAATGCCAGTTCCTGCTGCCAGCCAGGCGACGTCCGCCGAATCCGGGCTTACCACAGTGTCTGTTTCAATGCGGCCGCCTCCTTTGTCTGCAAAGTCGCGGACGGCGCGGATGTGTTCCACTGTGTGCACGCGTTCTACGTCAGCATCGTTCGCACGCTGGATGGGAACCTGAGTAAACTGCGACAACAGTCCGGACGTTTTCAGTTTTGCATGCACGTGTTGCAGTCGCGCCGCACATTCCGGATGCTGGCCAGTGTCATGCAGCAGAAACTTTTCATCCATGTACAGCAATGACATACATTTAGCTCCGTTGTTGCTGTTTTCAGTCCATTGATCAGGTTATCGGAATTTGTCGTGAGTGCCGCACGCGATTTGTTACGAATGCTGTCACCGCCACGCCGACGCTGCGCGCCAGCCAGATTCCGGCAAATATCTGAACGTCATGGCGCGTGAGTGACTGGTTTCGAATAAGGAATGGCAGAAGTTGCCAAACTGTGATCAGCATTGTCAGCCAGATTGCGATGTTGACCAGTTGCCACAACGACTGCGAGTTCCATGTTGAGTATTTCGTTGCGGCAACTACGCTTGCAGCGAAAAGTGCGCAGCCGGAAATCACTGCTATGATTACCCCGGTTGGTGCCAGAGTCTCCGCGAACGAGTCGAGTAGCGTGCCGCCGACTGTTAACAGGAATTCCAGGACGACGCTGCTAATGATCCATCGCAGCCACGCCACCCGACCATTTAAGCCTTTCATTTGTTCCGGTGGGTCGGTAGCGATGGGTGGCGCGTACGGATTGAGTTCGGGCACCTGCAGTCTTACTTCTGCGTTGAACCGGTGTTGGGTTCCGGTTACCTAAAAGTTCCGCGAGACGATTTCGCCCCCGTTTCGAGTGAATATCGCTTTGATGGTGTCATTGTCAGCCGTTGTCGGCACGAAAATGATGGAACCATCAGCGAAGGCCGCCTGAAAACCGTTTGGCTGCACACCGCCAAGTCCGTCTTTAGGATTGGACGGGTTAAATGTGAAATCTTCTGGCTGTGTCCAGGTCACAGCTCGGTCTGGAGAAACTTCAAGAATCAAAAATGTATTGGACGTTCCGTCGGCGAATTCCCGAAGGGGATTACCTTTGCCATTTTCAAAGGCCGTTCCTGGACCAACGGGAACCTGCAGAACGGTCTTGCCGGGTTCAAGTGAAATTTCTGGAGAACGGTAAACGTCTGGCATTTGTGCAATCAAGACCTTGTTTGTTGGGCTATCCCACGGTTCATCCAATGCGAACTTTTTATAGAGTTCTTCGTGGCCTAAAAAACTCAGCACATGCACACGCCAGCTGAGCAGTTTTTGACCGGAAGAATCTACAGACGCTGCATTAGGAAAACGTGAGTACACGCTGTTGAAATTGTGCATCGCCATCGCAATCTGCTTCAGGTTGTTCTTTGCCTGAGTTCTTCCAGCGGCGGCCTGAGCCTGCTCAATGGCTGGTCCCAGCAACGCGGGCAACATCGGCAGGAAGGCTCCGATCTGCTGCCCTCCACCGACTGCTGAAGAAGACAGTCGGCAAACGTCGCCGTTCGCTTCAATCTCCATAGATTCCTCCATCGCTTTCTGAATGTTCATCAATGGCGCAAACATGGCAGGAGCCTGCTGGCTATCCTGCATGGCTTTGTTTTCGGCCGATGATGCTTTCAATGCGGCAACCAGTTTTTGGGCACCGGCTGAATCTGTACAGCGGGCTGCCATGGAAACACCAAGATCGTTGGTGAAGTCAAAACCGAACGCCGCCGACTTCGCATTCGCCAGGAAAGTCTTCATCAATTCCACCGAAGCGGGTGGTCCCTGTAGTTTGTTCTGGTTGACTGCCCGGAAAATTAAGTCTGGTTGCGACGGTGTAAACACAGCCTGAATGGCGGATTTCCCGTCGAATAATGCTCCGTCAATGTTTGTTGCCGACGATGAACTTGCGGCCACCTGTTTGACCCATGATTCAATGCCAACCACAACGGTGTTTGAATCAGCGACCCAGATCCCTACAGGTTTTTTGTTTTGAATGCGAAGATACGTTACAGAACCTTCTGTGACAGGCTGAGCAAAGGGCATAAGTGATTGAAGCTTTGCTGAATCGATCGAAACCTTTGTGCGGATAACGGCCACGCCGGGGAGTTCGTCAGGTTTTGGTTCGGCGTCGCGAGCAATCGCTTCGCAGATTCCGCCCACGCCGACCGTGATGGACTGGATATCCGTGGGTCCAAACCCACTCATCTGCTGAAATTCCGCTATCTTGCCGGATATTGGCGGCATTGTTAGCAACTGGCCAAGTGGGCCACCCAATAGTCGTTCAGTGTCAATTCGAACGACCAATTCGGAATTTTCGGGAAGTAACGAAACATCAACCGATCCTGAAGTGCTCGTTGTCGTTGCGGTGGAAGTGCCGGTCGCTGAAGCCTGAGCGGCGACATTCTGCGGCGCATCATTAGACCCCATACCGGACATTGCATTGCTGCTGGTTTCTGCGTTGCCAGATCCGCTTACTTCAGCGGGAGTCGGATCCGCTGGGTGGCTTGCCATGTCGTTGTTGACGACTTCGCCACCACCTGCAGAAGCCGCGTCGTTGTCTTCATCAGATGGGAGCAGCATCCATGTCAGACCACCAGCTAGCGCGAGCGCCAAGACGCCAACTCCGACAAATAGCGGTGTCTTGGATTTGCCTCCGGCAGCACCCTTCTTTTTTGACGCTGCCGCTTTCGATTTTTGCTTTCCGGCTGGTTTCTTAGCCCCTGCACTGCCGGCGCTTCGGCGAGGCTTGACTGGTTCGTCCTGATAATCGTCATCATTAAAACCGTCGTCGCCGTATAGATCGTCGCCACCGGAACCGTAGTCGTCGTATTCGTCTTTGACTGGCTTTTGTGGCTTACGCTTCGGTTTTGGTTTCGCGGCAGGCGCGGCTGCAGAAGGCGACTTTTGTCCAAGGCTGGGGACGAACGGTTCTTTGCATCCAGGACACCTGACTTTCTTGCCAGGCGTCGGATCGTTCATCTTCAATTTTTTTTCGCAGTTCGGACAGGTAACAATAACGGCCATCGAATAGCTCCGCTCTTGAAGCGTCGGAATGATTGAATCAGTGCAAGCCACCATGGTAGTGGCTGGTTTAACAAAACGCTCAATTCAACGCATTAGATCAGTGGAATCTCAGAAAACTTAGCTCAGAAACACAATCTTCTGCCTTCAGTATTTTGCGCGGTCCACAAAGGTTTGCAGTATCGTGTCGCCAGTTTCAAAAGGAAACCGATTGCGATTCGGCAGTTCAATTAATCGTAGGCAGGCTGTAGTTGCCGTGTTGAGCACAGGAAAATCCGGCGACGCGATTGGCAAACTTCAGGCTGTCTGAACGACTCCATTTGTTTGTGATTGCGTGCAGGATTGCTCCGGAAAATATGTCTCCGGCGCCGTTTGTGTCGACAGGGTTCACCCTTACGGCGGTCTCGGTGATGTCGTCATGATGGCAATGCCAGGCGGCTCCGTTTTCGCCATCAGTGGTGATGATGTTTTCAGGCCCGAGCGTCAGCAGTTCCTTTGAGCCAACATCTTTGTGGCCGAATAAGCTTTTGCGAAACAGTGCTGAGGCGATCAGAATATTGACCAGTGGCAGCAGTTCGTGCATTCCTGGTTTGACGGATCCGGCATCCAGCACAACGGTTCCTCCATTTGAGTTGACAATGGAAGCCGCTTTGATCGCAGCGGCGAATGCCCATCCGTCCAGATGCAGAATCTGACACTGCTTTAATGTCGGTTCGTCGATGTCGCATTCATCGGGCATAATCAGGTCGCCCCGAGAAAACGCAATTGTTCGTGATCCGGTGCTGCTGTCGACCCACACCTGAGCACGCCCACTGGTCCAGGCATCTGCTGACCGGCTACATGATAGATCAATGCTGCGCTGCTGCAGTGTTTTTTGAATAAGCCGTCCTGTTTCGTCGTTTCCCCAGCGTCCCATAAATGATGTTTTCGAACCATAGAAGGCTGCGGTCGACAATGCCACGGGGACCGGGCCGCCAACCTGTTGCCAGTGTCGCGTCAGTTCGACCTTGGTGTCAGCTTCCGGGAAACGTGGAAGTTCGACAACGTCGTCCACCACTACTGTTCCGATTCCGAAAATGGTCATTGAGGCTGTTGATGACTTTCAATTAAAGAATGCTGTGTTGCGGCGTCACGCTGGCGAGAACGTTACGTTGTGTAAATGCAGGCTGCAACGTCTGCAGCACTCCCAATACAGTCTTTGTCGGTTACAATTGGCTTAGTTGAGCAGTGTGTTTGTTGTTGAGTGAAGTTACCAGAGCTGCAACGAAGTGTTTCAAGGCGTTGGCTTGTATCGAGTTAAGGTCGAAGGTTCGGTGTTCGTTGGCGGCATCAGTGTTTCTTAATATAAAGTCAGGTTTCCGGGCCGAAACTGGAGCGTTTTCGGGCGTTAGCTCGCATTAAGTCAGGGGTCGGGCTGCTGGTGATCGTCTGGGATTCTGAGGGAATGGCATGAGCTACACCATTGTTGGAGTCATCGGTCACATCGACCACGGCAAGACTTCGCTGGTAGCAGCGCTGACGGGCTTCGATACCGATACTCATCCGGAAGAAAAACGTCGCGGTATAACCATCGATCTGGGGTTCGCTTCATTCACGGATGGCGATCATCAGTTCGCATTGATTGATGCTCCCGGCCACCAGAAATATATCGGCAACCTGCTGGCTGGGGTCTCAGGAATCGATGTCGGGCTGCTGGTTGTTGCCTGTGATCAGGGCATTCAGGCGCAGACTTTGGAACATGCATCCATTCTGCAAATTCTGGGTGTGAAGCGTCTGGTTGTGGTGCTGTCACGCATCGATCTTGCCACTGAAGAAGCTCAGGAAGAACTACGAGAAGAGCTGGAACTGTTTCTGGACGACTTTGGTTTTAACGACGTGCCGATGATTCCGGTGTCGTCTGTTCTTGGAACCGGGCTGGACGAATTAAAGAGCCAGTTGTGCGCATTTGCTGAAGCCATCGAAGTTCGGCAGGTTGGCAGCTATTTTCGAATGCCGGTGGATAGAGTCTTCAGCATGCCAGGCAGAGGCTGCGTTATCGCTGGCACGGTGTGGAGCGGCAGTGTCAGCGTAGGCGACAATCTGCAACTGGCGGGCTGCGGCACCGTTGTTCGCATTCGCGAAGTTGAAGTTCATGGAGAGGCAGTGGCGACATCCAGGGTTGGATATCGAACGGCGTTGAACGTCACCGGAGTTTCCGCCAGCGAGGTGCAGCGCGGCGATGAATTGATTCAGCCGGACGTGTTTCGTAAGTCGTGTCATTTGCTGGTGGAACTGCAGACGTTTGCAGGTGCTCCGGAACTGAAGTGCCCGGCCACCGTGCAACTACATCTTGCAGCAGCGTCGTGCAGCGCAAGGATTACAGGTGTAAGACGACTTCAGCCATCGCAGTCCGCTGTGGTTGTTGTCGAAACAGATGTGCCGGTGGTTGCGACGTTCGGCCAAAAGTGTTTGTTCCGACTGCCCTACCCTGTTGGCACAGTCGGCGGTGGAAACGTGTTGGCAACGCTGGGGGCCGAAACAAAGCGAACACGGAAGTTGATTGAACTTGGCGAAAAAATCGCAATGGCCGATGCGGTTGAACGGCTTATTGCGTGGATCGAGTTTCTGGGAGAAGTCGAGCCCGCCGCGGATTGGTGCGAGCTGCAGTGGGGGATTTCAGCTGCAGAACAGGCTTCTGTTATATTGGCCGCGATTGAATCCGACAGAGTTGTGAACTTGCGTCAGGCCAATCGATTGGTCGCTCAGCAAACGGTCGATCGGATCAAACGCCATGTTGTCGAATTGCTTAGTCGACGAGCCGATGAAGCACAGGATGCCTGGATTGTGGAAGACTCGGTGATTCAGCAGGCGAAAGGTTTTGGTTCTATTGAACTGATTCGCTGGTGCGTGCAGTTGCTGCTGGATGAAAGCAAAATTGTGCGATTGGGGCGAGTCATTGCAGTCGCTTCCGATGAGAATTCCTTGTCCAAAAAACAGCAGGCTCGAATGGAAAAAGTAGTGGCGGCGTTCGACGGCAACCGGTCGCCTCCTACATTGAAGGATATTTCCGAACGGCTACAGTTACCTATCGATACGGTCAAGTCGTTAACGCGTTTTGGAGTGCAGACAGGGATGTTGCTTGATACCGGAAACGGCCTCCTATTGTCGGCTCAGGTGTTTACAGAATTGTGTAACGAGCTTCAGGAACTGTTTGATACCAACCCAGAGCAACCGGTCGCCGACATTCGCGATCGCTGGCAGGTAACTCGGAAGCATGCGATCCCGTTTCTTGAATTCTGTGACAGGATGAATGTCACCAGCCGCCACGAAAATGTGCGTACTGCCGGGCCGGCGCTGCATGCGTTTCTTGGAGAAGACGCTCGATAGTTTTCATTCACGTGCGACAGCGCAGACTGTTTATATATCCCCGACAGGCATCGGATGGCTGTTGGGAATGCTGGTCGCTGCAATTACAGTTTTACGTACTTGTCTGGATAAACAGGACCAATTCATCCACAAGGAACGTGTCAGGCAGGTGGCTCATGGCTACAGTGTCTGAAGTTTCCAGAAGCACGATTGCTGATTCCTGAACGTTCGGGTTGCGACCAAGATGACATACGCTGAACAACTGCGAAAACTTCCGGCCGTTGACGAAATTCTTCGGCACGATCATTTGCGTTCTCTGGTGGAAACGTATCCTCGGCCACAAATTGTTGAATGGGTGCGTACTGCAATCGATGAATGCCGAAACACGATTCTGACTGGTGCCGCGTTTGATGAAGCGACCTCCGTTCAATGGGTGGTGAGGAAAATTCAGTCACAGGCCATCGCGGAAAACGGTCGACGGCAGCAACCTGTTATCAACGCAACGGGAATTCTGCTGCACACGAATCTTGGTCGAGCTCCGCTGGCTGACCGGGCCATCCAGCGGATGCAGGAATCAGCGGGTTACGCGAATGTGGAAATGAACCTGTACACCGGGAAACGCAATAAACGTGGCGAACGAGCGTGTTCATTGCTGAGCCAGCTGACCGGGGCTGAAGACGGGGCCATCGTTAACAACTGCGCTGCCGCCACAATGTTGGTGCTGCAGGCGTTTGCGAAAGGCCGTGAAGTAATTATTTCTCGCGGGCAGCTTGTTGAAATCGGTGGAGGATATCGGCTTCCTGAAGTGTTTGCTGCATCAGGCGCACTTATGAAAGAAGTCGGAACAACCAACCGGACATATCTGCGAGACTACGAAAACGCGATCAACGAAAACACCGCAGCCATCATTCAGGTACACCGCAGCAATTTTTATCTGGGCGGTTTCGTCACAGAACCCAATCTGTCAGATCTGGTTGCTCTGGGGAAGAAACGCAACATTCCGGTGATCGACGATATTGGGAGCGGTTGTATCGGTGGTCTTGGAGGCATCGGCCTGCAGGAACCAACCGTGCCAGCCAGCATTGCGGCCGGTGCAGATGTGACTTTGTTCAGCGGTGATAAACTGTTCGGCGGGCCTCAGGCCGGAATTATCGTTGGCAGGTCTCATTGGATTGAAACGCTCCGCAGGAACCCGATGATGCGGGCTCTTCGGGTCGACAAGGTCACTTTGGCAGCGATTGAAGCGACGGCCGAAATTCACTTGTCCGGCCGTGCGAAAAACGAATTGCCGCTGCTGCAGATGCTGTACGCAACCAGTTCACAGGTTCGAGAACGCTGTGAACTGGTTAAGCATAGGCTGGTACTTCCACCAGCAGTTTCCGTAGAGACAGTTGACTGCTTGTCTGAAATGGGCGGTGGATCTGTGCCAGGATCTGAGATTCAAAGTTCAGCCCTGCGAGTTACCGGATTAGATATTCAGGCTCTTTCTGAACGGCTTCGTTCCGGATTACCCGCAGTGCTTGCAATCATTCGAGACGACGCGGTGCTGCTTGACCTGCGAACAGTACTGGATGCACAAGTCGAGATGTTTACGAATTGCGTTGCCAGCGCAATTACCAGTGTTGCCGGAGAATCAGCATGAAACGTGTGCAGGAACGGCTAGCGCGGAAGCACGTTGTGTTGCTGGGAGTCGGACACACGAACGCTCACATAGTGCGGATGTGGGGCATGAACCCGATTGTAGACGCCGATCTGACTTGCATCTCTGATAACGCCATCGCCACATATTCGGGAATGTTGCCTGCTGCCCTTGCGGGACAGAATTCTCGCCAGGATATGGAAATCGACCTCGTTCGACTTTGTGCTTCTGTAGGCGCGAGGCTGATCGTTGAAGGCGTGAGTGGATTGGATGTCGCCCGGCGTGTTGTGGGTTTTAGCGATCGGCCACCGATTCCGTTCGATGTGCTTTCTGTGGGGATCGGATCTGTACCCACCTTGGATGGCACCGAAGTGGAGGGCGAATCGCTGCTGAAAATTAAGCCGATGCAGACGTTTCTTGACCGCCTGGCTATGGCGGTCAAGAACGTTGTTGACCGAATCGGCGACCGATCATTGAGAATCGTGATTGCCGGAAGTGGCGTGGCTGGCACGGAAATTACGTTTTGCCTGCCAGCGTTTTTGAAGGGTAAGACAGCGGCCTTTTCGTTGCACATGGTCACCCGCAGCCAAGAAATTCTGGCCGGCGTGATTCCTTCGTTTCGCGACCGGGTTCGTGCAGAACTACAGCAACGAGATGTTGGTGTGTCGACGGGAAGGATCGTCGTTCGAGTCACCCCGGAAGGCGTGTGGCTGAATAATGGCGAATTGATCGAAGCGGATCTGGTTATCTGGGCCACCGGAGCAACTGCTCCTCCTGTGTTGTCACAATTGCAGCTTCCGGTTGATCAGCGAGGGTTTATTGCCACGGACGCAACGTTGCGTTCAACGTCGGGGGCGGCTGTGTTTGCTGTGGGCGACTCTGGTACGATTATTTCTGGAAAACTGGCTAAAGCTGGAGTGTACGCCGTACGACAGGGGCCCATTCTATGGGAGAACATTCAGAAACTTCTGACCGGGAAAACGCTTGAAGAATTTCGGCCTCAGAAATCTTTTCTGAAGTTACTCAACACCGGCGATGGAAGTGCGATCGGCGAATACAAAGGCTTCAGCTTCTCCGGGCGGTGGGTGATGAAGTGGAAGGATCGCATTGATCGAAAGTTCATGAGGATGTATCAAAATCTGTATGCCAAAAACGCTGATGGTGAACAGATGCAATGTAAAGGCTGTGGCTGCAAGGTGAGCGGAGATATTCTGGAATCGGTGCTCCAGAATGCCGAAAGTTCGTCCGACTCGATTCTAAAGGGTGATGCTTTAGACGACGCAGCAGAGATTCCAATGTCGTTGGGCAATTCTGTGATGGCGTCCACTGATTTTTTCTCAAGTCCATTTGATGACCATTATCTTGCCGGTCGAATTGCGGCGCTACATTCCGCCAGCGACCTGATTGCCATGGGAGCAACCGTCAAGGCCGCTTTGGCCAACGTTGTTTTGCCCGAAGGAGACGCGACGTCTCAGCGGTTTGCATTCAGCGACCTGATGCAGGGCGCTCGTCGCGAATTCACGGCCCTCGGAGCAGCAATTGCTGGCGGGCACACAATTGTCGGCCCACGGCTTGAAATTGGGTTCACCGTCATCGGCGAAGCAATCGCCCAAGGCGGCATATTGAGAAAGGGCAACTTGCGAGTTGGTGACGTGCTGTATCTGACCAAGCCGCTGGGCATTGGAGTTCTGTTGGCCGCTCATATGCAAAATGCCTGCTCAGCGATGGATTATCAGGCACTGGTCGCAGCGATGCTGGAACGCCAGCATGAAGTTGTTGCAGTGGCCGTCAGGTTGGGCATCACAGCGGCTACAGACGTTACGGGTTTTGGACTAATTGGTCACCTGGTTGAGATGCTCAAAGCCAGCAACACGTCGGCTGAACTTTGTCTCAGACAAATCCCTCTGTTGCCTGGTGTTGCGGCTGCGATTGCTGGCGGTATCGAAAGTACACTGGCTCCTCAAAACCGTTACGTTGAGTCGCTCATTAAAATCGAGCAACAGTATCGAAGCTATCCCGAATATAAATCTCTGTTCGACCCACAAACCTGCGGCGGCTTGCTGCTGGGGGTAGCTCGAGAAATTGCCGAACAGTTCCAACATGACACAGCAGCGATCTGCCGCATTCATAAGATTGGAACTGTTACGCTGGCGACGTCAGTTGCAGGAGAAGTGAGCACTACCGGTTGGCAGGAAGTAGCTAACCAATAATACTATTGCGGTGTCGCCGCGCTCTGCAGAATTGATCGGTGCAGAACGCCACGTGTTGTATTGGTTTTAGAGACAACTCGGCCGGTCAGAGTTCCCCGATAACCTGCCCGTTATCACGGCTACTGAGTTTTTGCAGTAGTCCCAGTTCCGGTTTGCTTTCCTGTGATTCACGAACGGCGCGAGCAGAGCCATCTGTGAGCAGAAATATCAACATGCCCCCAGATGGCGGCTGAAATATCCCGTGTCGCTGCGATTAATTTTCGAGGCGTAACTTCCGTCGGAAACAACGTCGCTTTCGTGAAAGTTAGACCGCGGGCCGGGCCAGATTCCGCTTCGGCCGATGACACACTTTGCTCCAACCATGATTGTGTTGGATGTACCATCGGTGATGTCTCTGATTCTCATGTTGCTGTTCGCGTAGGAAAAAAACATTATAGCGGCGTACATCACACATCTGGGAGTTTGTATTTGACTCGGCCAGAAGTCTGATTCGCTCCAGCGGACAATCGGGTTGGCCCCCCCCATTTCCGGTGTCATTCGAAGTGGCCATCCGCCACGCAGGTTGTTTTCATCGCCAACGGAATCGACAGGGCATCGGTAAGTCGGGATCGCTGTCTTAAACAGCGACATGTTGCCATCGGCTCGCTCGTAATCCGGATCGTGTACGCCAAGGCGATTATAGAAGAGGAGCTTGATCAATAAATGGTAAAATCGAAGACTGCCATCCGGTTGAAGGGTGTCCCTCGCCTGCTGTTCGTCTGAAAATCCAACCCGAAGGAAAAGCTCCGTAAACGTCGTGGTAGTTATGAAGTGCCAGGCCGAGCTGTTTAAGATTGTTCCTGCCATCGGTCTTCTCGGGATACATTTCTGAATTCCTGTATGCCGGGGACCAGCAACGACACCCGAATGGATGTCACTGAGGCAACGGTGATCGTTTCGATCAGCATTTAAGGCTATTAAATGCTTGAGAAAACTCAATTGTCCCCGCTAGCTGACCCCGCTAATGTTTCATTTGTGCGGAATAAGGCGACGCTTATGACTCTGGTCTGTCCCAGAATTTCTTTGCCGCGAGCTTATCGCTTTCGATCAAGTGGCTGTAAACGCTGAGCGTAATCGATGGGTTTTCGTGACCAAGAATTGCCGAAACAATACTCACGGGAACACCACCGTTCAGCATTGTGCTGGCAGCTGTATGGCGAAACGTATGCGGCTTGCGATAGGAGACATTCGCTGCCTTCAGGATTGGACCGAGGATGTTAGACCTGAACTGTTGCCCAATCATTCGGCCACACAGAGTCTGAAACATCCAGTCGCTATCCGTAGCCTTTTTAAGTTGACTGCGGTAATCACCAAGTAGCCCCATCATCCTGTCAGACAGGGGAATTGTGCGCCGCCCAGCTTTTGTTTTCGTGGTGTCTGAGACGTAGTATAACCCATCTTCGTCTTGGGTAGCCGTTCGCTCAACCTTTAGCATGCCGTCTTTCAGGTCACCCCATTTAAGAGCGGTCGTCTCTCCGGGGCGAGTGCCAACTTCCAGCATGAATTCAATCATCGCCTTGAAGTGGCTGTCTTTAATCGCGACCCGAATGGAGGCAATCTCCTCACGGTTGAATATCTCGATCTGCTTCTTCACATGCTGGACGGGCTTGATATCACAGATGATTTTCATCGTACTCTCGAATGCCTTGAGGCATTCGACTAGGCATTCGGCGTGGCGACCGTGCCTGTAATGCTCATGGGCTTTCAAAAACTCTTCGTTCGCACCGTCGAATTGTGAATCGCTCAACAGAGTGAGTGCCGGTGCAATGGTTTCGGCGTGCAAGAATGAGTTGGATTGAACGATGATCTGACCGGACTGGAACTGGTAGCCGATCCCATGTTCCAAGAATCGCTGATTGATCTCCTTTGCTACCGTTCGTGAATTGCATTCGTCATCTAGCAAACGATCATGATCCGCCCTATCGATGAAGTGCATTACGATCTCGACGGCATCAAGAAACTCATCTGTCTCGCACTTCTCGAAAAACCCCGTATGAGGGGGGCTGGCTGGTCCTTGGTGGCGATGTTGATGGTCGCATGTCCAGCAAACTTGGGATCGCCTTGTAGGATCACAGGTTTACCGCTTGCTGCCTCAACTCGGCCAATGAATTCACGTTGCAGTTCGATCAAGTCCAATGGAAACACACCCTGAAAAACACTCTTGCCCCGTAAAAACATCATTTTATAGGACAGCGCTAGTAACCGGTAGGGACAGCCCATGGTTGTGGCTTGGCGGGCCCCGTTAAGCACGAAAAATGACTTTTGCATTACAAACGGCGACTGGACGACTTATCCCTCATCCTCATCGAAGAAGTCATTTGAAACTTCTTTGAGTTCATAGACCTTCGTTTTGTTTGTGCCGACATTGTGTTCGATCATAAAGTCTGCAATCTGTTGGCCGTCAATTAGCACAATCTTCTTTCCAACGATTCGATTCACAAACTCGTTGGCATCTTTGCTGAACTGGGAAGTTGTCAGTATCACTCCTTTGTTTGCCTGAACGAAATCCATGCTGCCTACAAACTGTTGGACGATTGGTCTACCAACAGTTGAATCAGAGTATCTCTTGGCCTGAATGCAAACTACGTCAAGGCCTAGTTTGTCTTCTTTTATGATCCCATCGATTCCACCATCGCCACTTTTCCCAGTGACAGAACCGTCACCGGTCACGCCACCGTAGCCCATTGCTCTTAGAAGTAGCACGACAACACGTTCAAAGAATGCAGGACTACAGGTCTTCAGTCTGGATAACAGTTCTTCAGCGGTCGCTTTTCTAAGTGACTCAAACGAGGACTCAATGAGTTCAAGCGGCGTCTTCGTGTTCTCTACGCCAACTTCGTCATCTGTGACTGTGATGTCCAGAGCCTCTTCGTCCGAATGAATAGCGCCAATGAACTTCAGGTAAGAAGGAAACTGCTTGAGAAACCTGCAATTGATAGCAGGAGGATGTCGCTGAAGAATTTGAAGCCCTAACTCGGAAATCGTAACTTTTCCTCGACTTGGATTCAGGATTAAGCCAGCGTTTTTAAGATGAGACTTAGCCCAGGCAACTCTATTGGTGAAAATCGCTTGCTGGCCACTTGGTAGCAGTTGATGTCGCTCAGATTCGGAAAGCTCGAAGTGGGAGGCGAGTCGTTCCGTCAACTCTTTTGTTGTCCAAGTTTGTTGATCCGCCAACGCTTGCATGAACGGTAGCATAATCGTCTGGAAGTCCGGTATTGCCATTATTAGAACCTGTTTTATCTTGGATCGTACTTATGAGTTGGATACGACATGCGCTTCGGGTTCGGTTATGTAATTGATCTGGCTAAGATCGATCATCAGCCTGTTTCGTATTTCTCTGATTCTCGAATCCGATACGTTCGTGAGGAAGTCTCAGCCAGTTCTGCTTGGCCAAACGCAGGCCGATGTAGTGCCAAGGTTCCAGCAATTCGAATCGATTGTTGTTGTAAATAATCGTGAAGACGATCATTCCGGCCAGCGTTGCCGTTGAATGACGACAATCCGACCACATCGGTTTCTGAGGTAAACAGTTTTGCTTCATGCGGAGATAGTCTCAAGGTGCTTTTCGATCACCAAACGCCGAACTTTGTCGCGGCCGTCTAAACGGTACAGCATGCGTGCTTACAAGGTTGGTGCAGGAACTCGCAATTTGCAGTCTCACGACGTTGAAAACAGGTGCAGCCAAGACATCGCCTGTCAGAACAATGGCCCCCTCACAATTGTGTTTCATTGACTTCCACAAGCAACTGCTTTACGTCGCCTCGTCCTTGCGCTGCAACACGACTGCTGCTAGTCATTCGTCCTTCAATGAAACCCCGAATCCTATCGGGGCCAGTTTAATTCGCCCACTGGCAATCAGGTTTTGCACGCAGATGTCAAACCGTTGTTCGTCCCAGCCCAACGCCCGTTTAAGCTCCGGGGTTGACGACTCCCGTCCCCTTTGACGGAGTTCTGCAACAAAGTCATCGTCATCCGCATTTTGACGTGATACGACAGTATCACGCATACCGCCCGCACTCGTAATATGGCGTCCCTGCGTGTGCTCCTGCGTGTTTTCAATGGCTGAAACTTCAACATGGACCCTGTCACCGTGTTGTGAAAGTTTGCCGCAGTCAAGATCGCGTTTCAGTTGATATTGGATGCGTTCGCGAATACGTGGGCCGAGTCGTTGAAAGCCCAGTTCACGTGCTGTCAGTTTGACCAGATCGCCAAACTCTGTTGAACCCGCCTGCCGAAGGATTCTGGCCGCCGTTGTGGAAATCAGTTCTTCAGGAACTTCGGCGATGGAGTCAAACGTCATCACCTGCGGTGACTCAGCCTGTACTATGGACGGTTCCAGCCCGTCATCTTCCAGATCGGATGCGGTGTGTTCCACAGATTCTACTGGAGCTCCTGCGATTGATGCCTGATAAGCGTCAATGATCGAGTCGATCTGTCGCTTTGGATCTCGCACCCAATCCGTCGACCAAACTCGGACAATTCGCCAGCCGAGTGATTCAAGCATGCTTTGGCGAATTCGATCTCTGTCGCGAGCCGTATGTGAAGAATGGTAGCTCGCTCCATCACATTCGATACCAAGGCAGAATTGCCCCGGTCGCCCAGGGTACTTAAGAGCGATATCAATTCGAAAGCCGCCGCAGCCGACTTGTGGAACCGGTTCAAGGCCATGCTGCATAAGTGCTTGAAGCACTTCCTCCTCGAACGGAGATTCAGCCTCTGCTGCAAAGGTGCTTCGCGATTCTGCCAAGGCAATCACGCCCCGTTCTGCATAGTCGAGGTACATCTTTAACAGGTGCGAACCAACACTGGTTGTACCCGACAGGTCCATGTCGGCCGCTCGAACGGACGAGACAAATATTATTTCCTCGCGAGCCCTGGTGACTGCCACGTTCAAACGTCGTTCGCCACCGGATGTCGTTAGTGGGCCGAAGGACTTCGTGAATTTCCCGGCATCATTAAATCCGTACGCCATCGACAGAATAATTACGTCACGTTCATCACCCTGAACGTTCTCAAGGTTTTTGATAAACAGTGATTCGGGAAGAGGCGTATTAAGGATTGCATCGACCACAGGATCATTCCGACGGCGGTCATAAAGTGTGTCTTCGATCGCTCGCATCTGTGTCTGACTAAAGGCAATCACTCCCAGAGATTTATTTGGTCGACTGCGGAAATGATCGATTACCAGATCGGCCACACGCTCCGCTTCTTTGATGTTCTTGCGATCAATCCACCTGCCTTCAGGCACATATTCCCAGCGAACGGCGTCTCCCGCCGCATCACGTGTACTGGGGAAAGTCACGAGGTCTCCGTCGTAGAAATGACGATTGGAAAATGCAATCAATGGTTCGCGTCGCGATCGATAGTGCCATCGCAAACGCTTCGCTGGCATGTTGATCGATTTACATAACGACAGAATGCTCTCAAAGTCACCGATATCGTTTTCTTCGTCGTTTTCAGTTTCAGCGCGACCGAAGAAGTTTGATGGGGGCAATTGCTTTTCATCCCCGGCAACAATCAACTGCTTACCACGATAAATCGCTCCAATAGCATCCCATGGAAATACCTGGGATGCTTCGTCAAAAATAACCAGATCGAATCTGATCTTGTCTGATTCCAGAAACGTGCTGACTGACAACGGGCTCATCATGATGCACGGCTTCAATCGCTGCAGAACTCCGGGAATTTCGGCAAACAGCTTTCTAAGCGGCATGTGTTTGCGCTTCTTGCCAATTTCACGTTGTAGTATCCCCAGTTCGCTGCTGCCAGCCGTCGCAAAGCCCGTGCGAGGCCGATCGGTTCGTCCCAATTGGTACTGCCGTATCCGAGTCGCCGCTGCTTTTACTTCCCATGCATCCAGTTGACAGAATCGTTCGCGAATTCGTTCGTGCTGATCAATGTCGAATTCCCCAAGAACGTGTTCGTCCCCGGCAAGATGATCAAACAGCCTGCTGTAAAATCTTACGGCGACAACATCGGTTGTCTCTGCTGGCTCATAGCGGTGGGCCAGCAACTCATCAATAACGGACCCAAAACCGCGATCGCGCATATCCCTCGTCCAGCGGCCGTATCGCATCCAGTCATCAAGCGATGATAGATTCTTAAGTAGAAAGTCCAGATGCTCGGCCAGATCACTGAAGCCGCTGCCAAGGATTGTGAAGCCGGTCGAAACATTACTATTCAGTTCGAACAACGTCTTGAGAAAGATCCATGAAGACTTGAATTCTCCTGAAATGGCAGTCTTCATTTTTTGAGCCGAATTCCACACGCACTTTCGTTGTTCCGGATCCGAGACAATGGCACGCAACAGGGGAGTTATTGCATTTTGCGACGATGCGTCCGCCAGCCATCGTAGAGACTTCATGCTGATATCGCCGACACGTTCAATTCCATCTTTTGCAAGCACCGCACTTGATGACTCGGCAGACGCGATGGCTTGTTGTAATTTGTCGATGGCGTCGAGGTCGGATTCCGGATCAATAGCCCGGCTTTCATCCTGCACTGCCTCCAGCATCGCAAGAAGTCCCGTTGCGCGATTTTGGAAGAAGGTACAGGCGGATGTAGCAGTTGCTTTTAGCTTCGAGAGTCCTTTGCGGTTGGCTTCTTCTTCCGGTTCACCGGGCAGGTCGAGTTTTATGTGCTCGGTGCAGTCCAGAATATGTTTTTGCAGTCCTTGTAACGCGGATTCCAGTGAACTGCTTGTCGCTGCGATAACGGCAGGATCAAGTCGACCCGGTTCAGTGAAAATTTCCGTAAACACCGAAAGGTCGCGAGAAATGTGGGACAGACGTTCAGCACCATCGACTCCTGCACTGATTCGATTCCATGTCACCTGATCGTCAAATGTAGTGTGGTGAGGCATCCAATCGGCGTGAGCGGTAAAACAATCACTCACTTCGTCCAGCAGTTGCTTGCGCCGCCCGGTATTGACAGCAACTGCCATTAATTCAGTTGTCGTTGGAGGCAAGCCGACAAACAGCGGTGCTGCCGACAGGATTACCGCGTGGCACCCTGTTGCGGCGTCCCGCAATCTGGAAATGGCAATGGCAATTTCATCCAGTGTCAGCGAGTCTTCATCGGCAAAAGAGGCTTGTGTGAGTTCCGCTCGAAACTGTTTTAGTGCGTCGCTCACCTGCCCCGCCGCAGCCACCGAGGCCGCCCGGTCAATTTTGGTAAAAGATTCAGGGGGAATAATTTGATTGCGGGCGACCGAATAGAAAGTTTCAGCGGCATCCACAGCCTGCTGTATTTGCTGCCAGGCAGGAAGGCTTTGCGTATCGTGTTCGGGCGGCAGTAATCCCGCAAGCTGCTCGCCGTAATCCTGAGCATCCTGTATGCGGCGATGGTACTTGCCAAGTTGTTCCATATCGGCCAGAAAGTCGTTCGTTCCAGGCAATGATCCTTTGTAGAGATCAGCTGCATCTCGTTTGTACGTACCCAATCCACCGAACATCCGTTTCAAACGCCCCGAGAACTGAGACGATTGCGCTGCGACATCACCGGCCGATGACTTAAACGCCCGGTGGGACAGTCGGTTACCAAGACTTTCTTCAATCTGAGCAGCGTCGTTCAGATCTTCAATTGCAGCAGCGCAAACCTGACGGATACGTGCACATTTCGTAGCGTCCGTCCATTCAGGATGAAGGTATCCCGACTCCGCAACGCCGGTCGCCAACTGCACCAGCTGAGCTGCAAGATCGACATTCGCAGATTCGGATTCGGAAACACCAAGCGTCTGCCACAACAGCTGCTGCGACGACGTGACCGATGCCCTGGATTTCAGGAGTTCTGTGCACTTGTCAATGAACCCCTTCAACGACTCGGCTGTACCCGATGGAACATAAGCCTGCAATTGCTCCCATTGACTTAGCTGCTGATCGGACTCCCCGACAAGTCTCGCCACATCTGATAGCTGAGGACCTGCAATTCTCGACGCCAAATCACTTTGAAGGCCGTCTGCCTCTTTTAGTTTCAACCCGGCCGAATCGGAAATTTGCCGCAGCTTCGTCCAGTTCGCCGCCTGCAACCAACCGGTCCGCATCGTTCCGGATCTAGCGATGCACTTTGCCAGCCCAATTAACCGGGATATCACCAGTACCGGCGGGTCGATTTTGATCGGCAGTTGCAATTCAGAAATCAAAGAACTCAGTTTTGACTGTGTATCGTCAATCGCAGTTTGCAGCAGCGTCAATTTCTCCGCCAACGAGTGCAGCGTGAAGACCTGTTCGCGAACATTGTTCGGTAAACCGATCCTTAATTGATCTGTCCACCCTTGTTCGTCCTCGATTAATGCTCGTACCTCCATTACGGAAACTTTGCCCGCAACGTCATCAACATAATGTGCTAGCCGCGTCCGCATTGACTTCTGAGCGTCTAAGGCTGTCAGCAACTGCATTCCCCCCGCCGCCGATTCCCCAGGGTGATGGAGCCATTCTGCGGGCAGCTCCGGTGCTGAAAGATGTTCGACAAGCAGCTTCATCAATTCATTCGTATTCGCAACGATTGGAACGATCGTGATCAGGCCGGCTTCATAAAGCGGTTTCACAGCATCAGCGACCACCTGAAACGACTGTGAAAGGCCGGACAGGTGAAACTGTAAATCGTCGTTCAGGGCCAAAGAACGCGAAGTTAACCGACAGCCGCGCCACGGGTGTGATTCAAAATTCTGCAGAACATTGCTGTTGTCGTTGGCCTGAGTCAGCAACCCCAGCCATCCATCAAAGGTCGAGCGATCGACCTTGGCGGGGTCAGGTAGTTCGCAGCGCGACTTTGTTGCCATCCCAAGGCGGGTGAGGCGTCCGACGTTGCCGTATAGTTCATAAGGCGACAGGCCAAGGGGTTCTCGTGGTTGGTGGATACTGCGAACGTAGTCGTTTAGTGCGTTCCGTGTCTGGCGCGCCTCATCAAACTTCGGTTGAGCATCGTTGTAAACCTCGGCTGGGAGATTTAGGCATGATTCCAGTTCGTATAAGACTGTCTTTCGATTCGCTTTGGTGGAATGACATGCCAGGCAGAAGTCGCCCAGACCATGTTCATCAAGACGACGTTTAACGACATCCAGCGCTGACATTTTTTCGCTAACGAACAGCACGGTCCGACCCTCAGACAGCGCATCGGCGATAATGTTTGCGATAGTTTGGCTTTTGCCTGTTCCAGGCGGACCATCAAGAACCAGACTCACGCCCTTTCGGGCAGCTATAATGGCTTCCAGCTGACTGGAGTCGCAATCGAGTATCGCTTTGACCTCTCCCGGAGCGACTTGATCATCCAGTTGAGTGGAAACAATAATCTCGTTGACCGGGCCAAACGAGTTCATGTGCGAAACATCGGTATCGCCGGCAATGGCCCGGCAGAGTGGATGGCTTGCAACAAAAGAGGCGTGATCTCCAAGATCCTTCCACATCGCAACCTTCGGGAATTCAAACAATCCCAAGGTAACCCGATCCTGAACTTCCCACCGGTCAGACTCGGCAATACGTTCTCGTACAGCGTCCAGAAACGCTGCTCGCACGCCGGGTTCCTCCAGATCGTTGATGTCGGGAAGCGGTGGCAGCTCCATCGCGAAATCCTGCCACAGGCGCTGTCGCAGGCACAAATTGTCGATTGCGTCGTCTTCGGCTTCGGTAAGTTCCCAGGGGGCACTGGTCGATGTCCGCGACAACGTAACGGGCACTAGCATCAAAGGGCTGAACAACGCTTTGTCACTGCTCGGTGATTCGTACCATTTCAGGAAACCAAACACGATGAACAGAGAATGCACGCCCTGTTCCGACATGGCCAAGCGTGCATGCCCATCCATGGTGCGCAGTTGCCGGTCAATTGCTGTGTCAGTTGCGTCCGCCAGCAGATCAGAATCCTTCAGTTTCTCGGACTGGCGACATTCCTCAAGTGACGGATTCCATTCAGCGCGCCTAACCTTGCCCTCAGCTGCAGCGGATACCTTAGACTCGCCCTGCGATTCAGCAGGCAACTCTGAAGTCTCATCGCCGACTGGAAACAACTCTCCCTTCGCCGGGCGGCGGGGTTTCTGGGCAGGTTCGTCAGCGTTGACTAGTGGCGGTACCAGGTCGCGTCGCCATGGAAATCGCATCGAAGTGGAACCAGCCTCTCCATCGGCGGCCAGTTTTCTCCAGACGGTCTCTGAACTGGGAGTCAGAATCTCGACAGCTCTGCTGCGACTGAATGAGCAGTTCACCAACGGATTGCGATTGCCAATCTCCAGCAGATTGCTGCGCCACTGCTCAACGCGGCCACGAAGTACGCTTTCGGTATCTGCCGATGCAGATGGAACTTGTTGGCTCATAAGATTGCGGTATTTGAAGTAGGAAGCGATGCTTGAGACGGGCTGGACACGACGAAGAGAATTGCTTTGAACTGTCTTTCCGTGGGACTGAAAGAACGTGGCTTAGGTCTGAGGCCATGCGACATTACAAAGAAGACACACAGGAATTCATAATTGCACAACTGCGGCCATGTGTCTCCGATACTTCAGGTGTCTCACGGAGAGATCAATTGCTCACGCAAACCGCCCGATTATCAAACAGACTGGTGTAGCCAATCCGTATTTGATCCTTCCAGCATGGCGGTGAACTTAGTGATGCAGGCCCCAAACTTCCTCACTACCTCAGCGATACTAAGAATCACTTAAGACAAGTTCAAGCACATGCACTCACGTTAATTGTTTTGCCGGGTGTGGTAAGACTGTCCCATGGGACAAGTGGATTAACTGCCGCTCATTCGCAGCCAATCCGCACAGAAGTGCTCCTAAACCCTTGACGGAGGCCCTCACGTAGGGAATCCCCGTACGGGGGATTGTAACCCGCATCGAATTGGTTTGTTTGCAAAAGCTACGAATCATGATCCATGAAACCACTGAGGCAGTTGCGCCAGCGACGTTGAGTCCGTGCTGACTAATCAGATCAGGAATCCTTTGGCAGCTGCATCATGGCTTGAACCTCGTTCGGGCTGAAGGCGTTGTCGAGGGCTTCATTGTTTGAAGCAGACTTTCGCATTCGAGCGACTTTGGCGTTTGCGGCGGCGTACGTGCCGCGCATGTTGT
>JBDNFN010000109.1:0-6504 GCA_041689795.1 Fuerstiella sp. | reverse complement strand
CGATCAGCCCGCTATCTACTCTCACCTCCGCCAATGCTCATACACCAGTTCCTGAATGACATTTTCACACCTTCAAAGGGCTGGGCCTGTCGCCCCAGAATTAAAAAAACTTCGCCGACCTCAAAGCTCTTTGAGAATCAGGCATTAGAATACGAAGGTCGTCGAGACTGTGGGCGGGTCGCGGCGTGATCATTGAGGAAGCTGTCGACATGCATGGTATTGAATTCGGCGAATACCTTTGCTTCCTGCTGCTCCAAGACCGCAACACGTTCGGCATTGATTCCGCCGGATTCGATGAAGATGGCATTGACGCCGTAGTTGTGCAACGTGCCATGTTCCAGCAGCTTTGTCGGAACGCCGCCGTAGGTTCCACGGATGCTGATGTGTGCTCGGTTATCTTCGGCCGAGGCCCACTTAGTAACGGCATACAGAAATAACAGAGCAATCGACAGGGATTTGGGCGTGAACAAGGCAGTTTCCTTTGATGCTTGCGCATCGGGCACCGAAATGGTTAAGATTCGAGCCACGGTACCGAGGATTTGAATCCGTCCGATTCTGCAATGCCGCGTTGTGATCTACAATGATTTGCGGGCAGAATGCGGCGGCGCCGGCATCTTCGGCGCGACGATCAAAAAACGACTTCTAAACTGTATTCTTGTGCCGAAACCGATCGACAACTTGCCCCTCCAGAGCAGAAAAATGCGGCTTTCCATCCGGCAGTTTGGTTTCTTTGACCTCGTGCGTTATGGTTCCATAAGAAATTGATCCCTAACCTCAGGCGACTTGTGACTATGAACAAATTAGCCCATTTCCTGGCGATGTTGTGCCTCTTCTGCGGCCTTGGAAGCCGATCCACGTTCGCCCAGTCAAATCAGGTCACGGATCTGGGCAACCGGCGCGAACTGTTTGTTGACGACCATCTTGTGGCCGAGATGAAGAATGTCCAGCTTACGGTCCATCGCCCGACTCGCGAAGAGATTGCCGTCAACTGTGATAAGCCCTGGGAGGGCAACGGATGCGGCTACTTCACTGTTTTGCAGGATCACCGAGAAGGCGTCTATCGCATGTACTACCATGCATGGCAGATCCCCACTGGGATTGAACCTGGCGGGCCATTGACAATTGCCTATTTCGAAAGCAAGGACGGCATCAAATGGAACCGACCGAGCCTCGGCCTGTGTGATTTCGGCGGCTCGAACGACAACAACATCATCCTGGACAGGCTTGGCGACGGCGGTCGCTGCCACGATTTCTCACCGTTCATCGATTCCAATCCCGCCGCGAAACCAGAGGCGCGGTATAAGGCCATCGGAGCCGGTTTTGAGAACAAAAAAGGCATCTGGGTCTATCAGTCTCCCGATGGAATTCACTGGACCCCTATGGCACCTGGACCAGTGTTCGACAAGGGAGCCTTCGACACGCAAAACATATCCTTTTGGTCGGTCACCGAAGAAAAGTATGTTCTGTATTACCGCGTGTTTTCCGAAGGCGGTTATGCGGGCACGCGGCTGATCAACCGTGCCGTATCTGACGACTTTCTCCATTGGTCCGATGAAGGAACGATCGCTTTTCCTGAAGGCGAGGGTCCGCATCCACTTGCACAGTTTTACGTGAACCAGGTCAAGCCATACGAGCGAGCACCTCACCTCTACATAGGATTTCCGGCTCGTTACGTTGATCATGGACTGACGGCTTCAACTCCGTTGCTGCCCGAGTGGAAGCTGCGCGAAAAACGGATGACGGTGACTCCCCGCTACGGCACGGCTGTAACGGACTCGGTCTACATCACCAGCCGCGATGGCCGGAACTTTCGCCAAAGCAACGACGTGTTTTTGCGACCGGGACTGCGGACAAAACACAACTGGTCGTATGGCGACAACTACATCGCCTGGCATGTTGTCGAGACGGAGTCGACGAAGGACGATGCATCTCGCGAGCTTTCGCTTTACGCCACGGAATCCTATTTCACCGGTCGCCAATCCCGCTTGCGGCGCTATTCATTAAGAATCGACGGCTTCGCCTCGATCCACGCCAAGCTGCAAAAGGGCGAGTTCACGACCAAGCCAATCACTTTTTCGGGGAAGGAACTCTCGCTCAACTTAGCGACGAGCGCCGCAGGTTCCGTCGAGGTCGAAATCCGCTCTCCGGACGGCACTCCGATATCCGGCTTCACGCTCGCGGACTGTGACATCATCTATGGTGACTCACTTGATCGTCGCGTCGGTTGGAAAGGAAACACGAGCGTTGAATCCCTGATCGGTCGTACGGTCGTGCTGCGCGTGGTCATGCGCGAAGCGGACGTGTATTCGTTGGTGTTTGAATGACAGGTCATCGCCTGACACGCGGCGATCGACTGGAATAGAGCACTCGCTTCATCCAAACCGAGCTCTGGATGTGAGCAGCGTGAACGCCGACGCAGCTGAGAAGGCCGAAAACTCTTACGAGTTCCAGGAGTGATAAATATCTACCTCGTTGATGACACGATTCCGGGAGAGGCATCATTTGATGATGCACGCAAACGGGCATCGACGCGGTGTGATTGTCGTCAACCGGAAGCCTGGTACGGCAACGGATGACTGGACAGCACTCGACCGTCCTGCTCCATAATCTCTATCATGTGCAGCGTCCCCTCGGCAGTCAAGACGCTGCAGCGGTGGTTTCTCCGGCAGCTGCGATCGTTGCGGTCTGGTCAGCACACAACACCAGCTTAGGCAAAACCACATCAGCATTCGACCCCGGCAACGTGGCACTACGGCGTGACAGGGCGTTGTTGGAGCAGGTCGACGGTGCCAGAGACAAGTTGAGAGAACTGTTCGCGATGGCAAGCAGAATCGTTCTCTCAAATTCGCTGGAAGGCTGATACAAGGAGCTGGTGGTGATGCGGTGATTCTGACTTTCGAAACACTGCCGTCTTCGACGGTTGATGCGAGCTACAGCGCGAAAACGCTCGGTGTTGCCTTACCAGTTGCGGACGCGAAGCAAGGACCGCCGCGGATTCGATCGATAGTGAATAGTTGTCGCTCCCGGCGAATATCCGTAGACCGGCTGTACGACGGGAACCTGGTAAACGGGTGCCGGATAAGCCGCAACGGGAAAAACCGGGGCAGCGTAGTAGGCAACGGGCACGGGGGCGAAATAGCCATACGCTGGCACAGCGTAACCATAGTGATGGTAGTGGCCTAATAAGTGAGCCGACGCACCACTGCCGGTGGCCGCAGCGATCACAAAAATCAAAGCCAGTTTCTTAAACATTGCGTTTTCCGATCGGTACGGCGTCTAAACAATTGGGGCACAGATGATGATCTGTGCAGCGTCATCTCGGCGGCGGACTTTCTGTATCCGCGCCACCATCACAACCTCAAGCTTAGCATATAGCGGCCATGGGGCGCTTTCACTTCTTCTTTCAACAGAATCTTGTCAATCTCGCAACGTTTGCAGAACCAAGGGCGACACAAACGCCAGCACGCAAGTAATAGAAAGGAGGCGTGAACATGGATCGCAACGGAAGCGTAGAAGCCGGCTGCGATCCAGACTACCATACGAAAACACCAACGGGTGCTGACGCCCAGACGCTTTCCCCCCACCTTCTCCTGCCGGAAGTTTCAAGTCCATGAAAACACATCTGCTGATTCGAGTCCTGGCTGCCATCGCACTGACACCGTTGAGCGGTCTGGCGGCCGAGCCGTTGAAACTTTCCAGTCTGTTCACGGATAACGCAGTCCTGCAACGCGACCTAGCCGTTCCTGTGTGGGGACGAGCCGAACCGGGGCAGGTTGTCCAGGTTCAGTTTGCCGACCAGAAAAAATCCGCGACAGCAAACATAGACGGCCGATGGATGATCAAGCTCGATGCTCTGACGGCGTCCGCCGAAGGCCGAACTCTGACCGCCGCTGTGGATGACGGCAAACAGACGGTCTCAATAAACAACCTTTTGGTCGGAGAAGTCTGGATCTGCAGCGGCCAATCGAACATGGCGTTTGGTCTGAATGGTTCCGTTAACGGCGCTGCCGCCATCGCGGCAGCAGGAGATGAACAGTTACGTATGTTTGGTGCTGCTGCGAAGGCCATGGACGAGCCGCAGGAATCGATCGACGGAAACTGGCAGATCGATTCCTCGCAATCCGCGGCCAGATTTTCGGCCGTCGCCTACTACTTCGGCAAATCGCTGCGAGCGAAGCTGGGAGTTCCCGTCGGCTTAATTCAGGTGGCTGTTGGAGGCACGGTCGCGGAAGCGTGGTCAGCTCATCAGGAACTCGAAAGCAATCCGGTTCTGCTGCCGTTGCTGGATCAGCAGCAGCAGCGTATCGCCGCATACTCAAAGCAGATTGAGACTTACAAAACACAAGAGCCCGATCTGCTGAAGAAATACGAAGCGGCAGTCAAACAGGCGAAGGACGCCGGAAATCGCGAACCACGCAAGCCGCAGCCACCTCGGTCACCGTCAAACAGTGTCAATCGACCGACCGGACTTTACAACGGGTCAATTGCCCCGCTGCAACCCTACGCCATTCGTGGTGCGATCTGGTATCAGGGCGAGTCCAACTCTTCTCGCGGCGAACAGTATCGAACGTTGTTTCCGGCAATGATTTCCAGCTGGCGGCAAGCATGGGGGCAGGGCGACTTCCCGTTTCTGTTTGTGCAAATTACGCCTCACAAAAACATGACGCCAGAAGTTCGTGAAGCGCAGCGTATCACCACAGAAACGACTCAGAACACGGCCATGGCAGTGACCGTTGACGTCGGCCATCCGACCGATATTCACCCCAAACAAAAACAGCCGATCGGTGACCGACTGGCATTGGCCGCTCGGGCTCTCGCGTATGGTGAAGACATTGAATATTCCGGTCCAACCTACGATTCGATGAGCGTGGATGACAACAAAGTGGTTCTGCGATTCAAACATCTCGGAGGCGGACTTGTCGCCAAAGATGGCCGCCTGAAGGGGTTCGTGATCTTCAACAATGACAAGGAAGCGGCCGGTACGGCGTTGATTCAGGGAGCTACAATTGTTGTCTCAAGTGACGAAATTACGGCTCCCACCGGAGTTCGATATGGATGGGCGAACGTGCCGGACGTGAACCTGTACAACAAGGCTGGTTTGCCGGCTTCGCCGTTTCAGACGGATTCAACTGACATCGTTGAACCCGGCTTTGAAGCACTCTTAACCGGTTCGGACCTGACCGGGTGGCATTACAAAGACGGACCGGCGTTTGACGGAATGAAGTATGCCAGCGATGGGCGATACACTGGACGAGACGGCCGGATTGTCGTGAATCCCGGCCAGAAACTGGCTCAGTTGTGGACAACTCGCGAGTTCGCGAACGACTTTCATCTGAAGCTGGAATTTCGTGCTGGTGTGAATGCCGACAGCGGAATTTTTCTCCGCAAACCGCAGTTGCAGTGTCGAGACTATTTTGTCGCCGGCCCGTACAAGGATTTGAAGAGTTACCGGCCACAGGACTGGAATCAGATTGAAGTCATCGTCAAGGGCGGCGTGGCCACGTGCACCTGCAATGGCGAACCACTTGAGTTTCCCCAAACGTTGCCCGCGACGGGACCGATCGGTCTGGAAGCCGATCGCGGTCAGATGGAGTATCGCCGAATTCGCATCCGCGAAACGGTGAAGTAGCGGCCTTGAATGTCTTTCGGCGGCGAGAAGATAGTGGCACCACCTGACGCATCGGAAGTTGGTAAGGCACAGTCAGACAACTGCCGATCAAACCTGTTCTCTGAGACGTGACAGCATCAGGTAATCGACGATCAATGAAGGGCTTCCAGCGCTAACCATCACGACAGACGAACCCGCTTGGCCACAGTCGTGAAGCTGCCATCTGAGATGGCGAACAGCAACCGGCCAGCCAACGGGTTTGTGCTGCCGCGTGGCGGGTGGATGTTGTTCCCCCGTGACGATCTCGGGTATTTACTCATAACCATTCTTAGAACGCCTAACAAAACCCATGACTTAGAGTTCTGAAGCAGATGAGTCCTTCGGCAAGTTTGAGAAGACGTGCTGAATTTCGGGAGTGCGATCAAAACGAACTCTCAGTCGTCGAAAGTTGTGCAGCCATCCGAGCCTTCGCTCGGACACCCAGCAATAAACTCCAAGTCCACTGAGGTGGTGACAGTATCAGGGACAGGTCATGCTCTTAGTCCGTGAGATTAATGATCTGTTCGAACTGAGCTGGTGAGCAATGGTCGATGCCAGAATGTCGGCGATCGGAATTGTAGTAGAGGATGTATCCAGCGGTCTCTTTTCTTGCTTGCCGACTACTTTCGTAATCGTTCAATTCGAGTTCGGTCTTGATCGTTCCGAAGCAACTTTCCATGAATGCGTTGTCGTAGCAGTCGGCTGCCCGGTTCATTCTTTGCAGAGCTTCAGCGCGACGCCGTACGGATCGATATTCGTTGCCGACATACTGTCTGCCGCGATCAGTGTGATGAATCAATCCGGGCGTTGGCTGTCGTTCTTTTACGGCCGAACGCAGTGTTCGCAGCACAAGTGAT
>JBDNFN010000108.1:0-17231 GCA_041689795.1 Fuerstiella sp. | reverse complement strand
TGACGGCCCCTGCGTCGGTGGACGAGGCTAACGTGACTCCAGTGACAGTGTCTACGCCGCCGAGGTTTAGTGCGCTAAAAATCCAGTTGAACGAAGCGTTCAGAGGCGACGCCCCGGCGTAGACTGTTTCGGTAAGCGTCAAAGTACTACCGCTGAAGAGAAAACTTAAGTCAACGGGCGTTCCGCTAAAACTTTCAGTTGTGCCAGCATTGAATGTATTCGTGTTTGGAAAGCCCTTGGCAAAGTTCACTAAACTATCCGAGCTACTGACATTATAAGATCCATCTATGATGTCAGCTTTGACACTGCCGCCAAAGACTAAAGCCACGGCGAAAAGGATAATGGCTGGTGCTGTTTTCATAACCGTCTCACATTTTGGAAGTTGATGCATTCCCATGATGATTGGATTCTAGTTTGATTCGCGATGCAACTTTCCCGTCCCGGGAAAGTGTTAGAATGGTGATAATAGTTACTTTAGGAGATTGCCTTACGGGCAATCTGGCCATTTTTGTTGTTTGAATGTTGCGCTGTATCGAGTTCGACGATATCTAGGCCATTAAAATGAGTCGCCGCTAAGGGGGGCTTCTGCACTGAACGGCTGATTACCAGCCAGTGTGCGCAATCGCGTTGCTCCCGGGGTCATTAGCTGCGTATAGACTTTCTTATCGCTACCTTCAGAGATTGTCCTGGCCGCGCCATCACACATGGATGTTACGACCACTCCGGGATGATTCGAATTGAGGAACGGCGCACCTTCCGGGCCGGCTTTGTTTTGGTTCGGGAATGGTGTGGTAGCTGCCTTCACTCCGGATGGAGTGTTATTCAGCAATGACAGCGACGCTTTATTTGTATCGGTCGCCCCGGAAGGCCCACTTCCCAGTGGGAACATGAATCCGCAGCTGTTCAGACTTGGATTCGCCCAGCTTGTCTGACCGGCGTTGATATTCTCACCCAACATCAATGTATTTGACGATCCGTCGTAGATCTTGCCGGGAGCAGTACATCTGTTTGAGCATAGCCCCTTGACGAACGAATTGTTGGTGAAGTTTGGCCAAAACACGCCTGTATGGAATGTAACTTCCTGATCTTCAGCGTCGTTTACCGATGCATCGCCGTTGCTGTTCCAATCCAATTGTGAATTGAAATGAGCGTGGCCTTCATCATCGGTAATGGTATCAGCCCCCGTCGTCTTGGATCCGAAACCTGAATTGGCGACATATGATAGCCCACCGGGAATCTGATAGGCTGATTCGTCGTTCGGACACGCCAAGGCTTCGATGTAAAGCTTTCCTGCAAGGTTCGCGTTCACTGCCCCAGCTGCGTTTGTAACGGTGCTGTTCCACGGAAGAGCTTTATCCCAGCGGTCGTAGGTTCCCTGCTGATCCATGTATGGCAAAATCTCCACTACCCAGCTCCAACCTTCTTGAAACGGTGGAGGAAAGCCACTGCGGCCAGGATCATTGGGATAATAGCTGAGCGCGGGCAAGTGCCCCTTGGGGTTTGAACTCGCAAAGTTCATGCACGCAACAGTGACGTTCCGAATGTTGTTCAGGCACTGAGTTCGGCGACCCGCTTCCCGAGCGTTCTGAATCGCCGGCAGAATCAGCGACATCAACGTGGCGATGATCGAGATCACGACCAGCAATTCAATCAACGTGAAACCACGTTGTCGGTTTGATGATGGTCGGGCCAAATTGGCTAGTGAGATTTTCTGCATAACAGACTGGGCTCCCGGGTTAAGAGGCGATCAGGAAACTGTGTCGGCGAATTTTTTTTCACACATTGTTTATGTAATCCACACAGTTTGCTGCTTTCGCAAGTCCGTCACCAGAGATCCGGAATTGTTTCATCAACAAGTTCTAAACTTAATCGTTGAAACGAAGCCACCAACGACAAACGCCAGTTGTTCGCGGCCACTGCTGAACCAGCACTCTCAAGGCAACACCACATGATCGAGGAAGCTTGCCGCACCCCGTCAGGAAATTCTTAGGCACCGCCACTTAGAATAAGTTCACCAAGTGCCCTATTGTGAAACTCTACCGGGCCGTCTGAGAAAGGAAAAACAGAAAGTCAAATTTTCATCAGTGTTTATTCTGAAATTTTGATTTATCTGCCAACGAAACCGGAATTAACTGAACAGAACATCAGTAAAGATGTCAGGAACCTCGTGATTTCCTTGGGTGTGTCGTTTCAGTGACATTTGCCCGCGTTTCGTCCTGACGATCAGAATCGTCAATCGTTTCCGCTGCAGGGGTTCTTTAAGCGGCTGCCACCCGAAACTGAGCAGTCGCCTGACGGATTCAAATCCGAAATTGCGGCAAATCCCAACCTCAAAACAACCGACTTTTGTCGCTCGTGTCTTGACATTCATCGCGGACGAAACGGCATCCGCAGCGATCCGTTTTTTTCAAACTCAATCGAATGATCGCGCTGAAGTGGAACGTTTGATCCGAAAGGATCCTTCTCCTCACCTCGCGCGCTCGTGAGATGGCGATTGCGATACTTTCTCGCCCCGCACCGCATCTGACGACGATCGAATAGGGGTAGCTCGATAGAGCCAGAACCTGCCTGAGTGAGCGAGTTCAGTAAGCACTTCACGCTGCTCACAATGGACAGCTACGTTCGAACGGACTCACGGATTGGCAATACCCGCCGAACCTGAGACAAACAGGACAGAGAAACCCTGATCGAAACCAGTGCGTTATTGGCGTCGCCAAATAATCCGTTGACGATGGCTTTCATGCGTTGTACACTTTGAAAACGTACAAAGAGGAGTATGCCATGCCCAGAGAAGCCGTGAGTGAAAACAGTCGAGTCGCCCTACGAATTCGTTCAGAAGACAAAGCGGTCATTATGCGTGCCGTTGCCTTGGCACAGACTGACATGACAGATTTCATTCTTCGTACGGCATTGCGAGAAGCTCATTCCGTCATCGAGGAACATGAAAACGTCAAACTGACGCAACGCGATAGTCGCCGTGTCCTGGATCTTTTGGAGAATCCTCCGGCACCCAATGCGAAACTGCGTAAGGCGGCTCGTGCTCTGCCGAAGCTGTCATGAACGTTTCGGCATGGCACGAAGAACCAATTTCAAAGAAACATGATCGTAGTTCGTTTGATTGTGGAGAGGCCGCCCTCAACGAGTTCCTGCAGCAGCATGCTCGAAAGAACCACGACCGGGGGGCTTCCAAAACGTTTCTGGCGATTTCGAACTCGGACAGCAAAACGATTCTTGGCTTCTACAGCCTCAGTCCGGCTTCGCTGGAATATGCGATCACGCCCGATGTTCTGAAAAAAGGGTTGGCACGATACGATGTGCCCGTGTTTCGACTCGCTCGTCTGGCGGTCAATCTTTCCTGTCAGGGAGAGGGGCTTGGCGGGCAATTGATTCTTGCGGCTGGCCGACGGTGCCTGCTTGCGGCCACCGAAGTCGGCGGCGTCGCCATTTTGATAGACGCCAAGTCCACTCGGGCTGCGAAGTGGTATGCCTCTTACGGGGCCATCCCGCTGAAAGACGCTCCTCTGACGCTTGTGTTGCCACTGACAACAATAGCGACCGCGCTCAAAGTGGACACGTAGGTCCAGCCTGCCGGGTTCGGCAAGCAGGACCTACCGCCCGTCGGCGATGAGCAAACCTGGAACGCATTGTTATTACGACAACTTCGGAGGGTGTTCTCCCATGGCCACCCACAGTCGGCGAACTCGAACCAGTTGTGGTCGATTCATTCGCAAAAGATCAATTGTGACCACCCCGGTGCGCGTCAAGCCGATTAGTTCGCTTGAATTCTCGTTCCATTCGAAGTGCTCTGTCCATGTTTCGCGATGAGGATGAAACAGCGGCGTTCGTTGAGTCGGCTCGTTCGAAGGACCAAATGTGCGATCAGACTTATATCGATTACAAGTCGGACATGACAAACACAGGTTTTCAAAGGTCATTTCTCCGCCGATGGAACGCGGCAGGATATGCTCAAACTCGAAGATCACGACCGTTAACTATTCTGGTGTGCGGCAGTAGGCACAGTGATCTTGAAAGTGGGCTCGAATCCGTCGGCGAAGATCCACGGGAATATAGGAACTCACGCGCCGGTCGCCTCAGTGTGCTGACGAAGGGTGTAGCGTGCCCTTGTTTTGACGATTGTCAGTTGATCAACTCTAGCCAGCAAACATTCCAGCTCTGCCTTACCATCAGCATCAAGTCGATTCTCGGCGTTTTCATCCAGCAACTCATCCAGACGAGCCTGAGATGCAGGGGCGAGTGTGCTATTTGCCAATGCCTCAAGTTCTTCGTCGCTCAGGCTCGTTAGTAATTCAATATCGTGATGCATGGCAGCGTCCCTTGATTCCTTTGGCGATGTCCTGATGGTACTGCTTTGCTCGCAAACACACACACCTTCCAGTATTGAGATTGTCCGTTTTGTTTCGGAACTTGCAATTGCAATTATCTTTGTGCCACTGTGTGGAGATTGTCGACGTTCCGCTCAAAGAAGTTGCTGGAATAACCTTTTGCCGGTGGCGGATGTTTTCCACGAGCGACTGATGGTGAAGTCGAAGTATTCGAATCCGCTGGTGGCTTGGCGTTTCCAGATGGACGCGGCGATGGCTCCCTGACGGAAGACTTTGACCGGCGCTGATGCTGGTTTTTTCTTGATGTGATTCATTGTTGACTCCTTTCATGGTTAAACATTCCCCACCAATTACCACGGAATGGAGTCAATTGTCCAGAGGTTGGGTCAAGAAATGTGTCCAGCATCGAACCAGGGCAAACGCATACTAAAGTGTTGTTATGCCAGGTACTTGCGCCAAGTAGTCAAGGTTCCATCCGGCGACTCTGCGTCGCATGGCGATGCTGTGCTTGTCGTTTTGTTGTTTGAGAAGGCTCAGTGCGAAGCGTTTGATCCATGCGAGATTGTCTGCCGCAGTGCGGTTTCGAACTCGACATTCGTCTTCGCGAAACGTCACGTCCAGACACCAGTGAAGCGTGTTTTCAATGGCCCAGTGACCGCGGACAAATCGTGCGAATCGTCTGACTCCCATCTCGAGCGAAGTGATGTAGAACCGAACGTCTGTCAACCACGTGGCACCGCTTGTACTCTGGCGAATGGCAACGCCGATCGTCTTCAGGCCGGACCACTTTTCCCGGTTGACGAAATCCCTGGGAACGGGCGTCTGATAGTAGGTGATTTCATCGACGCGCCCGTGGCCTTTCAGCGTTTCGATGTGGGTGCGAACGTTGATGTCCGCGAAGTCATTTTCCATGTGCGTTTCAAAGTACTCCGACACCGCATCATACAACTTGCCTTGATTGCCTTTGAGCGCCAACACATAGTCGCCATCCCCTTCAACGATTTTCTGAGCGATCGCTCGCTGACAGCCCGCCGCGTCGATGGTAATGACCGCACCTTTGATTTCGATGTTGTCGAGAAGTTCGGGAATCGCCGTGATTTCGTTCGATTTTTCGTCGGTCGCAAGTTGTCCAAGACTCATACCACGATCCACGGCCCACGCACTAACCAGCCACGCACTAACCAGCCACAGAGGACCAGGGCCACGGCGTCGATCGTGACTGCGTCTGAGCACCTTTCCATCAATCGCGATCTGTTTAAGATCAACCACATCGTCGGGCACACCGACACTTGCAATCCACGATTCGAAGCATCGTGGGAAGGCGGACGGTTTCAGTGCGGCCAGCAGTCGTCCAATGGTGTCGTGCGACGGAATCCCGTTGGGCAGCGGGAGTCTCTTTCTGAGCCACTGTTTGTTGTTTTCCGCCCACGTTCCGATGGCCAATGGGCCGTCGGCTCCAGCGATCACCGCCATGATGCTAATGACGATCAGATCGCCGAGTAGATGTCGTTGATTGATATTCGCTCGCGGGTCTTCGAGCCGCTGAAATGTTTCAAGCAGAGAGTCAACATCGTGGATACTTTTGGGCATAGCAGTTGCTCCGTGACAGAGGCGTGCGATCGTGGAAATTCGAGTCCACCATCATCGCCAAAACCAGCCCCCAGCGCAACTCGACTCAAGTTGCCAAGAGCCCCTGAAATGCGCGTTGACCGTGGATAGTCGAACGCATTGACTCCGCTCAACTCGCAGGTGTAGATCAGGCTCATGTACATGTCGCCGACGCGAGCTCCGTTGCGAGTCTTGTAGAACATCGAATTCTTACGATGCAGAATGCTTTCTTCATCGCACGTTCGCAGAGATTGTTGTCCAGCGATGCTCCTGCTTTGCGCAGGAATAACGTCAGCGGTTCCCAGCGTTTGAGCAGATAATTGATCGCATCGCCCAGGGCCGAGTTCCGTTCGACCAGTTTGTCGTTGAGTCGACGCTGCAACCGCACATGAAGATCGTCATGCAAAACTCTGTTCCATTCACCTTCGATGGATCGAACGTGTGGTGTCAGCAGCTCCTGATATCGTGGCAGGGAAAGCCGGTCGAATCATGACTCGCAAAGCGCCGAAAATTATCGACGTAACAGAACAGCGGTTCGAGGAACTCCTTCATCGCGCTGAGTCCAATTCGCTTCGTGACGATGACATGGAGTTAATGTGCCAGATCTTTGCCTCGTATCGAGGCTTATTCCAGCTCGTGGGAGATAAGAACACCACGATCGCTCGTCTTCGCAAATTGATGTTTGGTGCGACGACCGAGAAATCGAAAGACGTCCTTGGCGATGCGGAAGCGGCTCCGAACCAGCCTGCTGATGACGCATCGACTAACACATCAGCCGATGCCAGGAACGACCAGGCCGACGATTCTTCAGAGCCTCCGCCTGGTCACGGGCGGCTTGGTGCCGACGATTATCCGGGTGCCGACCTGGTCGACGTCAGCCATCCGGAACTTTCGCCTGGCGATGCGTGTCCCGAATGCGTTCAGGGAACGCTTTACGAAAAATCACCCGGTGTGTTGGTTCGCTTTACCGGTCAGGCTCGGCTGCACGCGACGGTCTATCGCATGCAGAAGCTGCGCTGCCACCTTTGCGGAAAACTCTTTACGGCACCAAGTCCCGCTGGCGTTGGCGATGACAAGTTCGACCACACGGTGGCCAGTATGATCGGACTGCTGAAGTATGGAAACGGGCTGCCGTTCAACCGCCTTCAGGGCTGCAGGGGAGTTGCGAAATTCCTCTGGCAGCCTCGACTCAGTGGGACACTGTCCACGCCGCGGCCTTGTTCGACTATCTGAACCAGTTGCAGCTCAATACGGCGGATGTCACGAAATCTCCTGATCGCTGGCTGCCCTGGAATTATCTCGAAAACGTCAAATCCATTTCCGATGCGGCGTAACACACGACATCGAAGTCGGCCCGTCATCGGAACACTGATCCGTAACGAAGGATATTGTGGCTGATGGCAAGAGAGACAATTGAGATTCAACTGACACCAGAAGAACGCACGCTTCTGCTGCGCTACGAATATCCGTTCGAGCAGATTGAACAGGCGATGAAGGTCTGCGAATCAAGTCGCTAAATTGAGATCGTCGCAATGGACCGTTTCGAACTGGAGCGGCTGATCGGAGATGTGTGCCGATCCATCAACCATATGAAGGGCGGTGCGACGCAGGATCAGGTCATGGATCTCTGCGATCGACTGGAGGCTGCCGAAAGATACCGCGACAGCATGCTGGACACGCTTTGAGCCGGACGCCAGATGTGCCCGGTGGCTGGCTGATAACCGATGCCTGACCGGCTCGGGCAGCTCTGCTCGCACCCTCAGTGGAAAATTCGAAGATTGCAGGCTTACCGGAAAGACACCAACATTCTGGATCGATTTCTACAAAGTGCAGAAGTGATTCAGATGACCGGACGAAGCTTCAGAATGCAGGGTCGGCAGGTCGATAAAAAGGAAGATCAGGCGATCGTCGACGAGGCCGAAAATGAGCTCGAAACCGGCCAATCCAAAACCGGCCAAACCCGCGCACCGGGTCCACCGAAAAAGACGACGAAAAAACCAGCAAATTAGACCACTTTCCACCAAAACCCTGGCCGGTTTTGACCCGCAAACAAGTGGCCGGTTTTAACGCGCACACTGACACCCAAACAACTGACTTGATTCAAGGGGCCAGCTTCTCGTCTTGCAGTAAGGTGTTGCGGAAGCCGAGAGTGCAACACTCCGTCTGAATAGAGACAATGGTGGTTGCCAAACTATCCCCCAATCTTTAAGTGCAGATTTGTTCTGCAACTTATTGGAGAGGGGCTTGTTACGTTCACAAATTTCTTGTTTTGGCTGCGCGCAAAAAAAACTCTGGCAGACACCCGCCAGAGTTTCATGTGTTCAATGAGCTCGATTCACACCTCTAACAGATAGGAGTTGTCGCGTCAACTGACTGTTGCAGACGCTGACGTCGACGTCGCACTGCGATTCCACATGGAAGCAGAGCCAGTCCACCAAGCAACATTGTTGTAGGCTCAGGATTAGCGGTGAATGTCAATCCTACCGTGTCATTGAATCCTGCAGCAAATCCACCAGATGTCGTTGTGTTGAGTGCGAACGACGTGGTTGTCATTGCACCGACGGCAAGGGTGCCACCACCACCGTTCAGGCCCCCGAATCTCCAGCCACCAGTGATGTTCGTAAATGGTGCTGTTGGATAAGTAAACCCAAATGCACCTAGGTTGGGAAGCGGAATCCCCGGGATTCCTGCCCCGCCAACCGCACCCGTATCAGTGACCACCACATCATAACCATTTAGATTCGCACTGTGCGCGGGATTTCCATAGGTCAGCCCATTGGTTACGTTAACGACAATAGTGTGGGCAATCGTGATCGCTGGCCCACCCGTTGCATCAACCGTTGTAACGGCGAAATCAACAACGAACGGGACATGCAAATCAGTAACTGTCATGTCTAGGGTTACCAGAGTGCCAGCCACGGTGACGTTGTCCAGCGTCCAGCCAGACGTTGAGGCGGTTGTTGCACCCGTGATCATCGCAGCATTACAGGTGCTGGCGAACAGCAATCCTGATAAGGCCACACCCATCCGGGTGGTTAAAGACATTCCTGAGTGAACCATAATTTCGTTCCTGAATAAAGTTGCCGGGGAAGACTGAACGAGCCCATTTCTCCCATTTGAAACGCAAATATATGTAATGTCAATAAAATGGGTTGGGTAATATAGAAAAAAGAGAAGGGTTCTACGGATCGCCCGGAATTTCGGAGTTCTTAAGCTTTTCCGCCCTCAGCCTGTGACTGTTTGAAAGTTCCTGCATTTGCAGTTGTGCGTAGGCTTCAGCTAGTGCTTCATGTGTGGCAACCCGGCCGGGAAGCTTTTCCAAGAGCGGTTCGAGCTCTTCAATGGCTTCTTTCCATTGGGCCAGTTGGACGAGGATATGGCCGCGGGTGTCATGCAATTCGGGTTCATCGGGCTGCTGTCGGAGGGCAGCATCAATGATCTGCAGTGCTCGTTTTGGGTCGGCGGGAGACTGTTTAATGAGATGCCAGGCAAAATTGTTGGCAACAATTGGTGAGGATGGTACCAGCTTGAACGCTCGTTCCAGATGAAAGTCCGCTTCTGTGACGTTTCCGAGTTCATACAACGCCGTTCCAAGTACGAGGTGACTTACACCAGTCGCAGTTCCAGAAGTGATGTTCTCTTCAAGAAATTTCTGCACATCAATGGCGACCTCGTCGGACCCTTTTAGCAGGTTCAGAAGTCGATCGAACAACAGAATTTCGTGAGGAGTGTTTTCAAGTCCGGCTGCAATCAGTGAGAACGCCGCCCTGCGATTATCCGGAGACGCTTCAATCACAGAGTCCGACCATTTAATAAAGGTCATTGTCAAGGCGTCACGCAGTCCTGCACTTTCGCCAAGTAATAATCCCTGTCTCAGAATTTCAGCGGTCTGCGGGTACTGTTTTAAAATCAGACTGGCTTCTGCATAGTCCAGCCTTAATGGGACATCCTGTGGCGAATTCCTGCTGGCCGTTTCGGCAAATTTCAGGACAGACTCAGCGACGCGTTTGGTGCGTTCAGTGTCTCCCTGTGCATCAAGCGCCTTCGCCAGCATCAGTCTGTATTTTGATGAATTTGGTGGAGTTTGATCCAGATGCAAAATTGCGGCATCCAGGACACCTTTTTGGAAATATAAGTCACCCAGTAAGGCATGTGCCTGCTGGTTGGATTCATTCAGTCGTAGCGTCAACTGAAGATGTTTTTCAGCGAGGTCGAGGTCACTCGACTGAAGTGGTTTTCTTGTGAGCAGCTTGACCGCTCGCCAGAGGTGTGCTGGAGCATACACGGCTTTGTCAGATGGGGCCAATTGCTCAACGATTGCAAGCATCTGCGCAGAATCGGAGGTCGCTTCAGCAGCCCGAGCCAGGTTGTAAAGGGTTCCCGGGTTGTTTGAGCCTAGCTCAACAGCTCGTTCCAGAAACAGCTTCGCAGACTTCCAGTCTTTTCTTGATGCAGCCGCATTTCCTGCCGAAAGGTATTTGTTCCCGCGATCCGAAACAGCAGAGACGCGGCCACCGATCACGAAATAGATACTCATGCCTGCGACCAACAAGGTCGGGAGACCAAACAGCAGATGTTTCCACTGGCGTGTCTTCCAGCCTTCGTAAATCAGTTTCGAAGTCCACACCACCATCCGAATCAGGTAGCGAATGGGCGCTGTGATCGCGTTGGCAAAGAATCGTAGGAGTGCCTTTAGTCTTCCAGCGAGCCCTTTTTTTTCGGGAGCAAACTTATTTGAAGAGTAACCTAACACCATTTTGGGATTCCGGTCGGTGATGCTGCATCATGAACACGCTGATAGTGAAACGTCGGTGAGCCAAACGCAATAACAAAGTGGACGGGCACTAACAGCACTCATAGTCTAATTGCAATATGTCAGTTATTCGGAATTTTTCACGAAAAAAGCCACCCGCTGTTGCGGGTGGCTTGATCGTAATCCAGCAGTTCAATCAACTCGCGGTTGCTTAAACGGCCTCTGTGTTTGCAAGCTTCTGTTGTCGCCGACGTCGAATAACGACCGCACCGGGAATCAAAGCTAGTCCACCCAGCAACATTGTTGTGGGTTCAGGGTTTGCTGTAAACTGAAGGGATGCTGCGGATAGACCCGCGCTAGAGGTGCTCCAAGTGAATGCTGCTGTCGAAATCGGACCGCCATTGTAGCTCGCACCAATGCCACCACCGTTGAGACCTCCGAATCTAAATCCAGTAGGAATATTGTAGTTTGCCCCGTTCGGTTCGAACGTGAATGATGACGTTGGCAAGTCCGCCAAAGCTGTACTCATCGCTGCAGCACCACCTGTTCATCCGGCGTTTATGATGTCAAATCCATTCATGTAGTCCGTTCCGCCTGTGGCTGGGGTCAGGGCGTTGGTGATACTCAGCGTTATTCGATAATCAGTGAGGCTAAACCCGTCTGATGGACCGAAAGTGAAGTTCAAATTTGTGGGAATGTGTTTTTGTAAAACAGTCAAACCAATCGCCACGTCTGCTGTGCGCGTTGTCGGTGACGTCGCAACTACGTTGGTTACAACAAGGGATCCATCAACTGTTACAGCTGATGTGTTTGACGACGAAACTCCTGTGACCAAAGATCCTTGAGAGCCAGGACACGCGATAACCAATGCCGCAGCGGCAAAGGCAAGACTCAGTTTGCTCATGTTAAACCTCCGTTTATTGAAGTAAGGGAACTTATTGAAATTTCTAACAACCCAATCGATGTGGTTCAAGTAATTGTCTTGGTAAAATGAAACGATTAGAGGGTTTGTGTTGATTTAGTGGATGCATGTTCAGTTGGGAAATTTGCTTTGTGGCCATAATCGGTTATGGCTGAGGCAATACTGCTAAAGCGTTATGGCGTTTCGCGATTTCTGGCTGGCCTAAGGCCGCATACGCTTTTCCAAGGGCAATATGCGTGGCAGATCGATTGGGAAACCGCACTAACGAGGCTTCCAAATTCGATATCGCTTCATCCCATCGGGACATTGAAACCAGGATATGACCCTTGGTATCTCGATATTCCACTTCGTCAGGAAAAAGGCTGACGACCTCTGAAATGATCTGCAACGCCCTTTCCGGGTCTGCAGGTTCAGTTCGGGATAGGTACCACGCAAAGTTGTTCGCGACAATGGGCCCCTGAGGCAACAGTTTAAATGCTCGGTCCAAATGAAAGCCCGCGTTCTTCGCGTCGCTGCGTTCATACAAAGCGGTACCGAGGATCAGGTGACTGATGCCAACCGCCCTGCCCTGGGCTATGTTGTCCAACAGAAATGCCTCGATTTCCGTTGCGGAATCTTCCTGTCCTTTCAGAAGCCTGTTGATGCGGTCGAACAGCAGCATTTCTTTCGGAGCGTATTCCAGCGCGCTGGCCAGCAGCTGAAATGCCTGTTTTCGTTGGCTGGGATCTTTTTCCAATATAGAATCCGACCATTGAATCAAGATCTGCGTCAGCGCTTTCTTGTAGCGGACTTCGTCATTAAGCGCCAGCCCTTCCTGTAGAATCCTGACTGCGTCGGGGAATTCCTCCAGAAGCAAGGTGGCTTCTCCAAGGTCCAATCTGGCTTCAATATCTTCCGGATTTTCTGAAAGCTGCTTCCGGAACACCTGCTGGGCTCGAATGCCATACGTTTTTGCGGCAGCTTTATCACCAATCAGTGCACACGCCTTGGCCAGCATGAGACACCAAACTGGTTTTTCATAGCTGGCGACGACCAGGTAGGGAACGGCATCTTCATATCGGCCCAGCTGGAAATAAATATCACCCAGCATGCCGTGAGCCAGTGGATCCTTTGGTGCGAGTGCGAGGACATGTCTAAGATGCACCACTGCAAGTTGAACCTGTTCTCGATTTAACGGCTGCATTGACAGCACTGTCGCAGCTTTCCAGAGGTGCGCTGGAGCAAAAACAGGACGGTCAGCCGGCGCCAAAGACTCCATCACGGCAGATTTGACAGCGTTGTCGCCGGATTGTTCAGCCGATTTGGCGAGCTCAAACTTTGTAGCAGGATCGCTGATTCCCATTTCTATCGCGCGCTCATAGAACAAAGTGGCTTTGTCCCATTCCTCCACCGCGAAAGCAGCTTGACCGGCGCTTCGATAGAGCATCCCACGTTTTTGTGAGCCGCCCGATACCTTTCCGTTAACAACAAAGAAACAAGTCACCAGACCAAGCAGGATTGTCGGGATACCAAACAGAAGGTGCTTCGTTTCCCGTTTCCCCCACCAACCGCTCAGCAGATATGGCAGGAAGGAAAACGCCCGTACAAGCAGCACAAATGGGCTGGCGATTATGCTTAATAAGCCACCCACGATAGGCCCAAACCGGCCCAACAGTCCCGGCTTCGCTCCCTGCGGTGTGACTTTTCCAAATAGACGACTCATAGTGCTTCAAGCTTGATGATTCATGAACTAGTTAAAGTGACGTATTACTTCGACAGCCCTGTCTTCTGGTTGATCTGATCCGTCAGAAGCCGTTTCGCGTCAAGAAACAGTGCCGTGAGTTCGTCTTTCGATGTTTGAGGCAGCTCTTCTGGTGATCTAATTAATAATTGTGTCTGCAGAAATGTTTGCGGTTCAGATGATGCATTCTTGTCATCTTTTTTGTCTGTCAGAAGTGCTGTCCAGCGTCTGGCGGCCGCATCAGCAGCGTCGCCTTTTGCAAGGTCTTTGAACAAAACCTGGGTTTCACCAGCCAAAGAAGTGTGATTGAACAGCAACATCGCATTCCCAAACAGCGGTCTGCTCATTTCCGAGATACCGACTGGACCGTCTGCGTTGCCGGAAAGCTGGGCCAGTCTCTCGGCTGGCAAAACTTCATGTTCACCGATTTTCCAACCAATGTTGTGGTAACAAACAGTCAAGTCATGTGGCCCGGGATATGGGTAGTCCACTGAAATCATGCATAGAAAGTCGTCCTTGCGATAATACCACTGCTGGCTGCCCTGACCGAATGGATCCCCTGGAACTCTGGCAATGGTTTCATATTTTTCCCGTGTGAATCCGTTCAGAGTTTCCGGTAGCGCACTTTCACCCAGTTGCGGCAGGTCATACGTTTCGTCAAGAATCGCCATGACATGTGGCACGGCAGACGGCATCGTGAAAAACTGAACCAGCAACAGCAGCGGAAACACAAAAGTAACTTGCCGAGCAATGGTTAACAGGGAAGCCCCTGCTGGTGTTGGTGTCTTGCCTGAATTCTCTCCGGCGTAATATTTCTGCTTTCCATCTTTGTCTTCCCTTAGCTTGCGAATCCTTTCCATCAACGATGGAGCATTGGGAGGAAAGAAGAACATCAGCAACTGGTCGGTGGAAAGGATCGTTAAAAGCGACAGACAAAACAGGACAACCCCCAGCATTTCGTGGCTGGAGCCTTCGCTCCAGTCCCACCCACGTCCCCACGCCACGGCGACGGAAACGATCCTGGCCACGTTTTCTATCAACACGATTGCGAAGGTACTGACAAGCAGCATCAAAGAATGAAAGATGCCACGGTGTCCCCACGCGCAGATAAACAGCGCGGCTGCCATTAGCACATAAAGCGAATGAATGCCACTACACGCATCTGCGATGAACAGTGGTTTTCCAGGCAATTCAATCACATTGGCGTAGCTGTTGTGCAGCACACCGATTTGGTCAAGGACTGAGCTGCTGATTCGAGTGGTAATGCCACGTAAGCGAATGATGAGATCTTCATCCATACCGAATGGTAGTGGCACAATGATCCATGAGAAGGTCCATAGTGGTAGCCAGCGTTTTGCGTTTCTCCATCCCGTGTTGGCCACCAGGGCAGCGCCCCAGCCGAGTTGAAAGCTAACGGCTGCAATCCAGGGCGACCAGAACCAAGCAGCCACTGATAGTCCACCCATTGACACGACCAAGGCCGCTAAACCCAGAAGGATATCTCGTTTCGATATCAGCTGGGACGTTTTTTTGTCATCAGCGGCCGCCACCAACATCCAAATTGTGAGGGGCATGAGAAACAGAAACTGGTAATGCGGTTTTTCAAGCAACTGGCCGACGTGCCAGAACAGCAGCGGAAGAAACCCGCTGACGACCAACAGCAAGGGCAGTTGTTTCCGCCAAGTGACATTTGTTTGGTTGACAGATTCACTCATCTACGCACGTCTTTATCTTGAAAAAGATATTCAGCTGGAATCCTGTCTCAGGCACAGGACTCACCAATTCCGTTTGCCGGATGACCCGGCAGGCTGGATTGATGCACCGACACAAGGTCACTTAAAAACTCTGATTATGAAGATCACGACGCAAACCTTGCATATGTCAACAGGCAGCACCGCAACCACGTTTTAGAAGTTACGCTATCGCGATCCTAGGGGCTGGGCAAGGGAAACCTAATTGCGCTTGTGTAAACTTCTTGAATTCCCTGGGGCGAGGTCTGCAGCAGGGCCTCTGGCTATTGATCGGCCTGTTGAATTTTCGCCTCATGCAACTTGGCCCGGACATCGGCGATATACTGTGCACGCAGTCGGCACGCGATCAATCCTGCTCGCCCTTCAAGTAGTCCAAGGCGAATGACATAGTGATTGATGAACCAGATCCAGTGTTCAAGCGGACAGCGGCAAACCAACTGCTTTAGAAATCGTCTGCGTTCCTGAGCGTTCCCGAATAGCCGCGCAAGTTTTGCCGTTGGAGAAATACGAGAAAACAGCGAATGCTCTTCCTTGAGTTTCATTTTGAGGGGCTGTGCGACTCCGCCGCCGACTTCCCTTTTTTCGATCTTCGCATTTCTCTGCGTTTCATGACGATCCACCCTTCGTACATGGACATCATGCGACTGAACGTCCAGCCTGCCCGCCCATCCATGAATCCGAGTTTGAGGACGTATTGATAGAAGAATCGAATCGTTGGCCGCAGCGGGAGGCGACGACTGAGAGACCTCAGTGTTTGACGTCGCACGGCCTTGTCTAAATGAAAGAAGTTCTTCCATTTGAGGCCGTGAAATTCTTTTAGTTCATATTCAGCTTCGCGCGTGGAGTAGCGATTATGGCGTTCAATCCAATCGGTCAGACCCTTACTGAACGCATAGTGCAGGAATGGTTCGCGGATTGATCCCATTTTCCCATCCACTGCGGGAACAGCCACTTCTCCATGTCCGCAGTCTTCGAATTTGGCTTTTCCGTTTCTGACCAATCGCATGATCCAGACGGGAAAGCCATCGGAAAAGCGGAGCCACTGATCCATAAGCATTGTCTTTCGGCACATCCGAAAAGCTGCTGTGTCTTCCGTCGCTTCGGCCAGAGCAGTCTGCAATGCCCGATGCAGTGACCGTGTGCCGACCTCATCCGCATCTAGGTGCAAGACCCATTCGTGCTTTAGATCAGCAAACTCCATAGCCCAGTTTCGTTGGGCAGCGAAATTTTCAAATTTGTGCTGGACAACGCGTGCACCGCATTGCAACGCGATATCTGCCGTGCGATCAGTTGAGTGATCATCAACGACTACAATGTCATCACTGCTGCCGATCGCCAGAATGCAGCGTCTGATATTTGATGCTTCGTTCTTTGCCAGAATGACAACACTGAAGGGGAATAATTGATTTCTATCGACATTTTTAACCATTGTTTTTTCCGCCAACGCCCGTTCGCGAATTTCATTGAGTGGGTTACGCGCAACGTTTGTCGATTGAGAAACGTGCTGCCCTGACACGGATGCTGCATGCACGACGGATAGTTTACCAAGAGGAATCAACGGACCGACTCACAGTTTTGAATGATCGGCGATCGCGATCAAAACGATCAATTCCATATCAGAATCGCTCACATGGCGTGAGGCGGAGCGTCCAAGCGAGCCTTGGGAAACTGTGGCGTGATTACCCATTGTTAGATTGTCGACGAAAGGTCATCTGGTGTTGTAACAGAGAGAGACAGTCGTTCTCTGGTCTACCCAAATTACTCTTGCGACTTTCTTACCGAGGTTCAGTTACTAAGTCCGCCATTATCGCTTAGTTGGGTCGATTAAACCTGCAGCATCGTTGAAGATTAAAAGCTAAGTAGTTCTTCCCAGTGGGCCAAGACTTTCGGCTTATCATATTTCAGTGCAATTTCTCGTAGCGACACTGTTGGCCGGACTTGCCAAAAGGATCGCCATCAACGCGTTTCAGTATTGGCGTGCCCCTGTTTTCTGCTTCTGGAGCGGACGCGAAAGAAGCAGAAAACTGCCGCGCGAATTCGACAGGAGTCTGGTCGCCAAGTGAACTGTGCGGCCGACGCTGATTGTAGCAGTCTCGCCACGTTGAGATCACCTGACGAGCTTCGGCAAGACTCC
>JBDNFN010000107.1:0-8259 GCA_041689795.1 Fuerstiella sp. | reverse complement strand
TGCTGGTCGAGATAATCCCAAGTCGAAGGATTTTCGCGGCCAGTGTCAGCCATGACGATAATGTCGGGTCGTGGCAAAACACCCTTGGCGATCATCACGCAAATCGCAACTGTTTGACGGCCGCCACCGTAGTTCAAGACTAAAGAATTCAGGCCATCGTTATCGTTTATTTTTTTAATCATCGTCTTACCTCGCTGGGACCGGGCCTCAGAGTCGTCATATGCTTCGCTAGTTTTTCAATTCGATCTAACATCAATTACTCCAACCTTTTAAAAATCAGAACCGTACCAGGATTTAATTTTCGGATAATGACTTCACAGCTTACGATTTCCAAAACTTGCCAGTGATCCCCGACGATCAACCCAGCATCCACCACTCCATCCACCGATGCCTTTTCCTGCTGCATCATGTTCACTCGGTCCCGCTGAATGTTATTCGGAACAAAGAACCGATAACTCAAAGACGCTCGCTTCCATTTTTCTAAGATGTTAAATTTATTCATTGCAGATCTAGTCATCAATCTTGCATACGCTCGCCGCTTATTGACCGCTTGCAACTTACTCCGCCAGTGACCCTTGTTATGAGCGTTTAACTTCGCATCGGTGGGCGGCAAAAAGATTTCAACTCGCTCGGTTGACTCATTCATTGGCCGGACTTCAATACTTCACAAAATTCCCATGAATAGCCTTTTTTATCGACAAAACGCATTACAGAGCCAACTTTCCTCATGCCCATTAGATAACACTTCACTCCTCCTCCCCCAGATTCATATTTACCTCGAAACCGTGCGGCAAGTGGCAACATCGACAACGTGATTTTCGTTGGATCAACCGGCTCCCACTCCTGAATCATGCGGACGACGATGTATTTATGGAAAGACGGCAATCGTTCGTCCCAGCGTTCAATTCCGTTTTTACCGTTAATGTAAAACTCGCCTGTCGTCGCGTGCCTGAACGCCACAAACTCACAGTCTTCAGAAATTTCAAATTTGATTTCAATTGTCTTCATGATTCTTTTCCATTCTGTATCCCAACGCCCAGTCCATGAAATACTTGAACGGTTTCTTTCGCTTAGCGTTTTTGCTTTGGATTTTTTCAATCGCCTTGGCATGCGTTAACACTTGATGAACTGCATCTTCAGTAACAAATTCAGGAAGGTAAAGCTCATCAATCCAGTCTAACACCTTGTAAGCGTGTGCAGCTTCAACGACTCGATACCAAAGCCAGCCACCCAAGTGGATTCGGCAATAGATAAACCAATCGCCTTCATCGCACGTTCGATCGACCTCGACGCTGTAAAAACCACTCACTCTGTTAGTCGTCATAAAAACCCGCCTCCACAGCGATCACAATACCTAAAAATACAAACAATAACACCACCGGCAACACCCACTGAATCACGTCTTGTGTGTCCAAAAACATCATGCACCACCATTGAACGCTGGGAACACGTGGAAGTAATCTGGCAGCGATGAACTCCATTGATACTCGGCCAGCACATCTTTTTCTGTTGCATATCGACCATCCTCCATCACGAACCCATCACCATCGCGCTGGACGTAATTGCGAGTGACCAACAACTGCACCGCGTAAGCGACCGCAGCCGCTTCAGTTTCAAAGACAAACCCGCACTTCGACTCAGCGAGCGAATACGCTTCACCGTCCGTCACCACCAACACCCACAGACCGCTGTGTTCCGTTGTCTTTTGCTCGGCCTCTGCCTCTGCTCTTGCCATTGCAACCAAAGCATCCTCAAGCCGTTTTTGGGCCTTTATCATCTGCTCGAACATTCGCTCTCTCCAAAAATCGCCGCTGGTAGAATTCCATGCAACGCAGCGGCTGGTTGCCGGTGCAGGGTAGTGCTACGTAAATAGTGGGTGCCATCGGTTGACCCGGTTATGAAAAACGTTATGCAGTCTGGCCTTCCGAAAAACCTTCAACCCAACTCGCCGCCTGCTGGCCGGCGCTCTCCAACTCCAACGCATGCTGCAATAATTCAGCACCAAAAACACTGATCCCAAAACCCGCCAATACCTTCATCGCTGCCGACGTTTCTTCCATAACGTATACCAGATACTCCATCATCAGCCGCACATCTTCCTTGGACTGGATGACACATAAACAAGGGTCATCTAGCTCAAACAAATTCCCATCACATTTCCCGCAAGTTGGTATATCCAACGTTCAAGCTTTCAAAAAAAAGGAGTGACTATCCCGGAGCAGAATCGTCGTTAAATCACGGCAGAAGTCCTGTTTGGAATGCTTGCTGTCGAACGTCGCCGAGGTCTTGATATAGCAAAGTCAGTTCCATCCATTCTGCTAAAGCTTTTTCTGCGATCGCGCCCTTCGACCATTCCCAGCCGCGTAGCATGTAGTTTCGTCCATAGCCGCTTTTCCTCAAAATCCAAATCCGATCCATTGAGTACATCTGGGTTGTTTGTTTGATTGGTCATTGGTCGATTCATTTCGTCACCGACAATTCGCCAACGCCGGCCGCAACTGCTTCGAGCAAATCAAAGCGGCCCGCGTCGCGATTCCCGACCAGCCGTGACAATGTGAACGGATCCAAAACGGCCACCGCAAGCGCCCGTCTTTGGTCCTCGCTTAGACGGTCTAACGTTGGCCCGAATTTAGATTCTAAATCGATTACGACGGAGCGGGCGTTGTTTTCCGCTCGGCGTTGGTCTTCGTTTGCTTCTTCCGCCAACCGCCGCCGACGGCGTTCGTCGGCGGCCCGTAAGACTTCCAACGACTTCACGGCCGGATCCGGCCATTCGCCGAACTGGATGCGATGCGATATCGCACCAGGCGATCGAAGCAAACGCCGGTTCTGCGGGTGATCGAATTCCGCCAAGATCGTTTCCGCCGTTTGACGATCGACCAACCCGGCAACCCGTCGCGCTTCCGATACGCACAGCCGGTCGCGACCCTGACCAGGCGAAGCCAAGATCAAATCAAAAACGACTTCTTCTTCCAGATCGTTCGCCGGTTCGGCAGGGGGTAGAGGAGGGTTCTTTGCTGGTTCTTTTGTGGTTACTCGGTCACAGTGACCGTTGGTCTGGGCCTGGGTGACCGTTGCCCTGGGCCTGGGTGACCGTTGCCTCGGGACTGGGTGACCGTTGGTCTGGGCCTGGGTGACCGTTGCCCTGGGCCTGGGTGACCGTTGCCTCGGGACTGGGTGACCGTTGGTCCGGGCCTGGGTGACCGTTGCCCAACGGTCACTGTGACCGTTGGTTCCGTCCTTCGTTTTGGTGATCGTTTCGGTGATCCGTTGCGATTCGTCGTTTGCCCAACCGCCGCCGATCGTCTCCGCGGCGGTCGTTGCTGCTTCGACATACGCCGACACGTTAGACCAATTGACCGCGTACCGGCACTGCATGTTTCCCGCTGGCCCGCGGCGCTTCTGTTTCCTGATCAAATACAGATCAAGCAACACGGCCACCGCCCGCCGGACCGTCTTTTCGCCAACGTTTGCAGTATTGGCGATGGACTCATGCGCCGCAAAGCACCAGCCAGAACCGCCCGCGAACGAATCGATCGCGATAAAAACGGATTTCACGACCACTGATTGGCAAGCCAAACCGTGTTCAAATCGTAACGCGTCGCGGAGTCGTAGCTGTTGCCCACGTGATGAAAAATCAATCGTCGTTTGCATGGCCGGCCTCCTTTGGTCTCATTCGTTCAATTAAAGCATTGGTGCCGAAATACTTTTCAACCACGACGAGTAATCTACCAAGCCGGCCAGTACCCAACATCGGAACCGCGGCCAATAATTCTTCGCAAGTGAATTTCAAAACGTCTCGGAATTTATAAAAGCCAAAATTTTCTAAAACCCCGCACAAATCAGGATCCAATACCGTTGCCAAATACGACTCGGCGTCGACTTCAAGGATAAGATTTTCGTCGTAATCCAATCCGCGAAATTCAATATCGTTTATATGGGTGCGGGCAACATCGAAGTTGCCCAACCGTAGGCAAACCTCCACAAGACGAAACCGGGTTTCGGCCCACTCTCCAACCTTCCTGGCCAGGAGCGGTGGCGGCCGGTTGTTTACGTGTTTATTCATGTGGACCCCCAATTTCTTTTGCATGGTGATTCGGGGAAAAATAGACCGCGTACCCCGCAAATGAAACAAATGATAAAACAGCGACCGCAAAGACTTGCAAGTCGTAAGCACTGGACATAGAAATCCCTTTCCGTAGGGTTTGGAATTACCAAAATTTAAACCAAAGTAATATCTACTTACTTGCTGAATCGTCGCACAATTTCCGTTGTGCAATTTCCCAACGATCGACCGGAACGTCGGCCGGAGCGATAATTGACAATTGGACGCGATTGCCGCGAATCCCGCGAACTTCAATTTCGATTCCGCCGCCGATCGAAATCTTTTCGCCTAGCTTCCGTGTTAACATCAACATTGAATTCCCTTTCAAATTTTCCTGGCACCGCGTCCGCACCGCGGCCGCAAACGAGAATGAAAAGCCTTGGCGGCCAAACCAGAAAACCGCCAAGGCAACCGGCCAACGCGACCAGTCATGTCATAGTCTTGGTCTTGGTTAAACCGTCCGAAGATCGGGCAACGATAAGACCGCCGCGTCGCGTATCGACGCGTAAAACGTTTCCGTGATCGACACCGACGAATGGCCTAGCGATCCGGCCGCCAAATCCCTGGCCGATTGGTAACCTGATTGGGCGATCGCCGCGGCATGGAGCCGCCGCCAAGCCTGAGGCCCAAACGTCCGGCCAGGATCTAGGCCGGCCGCCGTTTGCCAATCGGCGTGATGATCGAACAAACCCCGATATAGGATCGGCCACGAAATTAACGGACCCGACGGCAACGCAGCAGACCACAATGGCCGAAGCGCATCCAACAACGCCGGATGAACCGCGACCCGATCGCGTTTCCGCGTCTTGACCGAGTGGTCGATGAACAAGAACCACTGGCCGGGCCGGACTTGGACCAAGCCTTCCTTTTTGATATGAAAAATCGTCGACGCCCTGTGACCGGTATAAAACCAAAACGCCAACGATGCGGTCGCAAATTGTCGGTACTTTTCGGCCGGTATTTTCAACCGACCGATTTTTGAAAACGAAGACAACGCCGCAAAAATCCGTTTCGCTTCGTCGATCGTCCAACAATCTTTTGGCCACACCGTTGGTGATTCTAAAAAAATGGCCGGCACTTCTGGCAACACGCCAGCCCGAACCCGCCGGCCTAACCGCGGCCCGGCGGCGTTCAAGATCGTTTGCAGTTCCTCGCATTGCCTGAACTGCGAAAACGGAGACAACGCCCGACGTTCGCCCAACTTTCCACGCCGATAAAACGCCGTGGCCAAACGGCCGCGAAACAACGCTAAATCGTCTGTAGTAATATCGCCCAACGCCGGCCCGTCTGGCCGTTTCGTGGTGCCCATCAGGTCGGACCACCAGGCCGCGGCGACCCTCCGCTTGTTGATTGTTTTTTCCGACGGCGGCCGCCGTGTCGGATCCGCCAGCAACGCCGGCAAATACCACAATTCGACGAAATCCCGAACCGACCAAAAGGCCGAAACGGTCCGCGAATTTCCGGAGTCGTCCGGGTTGAATAGCCGTAGCGTGGTCATTGGAAAACATCCGAAAAGAGTCATTCGGTTTGCAATCCGTTGCAGAAGAAAAACGCATTATTAGGGATAGGTTAAACGCTAATTTCATGATATTTAAGCCTTGAAACGAAAGAGATTCGAACCATGAGCAGCAAGAAAACGTCGTCGGGTTGTATCAATTAACCGACTGTTCAGTCTTCCACACGTTTCAAGCGTTCAATGGCTAAGCTAGGCCGCGAATGGTTCGCGTAGATAGAAATTAACGCAGTCCCGTAAATGCATTTAAGAGTATCGTAAGTTGGCAGCTTTTCGTTCGTAGAATGGCAGATCAAGTTTTCGATCTGCACGCCGAAGTTTCGGCCCCGAGTTTTTGCTTCTTGTTCAGCGACTAAAGCGTCACCGTATAAGCGAAGCAAACCTTCCAGCGTTACTTTTTCGATCGGACTGGGATTTACTGAATCATTTTTGATTGATTCCAAGCAATCTTCGAATCGGCGTCGAACGATTCCAAGCGACAATTCAAGGGCGAAGCGTAGGCCTTGCTCGAAGTTGGGCGGACGATTTAATAATTCAACTTCTACTTTCAATTCTACTTCTGCTACTAAAGATAATTCCAATTCTATTTGCGATTTTATTACCTTATATAATTTATAAATCAGCTGGAATTGTTCGGAATCATCGTTGTTACTATCGTTGCGCATGTTCGCCGCCTTGCGTGTATGGCAATCGGAAACGTCGGCCGAATTCAACCAGTAAAAACGTCGCGGACGAACACCGCCGCGAACGAATGTGGGCGCAGGATCAACACGCACACAAGCAAAACAAAAAAACGTTGGAACGTCGGGCAAACGTTCTGAAAAACTGGTTGAATCGGGGCGACGTCTGAATCGACTGCCTGGGTTTGGAATGAGAAACCAACCCACCGCCTAAAAAAAGGCACACCCGAAGATCGGGTAAAGATGTTTTCGTTTCTCAGGAGTCACGATCGGCTCATTCGGCCGGACGCGGTGTCTATTTGTAATCGACCAATCGGCACGGGTCAACTGGAATCTGAAATGTTTTTCAAAATGGAACTCTACTTTTTTAAGCAAATTTAGAAGCTTCGAGCATCGGTCTATACAACCGATGCTGGAACACTGGGAAAGATAGAGGCGACCAGGGAGGTTTTTAGCAATTTCAAAAAAATGCCCAGCGTGGTAATGAGCCAGCCGGGACTTTTTGGAAACGGGTCAACTGTTGGCCTCCTGAGTCACCAACAAAATCCGCCTCGATCATACATTGTGTAAATGTCTTAACCGCCGTCAATAGCCAGCGAAAACTTTTCCAAATAGGCTAAGAGGGATTCGAATCCCCAACCCTCGGTTCCAACGACTGTTGTGTTTTTACACTTTCGATCGACGCGTAAACCGACTGAACTGACACAACGGGCGAGCCTGATGGTCTGTAGCAAAACGCCGACTGCACGATCAATACGTTAAAGACAACGCCAGGGTTCTGACGGGCCAGGCACTGTGCTTCAACTATTGCGGCATCGTTTGAAGTGTGGGATTTCACCGGCTGTAATGCACTCTTCGATGAGCATCGCACCAACCAATATATTACTTCAGTCTGACTCATGTTTATGCTTTCTTTTGCAGTCGTAAGGGTATTTACATTCAGGCACTGGTGTAGCCTGTTGTGTTTTAAAACTTTTCGCCAACGCGTCCACGCTCGTAACCATTACTCGCCTGTGTCCGCTAGGCAATCTGAAACCGACTAGCACTCCGTCGTCTACGTATCTGTTGACAGTATTGACGTTGATGCCCAAAGCTTGTGCTGCGCGTCCAGTGGTAATTGTGCCAAACATTTATTGTGCCTTATCCAAGATCGCACGCTGTTGATTTCGACGACACGCAAGCCACCGATTAATCGCCGCTGCTTAAGATTTTTGTCGTTTCGATCGCACGCCGAATTTAGCGTCGACTTGGCGAGTTTGATTCCGTGCTTTCTCAGCTCGCGTAATACGGCAGTTGGAGTGCCGAAGTTTTCAATTTTCATAGCTTGGCCTTCGGATAAGCGTAATTCAATTCGACAAGCTGGCAATCCAGTTCGCTCCAAAGCGATTCGCCGGCGGCGTATCGTCGAGCCAACTCAGTCACCTTATTTTCCCCCGCGGGTAATTCGTAAATCTGCGTCACAGGCAACGGTACATACCCATCATCATCGCACGGCAGGCTTAACCTCTCCTGGCCAAATCCGACAAGCTCCGTCCGCTGGAGCTTGTGCAGACCCATGTCTTGGGCTTTGCCTTGCACAGCTCGCGGCGACCTGTCCAGCAACTTCCCTATCAACGCGTTTGTGTGCCTCGTGTAGTATCGGATCAGCACGTCTTCTTCATGTTCCGACCAATTTTCTTTATTCATGACCATCACTTTCGTTTTAATATCTCGGCCGACAAGCTACGTCCAGCCGCTTACCGGTTGGGAGTTGTTGCCGACCACGGGTGCCTGCATCGTCGCTGCAAAAGCAATCGCGGATCCCACACAGTTTGCGGCGCGACCTCTGCAGCTGCGACGGCGTCGGGTACGCAACGCCAGTGTCGTCGCTGCGGTGCAGCACTTTGCAATTTAGAGAAACGGCGGTGGCGTGGAAGTCGTTCGTAAGTTTGATTCTCATTGTCTTTACTTTCGTCTTCGTT
>JBDNFN010000106.1:0-28528 GCA_041689795.1 Fuerstiella sp. | reverse complement strand
TAGCTTTTCATGAGCATGAGCATGAGCATGAGTATGAGCATGAGCATGAGCATGAGCATGAGCATGAGCATGAGCATGAGCATGAGCATGAGCATGAGCATGAGCATGAGCATGAGCATGAGCATGAGCATGAGCATGAGCATGAGCACCGTTGATTGTGACGAGCATTGCTAACGCAGCAAGTGTGCGTCGAACGAATATTTCGAGTGGGATTCCTTAATTCGGCGGCGCCCTGTTATTAATGACGTAGTTGGGTCTTGCGTTTTCTTCAGCTGAAAAGCAGCTTTGAAATGACAGCAGGTTGCTCTCTGTGACTACGGAGCATTTTTGTGCTTCGATCGCGAATTGTGTGGGGCGAGTGTTGGATGGATTGTTGTTCGACTCCGTATTATCTTGTTTCATTGAAGCGAAAGTCGACCTGGTTGTTGCTGCTGACAGCTGCGAGTTTCGTAATCTTTACAGCCAGCTTGCCGCAAAGATGATTAGACGATTCAAAGTAGTCCTGTAAAACTGTTTCGACGTCCTGGATAATTTCAACATCGCTGGGTCTCGACTGATGCCGCGAAATCGCAATCATTGAGCAGGTCGTGTTCAAACCAGCTGGAATACTGAATTGTCCGAGTTCGTCGGCCTGAGTAACAAAGCCGCCAATTGTTGCCAGGGCCGCCTCGGTTGCTGAACGGTCCGGGTCTCCGATACTTCGTTTCAGGCTTCGACCATCAAATTTTATAGTGCCGATGCGGACTGTCGGTAACAGTAGGATTGTCGACCCGGAATCAGGCATAACTTCACCACTGGCATCGATGTACTCGACGGCACCATGCGCAATTCCGCGATTGATCGTTGTCTGGTTAGCGTCTGGATTTGCCTGAGCATCTCGGTGTTCCGCGATTAACTCACTTCCGTTTGGTGCTTCGTTGTGAACAGCTGAGTTAGTTGATGATTCATGCTGCGTTTTTAGCCACCATCCCACGGCCAGGCCAATTAACATGGCCACAATGCCGAACATTGTCGTACGAATTGAAGCCCATCGTTCACTTCGATTCGCATCCCGTATTTCGGCCAGGATGTCGTTCGAAACGCCTGTCGTTGCAACGTTGTCATCCCAGATCGCCAAATCAGCCAGCGAATCGTTGATGGCCACAGGTGAATTGTGAAGGTCGAAATCCAAAGGAGCATCGCGCCATTCTTCAACGGCAGCTATCGGATCGTCAATCGGAATTTTCGCTAAGGGCACGGCGATCGGTGGTGAAGAAGATTTTGCGATCGGTGTCGCAGCATTGATCGGGAGTTCCTGCTCAGAGACGACATCTGTACTGTTCAGGGCGGATAGTTCCGACAGTGCTGAAATCAGTACTGAATCGCCTTTAGTTTTTGCAGCGGCGTTGGGCAGTTTTCGTATTTTGCCGTCGAGTTCGGGAACTCGCAAAGATCGTCCGCACTGAGGGCAATCGACAACAGCCCCTGCCCGTGAAACCGAGATGCCCAGGAGTTGCTGGCAGTGTTTACAGCGGAATTTAATTGGCATAATTCGAGCCTTTTCTTCCGAAACGTGAACCTGACATGTTACACATTGTTTAGACGCGATGTGCAGTCACTGACTTCGAAATTAAGCAGCCTTTCATAATCAAAACGTGATTGTTCATTCGCGTGTGTGAAGTGTTTTCAGGCTGCGATAGCAAAACTTATTGGCTGGTGTCGTGCTTCAGGCTTCCATTGAATTACCGGTTCGCGGCATACGTGAGCATTCCATCTGGTTCAGAAGTCTGACGAATTCCTCTACGGAAAGCCGGAGGATTTCCGTGCAACGAAACTCAGTTACACACGATTAGTTATCCAGCGGAACAACGACAGGTCGCTGTTCCAGGCTTTCAATTGCTTGTGATCGCGTGCTGAGAATTGAGCCAGCCGTATTCTCGAAGAAGTTTGTCATTTCGACGATAGCGGGCCCCAGAAGAAACAGAAACACAGACGGCATTAGGCACATTGCCGTTGGAAACAACAGTTTGAACGAAGCCGCGTTTGCTCGAGAATCCGCTCGCTCCCGCAATGAACTTCTCATACTATCGCTGTAGTCAGACAGTGCCTGAGAAATGCTTGTTCCCGTCGCTTCCGACTGCAAAAGTAAAGACGTGAACGAACTGACTTCCGGAGAATCCACACGTTTCGAAAAGCTACGCAATGCGTCGCTCAACGAACTGACGTTCGCCTGTTGATTGACGATTTTCAGTTCCTGAGCAAGCGCTGAATGCACGTTGGTGATTTCAGGACCGATGCGTTTCAGCGACGCAGGCACGGTCAGCCCCTGGCTCACACCCATGTTTAGCATGTCCAGCACATCCGGCAATCCGCGTTCAATGTCGACTCGCCGTTCAGAAGCTCTCGATGCGACAATCAATGGTGGCAAAGCCCACATCAACAGCGGGCCAAGTACCACAAGTCCCAGCAGAACTGGCTCAAGTTGAGGCGGCGCTGTCAGCAACCAGAAGCCAACAACCAGTAACACAAGAAACGCCAGTACAAACCGAATGGCGTTTAGATTCAACCATGCCGCTCGCGAATAGTAACCTGCTGCAACAAGGTTCTTTTGTTGTTCTTCTCGACGCCGATCCGATTCGGGCAACAACTGAGCAATCGCTGCAGTTGCGGGACCAAACACGAGATCGTCTTCTGGAATCGGCAGGTCTTCTGGACGCGGGGGAGGCAGCAATGCGGCCCCGTCGTCCATTTCGTTGACGATACCTGCCTTGTTTGAAAACAGAGATCGGTTCTGCGAACAGTAGAGGGGGCTTACATCTTCTTTGGTAGAGGTATGTTTGAGGCTGGCTACTGTCTCCACGTTCGCTGTTTCGATTGGGGTGACGAGGTTATTTGCGAACTGAGAAAAATCTTCTGGAGCCGTTTTCGCAGTTGCTCTACCAGTTTCGTTGCGAGTATCTGTTGTTTTAAATGGTACGCCGAGTTTGCGGCGCGAACTGTTGTCGCGATGTTCTCGGAACGCAAGAAAACTATGATAGACCGTGTAGCACGAAGCCAGCACCAATATCGTTGTTATCACCGTGATAGACATAGACGACTCCGCAATTCTAACCGGGCTCTAGTGACGGCAGCCCTGAGTTTTCCATTTACGACTGTGTTGCCGGGCAAACAGAATTCCATGTCGCAATGCTTGTAACCTGATGAACGCAGGGCTGATTCGTAGATCCGACACGGCTTAGAAACGAGTACTTTTCTTGAGGATTCGAAAGACAAAAAACGCTCCGAGCGTCTGTAGTCCGATTGCCCCGCCCAGCGAAAGTCGTCCCCAGAACGAAGACAGCAACTGCTGCAGATAAGTCGATTCGCGATACACATAGAACACAACAATTAACGGCGGAACAACAAGCATCAGCACGGCTCCCATGCGACTGGCAATCGTTGCGGCTCGCAGCCGGTTTATGAAATGCAGACGGTCGCGGACCGCCGTTGCAAAGCGTTCCAGTACTCGAATCAAATCTCCACCGGTGTCCTGGTGAACTTTGATTGCCGAGGTAAACATAGTTAACGCGGCAACTCCCGTGCGTTCGGGTAAATCCTGCACCGCTGCGCCGGGGTCGAGTCCCATGTCGCAGCGGCGGACGGCAAGTCTCAGTTCGTCGCCCAGCGGAGCAGGCGTATCGGCGGCAACGAGTTGCAGTGAATTTTCAATGCTGCGTCCGGTGCGTGCAGCTCGAGCAAGTTCTTCGGCCATTGCCGGAAGTTGTTCCATAATCGTTTTTTGACGGGTCGATCGTCGGTTTGTCGCAATGGCAATTGGTATCAAAAGCCCGACGATAAATCCGACAGCCGTTACGATCAGGCCTTCTGTTAACACGAAGGCTGTTCCGCCCACCGCGAGACCCATTACAGCACACAGCATTAGCCACATGGCTGGCGATGTTTGAATTCCTGATTGCAGCATCAACCGATCAAAGCTACCGTTAAATGCGTCGCCGGGGCGGTTATCACCGGAAGAAAATCGTACGTCATCTTTAAGAATGGCGCGGAAGGCGGCCTTTGGCTCGATTGTGAATGAGTTTGTCTGGACTGTCATGAAATTCTCCGGCCTGCGCCGAACTCAGTTTTCTTACCCGCCTGCTTATGGTCTTTCCGTTTCAACTTAGCCAGACTTCGTTTGCTAGCTGTGATCTGTCATCTTCATTTCCAGTTCGCGCGGGACAAACAGAGGACGATAACGATCGACGGGTACTCCGGTTTTGCCAAGGCGTCGCAACGCCTGCGGTTCGTAGCCAGTCGCGTAGAATTCCCCCAGTGATTTTCCGTCACGCGTTTCACCTGAAGATCGATAGACAAAAATGTCTTCCACCTGGTATTCGCCATCTTTCACGGAAACAACTTCTGAAATACGACTAATACGTCGTTCGCCGGTGTGCAGCCGCGTTACGTGAATAACAATGTCAATCGCATTGGCGATGTATTGTCGAGCAATCCGTGACGGCAGGTCGGCTCCGGATAGAGCTATCATCATTTCCAGGCGATCCAGAGTTTCACGCGTATTGTTGGCATGCACGGTGCTCATGGAACCATCGTGTCCTGTGTTCATCGCCTGAAGCATATCCAGCACTTCTCCGCCGCGAGATTCTCCGACGATGATGCGATCGGGACGCATTCGCAAAGCGTTGCGTAACAGGTCTCGCTGAGTCACGGCCCCCTTGCCTTCCATATTCGGAAGGCGGGTTTCCAACGGAATCACGTCCGTTTGTTGAAGTTTCAGTTCGGCCGTTTCTTCGATGGTGACTACACGCTGACCGTCCGGGATGAAACGACTGATGCAGTTTAGGAGAGTCGTTTTTCCAGCACCGGTACCTCCACTGATGATCAGATTCATTCGTCCGCGAACGGCCAGAATCAGAAAGTCGGCCATTGCCGGCGCCAAAGATCCTCGTTGAATGACATCTTCAATTGTCAGGCGGCGATTGCCAAAACGACGGATGGAAACAGTTGGTCCGCACAATGCCAGCGGAGGAATAACGGCGTTGAACCGAGAACCATCCGGAAGGCGAGCATCCACAATTGGCGAGGATTCGTCAATGCGGCGACCGGCGCGGCCAACCATCCGCTGGATGAACTTCATCAGGTGCTGGTCATCAGCGAATGACAGATTTGTTGTTTCCAGCTTTCCGAATCGTTCGACGAGAATTCTGTCCGGACCATTCACCAGAATGTCAGTGACCTCTGGATCAACCATCAGCGATTCGAGCGGACCGAAACCGAAAATTTCGTCCATGATCTCGTTAACCATGGATTCTTGCTGGCTGTCGTCGAGCCTGGTTTCCTGTCGAGAACACAGATATTCGGCCAGGCCTTTCAACTGCCCCCGAAGCTCGTCGGGCGTCATCGATTCTGCACGCGAATAGTCGATGGCATGGATCATCTGCCGGTGCAGGCTGTTTTTTAGCTGCTGAAACTCGCGCGGGGAATTCAGAGTTGTCGTGGACGTTGTCACCATCAAAAACCTCTGGAACCAGAATTAACAATTGTCGGCAAAATCAAAGCGCACAGACACACAGTAGGATTATCGAACAGGGGAAGATCATCGGCCAGTATTGCCGATCGAGGACGTTCAGTCAGCGTCAGGCCGATAGTCCGCAGATTGAGACTTTGCCGCACAGTCGGACTATTCCGATAGGCTGATTCGCCAGATGTATCGGTTGGCGGTCACGCTTGTGTCGCTGGATACGACTGCCGTGCTGGTGCTGAGCACGCAGGGTTGCAGTGTGATCTGCAATTCATCTGCCGAGACCGTTGTCACGTTCATGATTCGAGCGGCCACGGGACGTGTCAGGTTAGGTTGCACGTGCGATGTCTCAGTAACTTCTTTGGCTGCTTGGCTGCCGTCCGGCAATTGGTACAACGGGAAAATACGAGGCTGTCCAATGATGCTTCGTAGTGTTTGAGCTATCTGCGACAAATCGTTCTGGCTAAGGAGAGAGTCGTTTGCCAGGCGTGGAAACGTCAGCAGTTGACCTTCGCCGCTGAGTTGGCTGCTGATATGGGCACGTGAAGTGATTCCCCCAATCCAGTTTCCTACGGTATTCGCTGTCGGATTGTTCGCCGTTTGCAGAGCAATCCACTTGCCCTGCCCTGGTGCGCCCGCATGCTGATCGGCGTGCAGTGTAATTACGATCTCCGGCAGGCGATCAGCGGAGCGGCTCACGGAATTTTCCGGCGCAAACCATTCAAATTGATCAGTTCCCGTGTCTGCTTCGATGTCCGATGACCAAAGTCCCGGCACATTGGATGTTGAGTCATCAGGAATTGCCAGGTTAATAAACGGGATGGGACAATCGATAGATGGACGAAACCCGAGGATCCTATTCTCAAGGCTTACATTGGCGCGTGCCAGAATTCGTCCCCTGGAAATTCCGGAAATTCCTGACAGGACAAGTTGCCCGGCTGATTCGTTGCCAGCCGCATTTGTTAGCACCAGTTGAATTCTGTTGGGGACAACTGAGTTCTGCAGAAGCATCGAGCCTTCCTGAGTTTTTACGACAGTTCCAATGGCAATGTGGCTATCAAGCAGCAGAGGAACCTTAGCTCGAGTACGGTATAGCTGATTGATATTCAGAGCCGATTTGCGGGCTTTTAGATAGCGACTTTCTACTTCGAACGGCTGTAGATTTGCTTTTAGAATATCGTCTGTCAGCAGAGTTCGTCCGGCGGACAATGCGGCGGCCTGAGCACACTGAACTGATTCTGATCGCACAACGCTAAGGTACGTTGTGTTTGCGACAAGGCTGACACAGCACACGCAGGCCAACATGGCGATAACCGCCCAGACGCTAAGAATGCCTGTTCGGCGTGCGTGGATTTTGCCAGGTGCGTTTCGCTTGAATCTTCGTTGGATCATGTCGAAGACTTCTGGAAAAGTATGAGCAGCATTGCCACGCGAGAAACTTGAATACGAACGTTTTCGAACGACTGGTTTTGACTCGGTTAACAACACTCGCTGTATAAATTAGATACTACCGATCGGCACTGGATCTGTTCCAGTAGCCTGCCTGGTCTGAGGTTGTTGCTGCGACTGCGAATCGCCATTGGACTTCGAAAACCAATTGCCAGCAGCGGATCCCTGCAACGGCACTCCGCCGTTTCCGAAGGCTCCCGTAGGTGCCTGGCTGCCTTGACGGCCCGGCGAAATTCGATTTCCTTCCTTATCATAGAACACGTCGTTGCGACCGCCGTTGCGGTATTGTTCGGTCACAAACGGCGTCTTGTCATCTTCTTCGAGGGGCTTTTCATAGCCCAGTATTTCGCCCAGAAAAATCCGGTCCTGCCTTGAAGCCATGATGCTGACTCCGCCGTTTCCCGGACCTTCAGGATTATACGTTAGACTGATTCGGCCTTTTTCTCTGGCGAGCACCATGATTTTCTGCTGGTGCGGCGTGAGTTCTAATATAGCTTCATTACGACTGCCCGCGTTCGAAGACCCACTCGTCACCGCGTAAATTCGCACACCATCAAATAGCTGCAACGCCATGGCATCCCTTCGTTCATTGGGTGCCTGAACGCTGTCGTCAACCGTCATCATGACGTCGACATAGCTTCCGCGTTTGATCAGCCCGCTGACCAGACCGGTGCTGTCTCCAACATTAACGCTGACCAGGCGATAACTGGGTGACATTTGAATCGGAGGCGTTTCGTTAATCGGGTAGAACATCGACAATCGAAGAGGAGTCGCCATGGGGATTTTTTGGTTGGCAATGCGTCCCACAATCGCGCTTCGCGACTTTACTACGTCACGATATTCGTTGATCTTTGATGTCAGAATCGGCGCGTCTGCCAGATAACCAGACAGAATTTCTGTGCCGGGTTCGATGTCTGACAACACCACCGGAATGTTCTCACGACCAGACGCTGCAGGGCGAACGATTTCTCGAGCAAACATGCGTTTGAAGATGAATCCTACAGCGAGAGCCGCGATGATCAGAAACGTGGCAATCGCCAGCATCCATGGAGTAAGCTTCATGTTTTCGTTTCCCCCGCGTAACAATATTTACAGCATGGATGGCATAAATGAATCCATGTCACAAGGCTCACTTTACGGTCGCAAAGATTGTCGCACCGACAGAATGTTTCGGCCATATCCGCGCGTTATGAAATATGAACGGCAGTTCTTGAGTGTGGAGTGCAATGAATTTAACGTGAGCCGTGCAGCCGTCACGACCGAATCACGCAGCCCATTGACGATGTTGCCCGATGTAAGTTTCGGTTTTGATAGCCGCACGGTTCCTGTACACGGAGCCATTCCGTGAATTGAAGGCCGTGCGATTAGTTACTTTATGGCAATCGTGTCGTGTTCGCGAATCATGGGAGCATCAACAGACAGCGTTCTATTGCGAATAGAAAAACCTGTTATCCACAGCAAATCGGGCGTCGCGTTTTGCATTGGCACGAGCACGCGGACGTTGACGAGATCTCCCGCCAGTGCGCCTCGAGTTACTTCTATGGAAGCATTATGTGCCAGCTTTGAACCCAGCAATCCCGCGACGTTAGCGCGAACCTGATCGACAGATGCGTTGCTCAGGCATAGTTGACGCGTTGCTGCATGAGCTGCATCTGCAAGACGCGTTCTTGCGGCGGCGAGAAACGTGAATTCAAGAATCGCGCAGAACAACAGTAGGAATATGGGAAGCACCAGGATCAATTCCGTCGTTAGAATTGCACCCGCGCGCGTGCGCTGTTCAGCTGTTTTTTGTCGCCTGGATTTGGTCATGACGGTTGCTCCAGCAAATCGCATCACCGAATACCGTTGGTGACAATCGCCCGCTTTCAGTAACAATCGGCAGATTTTGCCGCTGTCAACAGTTCAAAATTCTTCGGTGAGTTACCACTGGTTCCGAAACATCAGCAGCACGCTCCACGTGGCCAGCGCAACTGGCATTGCAAATGCCATAACTCGGCGTTTCGAGCGGCTGTCTGCAGATTCAGTCCCGGTAAGCTGTCCTGTGGTTGCAGCACGGGTGTAGTGTTTGCGAGTCTTTTTCCAGCCTTCTTTGCAGATGCCGATAATCAGAAATGTCAGCGTACCGATCACAACGAAAATCAAACTGGCCAGAATCACCTTGAGTGTCAGGGAACCGCCGAGCCAGACGCTCAGGGCGCCCATCAGCTTTACGTCACCTCCTCCTGCACTGCCGATGATCCAGAGGACAAAGAACAGTCCGAAGCCGAGTCCGAAGCCACCCAGACCATTTAGAATTCCGTCCCATTGAAAAAATATCGCCTGGTAAATCCAGCCCGCGATCCACATTGGCAACGTCGTGTTGTTGTAGATCTTTCGTGAACGGAGATCTGTCCACGCAGTCACACTTGTGAACAGCACGATGGCGATTAAGAAGACAACATTCTGAATCGTAAAATGGGGCATGATTGCCTGCACAGTCAAATGATGTGGACTTACGAAGGACGAACGTATCAGCAAATTGAATTGCAACAGCAATCATCACGTCTTTAAGTGTTGGTTCTGATTCGATAGTAACTGGCTCATTTTCGGTCAAACACTAAACGGGTACATTGCCTTCTGCACCGAAGTCGAAACAATCGCTACAACCCGAACCAATCAAGCCCGAGTTGGAGTGAAAATGAACGTGGAAACTACGCAGGAAGTTCTCACCACAGACCTGCTGGCAACAGCCATCGAAGCCGCCCATGCCGGAGGTGCCGTGCTTCAGGATTGGGTCGGTCGCTTTTCCGTCACCGAAAAACGCAGGGCGGATCTTGTAACCGAAGCGGATCATGCTTCGCAGAAACTGATTCACCAGATCATATCTTCACGGTTCAGCGATCATGGATTTCTAGGAGAAGAAGGTCTCTGTGAAGAATCTCTGACGTCTGATTACCGATGGGTAATTGATCCGTTAGATGGTACATCCAACTATGTTCACGGCTTTCCCTACTATGCCGTTTCGATCGGTGTTCAGAAGGGAACCGAACTTGTGGCAGCGGTTATTTTTGATCCGAATCGAAACGAAACCTTCACGGCTCAAAAAGGAAAAGGTGCTGAGCTGAATGGACATCGCATTTCGACGAGTGGCGAAACGAATGTGGCCATGGCCATGGCCATGGCTAGCCTGCCCGTGGGAGCTGACCCGAGTCATCCGGCGGTGAATCGCTTTCTGAAGTCTATGAATCATCTGCAAACCGTTCAACGTAGCGGTTCGGCGGCAATGAATCTGGCCTATCTGGCCTGCGGAAGAATTGACGCGTTCTGGTCAACGAGTTTGAAGCCCTGGGATATGGCAGCGGGTATTTTGATTGTCCAGGAAGCGGGAGGCAGTGTTACCGCCATTGATGGCAGTACAATCGATGTTATGGTGCCAAGCCTTTTATCCGCAAGCAGCGAGAAAATCGCGCAAGATCTTGTGACCATTCTTCACTGAAGGACCAGCAATACGGTAAATCCTTCACTTTGGGCAGATTGGAACATAGAATACAGTAAGTGCGAGCATCGAAAAGGGGGCTCGGCTCGTATCTTCGTCTCCTCACGCTATTGAACGGTGTCCGAATGTTGTTCGGGGTAGCCAATCCGGTTACGGTTGCCAGCGGTATATTACGTCAAGCATTGCTGCTTGTTGTCATTACTGTTTGTGCAGTCGCACAGGCTCAGGAAAGTACAACAACTGAACCGGAAACGCCTCAGGAATTACTGAAATCGCTGAAGCCTGGGGCGAACTTGATCTATAAAGATCCCGACTCAAACAAGCTGACGCCGCTGCCTGCGTTTTCCAAAGAGATGCTCGAAGATGTGCTGGACCGCGCTCGGCTGCAGGCTCCAATTCGTCTGTTTGACTTTGTTGAATTGAAAATCACGGGCCGAGAAGAGCAGAATGGATTCGCTTATCTGACTGCTGACCTGCAGGTTCGTGTTCACGTGGAAAATGAACGTGTTCGCGTTCCTGTTGGGTTTAACGACTTCAAGCTTCGCGATCGCATTGACCATGTCTGCGATTCGTCCGGAGCCTGGGCAAGTCTCGAAACCAACAAGCTGCCTTTGAAAAGCTGGATTCTGTTCGGGAAAGGGCTGCATCGTTTGACGTTTGATTTGATCGGACAGGTACGTACGAACACCAATGGGCAGCAACGAATTCGTATCGATACGCCGGTCGCCCCGCTCAGCAGTCTGGTGTTGAAGTTCCACGAAACCGTTGAATCGGCTCAGTTGATGAATGGCAATCCAGTCGATTTGCGAAAGGTTGCTGATTCGGATCTTTCTGAGGTTCAGACATGGGGGCTTGGCAAACAGACAGAAGTTGTCTGGACACCAAAACCTAAAGCTGAAAATCAAACGATCACGGTGCGAACAAGCTCACCGGCCCGTTTGACGCTGGACATGACGACGGACCCCGGTTCGCTCAGTATTCGGCAGCCACTATTGATCTCAGGTGGTTCGGTTGACCACTTAGACGTGCGTTTGCCAGCCGACTTTCCAGAAGTATCCATTACGGGGATCGGTGCCGATGGTGATCCCATCGTTCGTATGTCGGAGCAGTCTCAGGATGGACAGTGGCTCATAACCTTTAACGATCCAATCACCGGCCCAATTACATTGAACTACGATCTTGGTCTCGGTAAGAAATCGTATCCTCAGGACATTTCGGTCGCCCTGCCCGACATCGAAAATGCGACCAACGAAACGGGCGATATCGAACTGTTTGTGCCAATCGGGCTGGACGTGAAAATGAATCGGCCTGAAGAAAAGAATACGCGTCAAATTCGTGTGGAGTCTTCCAAGGGCGAAAGAACGACCGTTGTCGCGTATCGGCTGCTGTCCGCAGATTCCCGTCTTGACCTAACGGTGAGTGAACGTGAGACGCTGTTTTTTGTGGCTCCACATATCAGCTTTGAGACGGAACGTGACCAGATTTTGCAGCGCAATAACCTGTTTCTGACGGCTAGATTTAAAGTTAATATCGTTGAAGGTTTGTTAAACGAAATGGATCTTACCTGGCCGGGGTTCACCAGTGATGGATGGCAGATTTATGGTGACACGCGGTTGATTACCGACAGCAAGTCTGCGCCGATTACCGGTTTTTCGGCCAAGGACAGTCCCGACAAATATACGGTTGTTTTTCCCGAACGACGATCGGGGCAGTTTGAAATTGAACTGCAGGCATTCCGTGACCTGGAGTCTGTACAGGCAGCGAATGGCGTTTTGTTTCTGCCTGACATTATTTCTCCGGCCCCGCATACGACGACCGTTTCACTGATTGAATCAGATGCCGATTCGATGGTGCTAAGCCGTGATGGCGAGGAAGCTTCGTTTCCTGCATTGCCCTACAGTCGCTGGCCTAAAGTCTTGAAAGACAGCAGCAAGCCGTTGTCGGCCTGGCTGGTCGGTTCTCCAAATGAACCAGTCAGGATTCAGATCACCGCTCAGAAATCAGAAGTGCGTGTCGGTGTGTTAACGGCGCTGTCTGTGGTTAACGATAGCATCGCCGTCAATCAGGTGATTTCTTACGACGTGCGGCACGAAGACCTGTCAGAAATTCGGCTGCTGCTTCCAAACGTTGCTCCCACTGTGCGGTTAAAGGAAACGCAGGAACTGCTTTCTCGCAGCGCTACCACATCAGACGAGGCTGTCTTTAATCTGCCGGCACCTCGGCGAGGGAAATTTGAGATCACCGTCGATTATTTCTGGGCTCCTGAAGGGACGGGGCGCAATTTGCTCGGTCAATCGATTAAGTTGCCGATTGCTGCGCCGTCGTTGCTGGAAAAACAGTTTGAATCATCCGTGGTTGCAACGAATTCGCCTGAGTCTTTATTACTGGCTCAATCGGCAGACTGGAAACGTATTCATAGCGATGATTTTACCGCAGCGTGGCAGTCGGGAAAATCAGCCAACACGATACCTGTTATTGTTCGTCACACGCTTCAACATCCCGCGACCAACGTGCCCCGGTTTATTGTTCTGAACAGCGCAGTCGTTGGAAGAAAGCTCATTACTTCAGTCAGCGGAGTTTTCTCGCAGGGAACGCGATCCGCTTTGTTCACAACAAACGCCGATACGCAAATATTGAATGCTTTCTTCAACGGGAAGTCCGCGTTCTTCGATCGTCTTTCGGAGAACGATAGCGATGAATTGCTTTTTCAGGTTCGTCCGAAAGAGGACGTTGTCGCGTCCGGACCAATCACGATCAAGCTGGTTGTTGAGCAGCCGTTTGATCAGCAGCATCATCTGTTTTCAGCGTGTCGTCCTAACTTACCTGGACTGTCCGGTGATGCCTCACGTAAATGCAACGCTATCTGGGTGTTATCGCAGACTTCGGACCAGTCTGTGTTTGATCTTGGTGATGGCATGACTCAGTTGGGCGGAAACGTGTTGTCGAGGATTTCAGAAACTCAAGGAGCTGCTGCGGCTTCTGTAAAAGGGCTGCTGTCACCATATGACGAAGGTGTTCAGACTACCGTTGTGGAACTGGTTGATCAGGCGATGCAGTCCTCGGACCGTTTCGAAATAATGGCCGGCGCTGTCTATGCGGAAGATCACAGAATTGTTGTTGTGTCACGTCGAGCTGTCTTTCTGGTGGCCGCAATTTTAAGTTTGGTGCTATATTTTTGCTGCCTGAAGCTTTCCGCCGTACAACTTGCCATAGCGCTGTGCATCGCAATGGTTTCAATCGTCTTTGTGGTGGCCCTCACGCCCACTACTGCACACATGATGCTGCTGCAGCTTCTTCCCGGAAGCGTGATTGCCTTTGTTGCGGCACTTGCGCAGCGTTCCTATTTCAGAAAGCGAATTTCGCTTATTCCGAGTCTGATTGACTCGGAAGGCAGTACTGTCTTTGCCGTCGATCAACCGGCGACTCGGCCTGATGCGACGTCGCTGTCGATCGGAAGAATATGATGAAGTCTCTCCGTTTTGATCAGCGTTTCATCGCTGGCGCCTGTCATTTCTTAGCATGAATCATGCTGCTGCGTCTAACATCTTGTTTAGTCATAGGATTCCTCACTGCCAACGCGGGTCAGTTGCAGTCTGCGCAGACAGATGAACAGCAGGACAGGTTTCCCAAGGTTTCTCTTGACGAAATCGCAAGCGATACCCGGTGGTCACGTTTTGTTCCGATTGCCCGGCAGCGGCTGGATGCTTTGTTGCGCCAACAGGCGCAACAGAAAGGTTTGCCGGAAAGTTCGATCAGCAGAATTGAGTTTTCTTCCACACTGTCAGGCACGGCTTTGGTAGATGGGACGGTTTCCATCGAACTACCGAGTGCCGTCGCCGGCCAACCGCCGATGAAGCTTCCAAGTCTGGGGCGGACCAACCTAAGTAATCTTCAGGTTTATTCGGCTGGCCGTCCAATACCTCTGGCTTCAAAACCGGACGGTGTTCTTGTGGCGTTAACCGCACCAGAATCCACAACATTGACCGGCACCTGGAATGCGACGGGCAGTCAGCCTGGCAGATCAGTTCTGTTCGAACTCCAGCTGCCCAATGCTGCTGTGTCTGTTTTTTCGGTGCTAACAGATAGTTCCACACAAATCACCAGCCCGAATGCATTTGTCTATTCTGAGGCCGAGACACCGGACCGAATCATCTGGAAGTTTTATCCGAACAATCGAACGTCTTTGACAATTAATTGCTCGGGCGGATCCACAAAGGTTCCACTGGAAACAGTCTTTGTCGATCTGTCGACAGACATTCGCATCGCTCCGGAAAAATCAGCCGCAACGTGGGTGTTTCCGGTTACTCAGCAACTTAGCGGTTGCCGCACTGACTTTAAATTCAGCCCTTCGGTCACAGTCAGTAAAGTCAGCTTTTCGGACGGAACGGATGTGAAATGGAACGTTAATTCCGGTGGTTCGCAGCAGGCTTTAGAGGTGTTTTTGCCTTTCATTTCCACTGGAAAACTACTCACAATTGAAGCGCAGCTCGAAAGTATCAAGAACAACAGCCTTCAATTGCCGTTTCTGCAGCCAGCATCGTTTTCCATTCTCAACGAAGACCATATTGGTACATTGCAGTTACACGCCAACACGATTCGCATGACTGTGGCACCGCAGATCGTCGTTAACGAACTCAGCCTGGCTGGTGTTCACGAACGATCTGTTTCATATCCCCCCGACGGGAGTTATGTAATTGAAATGGTTCAGCATGCGGCGGCCCCCAATGTGTCTGTATCTCTGGCCTCGTCTCAGGCGATTCTGGCAGATGCTGTTGTTGTTAAGGTTACTGCTTCGGAATCAGAAGTCGAAGCGACGGCCTACGTGAATGTCACGGCGAAGACTGGTTCGGCCGGTACGGTAGGCTGGACAATTCCAACAGCGTGGCGCGTGACTGAAGTTCGCGAATTGAATGCCGATAGTCAACCGCTGCTGTTTAGTGTCACGCCCGACGGAAGTTCTTTACGGCAGACTGTGCTGGAAGCAACTCTGAGGACTCCACTGTTGCCTGGTGCCAACCAAAGCTTTGCTGTGAAGATGCAGTCCATTGAAGGTGCTTATGTTTCACAGCGGGATCCTGCCGCACTTTATACTTCGCAATATAACCGAAAATATGACTATCTGGTTACGTCTCCAGGAACAGCAAACCCATTCGCGGATGGCTGGAGTACCAACAGGATTTCCGGTGAAGATCTTAGCAAACAGCTTTCCTGGTTGCCGGCTGATGAATTTACACTGACGACTGCGTATGAGCGAAAGCGATTTGCAAATGAATCTTCAACACTTTTGGCAGAAGAAGAAATCTTTGCGACTGTTGATTATAGCATAACCGAAGACGATGGAGTGGTTGTTGAGTTTGCCAGAATTCGCTTGCGAAGCCGCGGGGAAATGCCAGCCCGGATTCCTCTGTTAATTACCTCGGGTATTGATGCCCGCGTCGGCGTTGAATCAGCCCTACAGCCTATGCCGTCCTTGATGAGAATTAACCCATCCGAAAATATGGACGAATGGATGTTAGAAATCCCACCCGGAACGCAGGCAACAAGAGAACTGGACTTCATTCTGAATGGACGCCGCCCATTTGTTGACGGCATGCCTGCAATGGTTGTCATGCTCGATGGCATTCGTCGAAATGGTGGGACAATTCAAACGCCGGACCCGAGTTTTGGCATCCAGTTGACGATGCGGAATGAAGAAGCAGAATCACCGCTGACGGAGGCTGTGCAGTATCCCGCGACAAATTTTCTAATGAATATCCGACGCACTCAGATTGAGGTGTCGCAGCAGATCGTTTCTGGGCGAGAGTTTGTTATTTTGAAGAAAACGGACAACGGCTACGCTGCCGAATCCATCTGCCGCTGTTTGGTTCAGTCGACTCCGGATCGAAGGAACTTGGTTCTGAAGGCGCAGGGGGCTGACGTTCGAGTCTTTGTAAATGGCCGGCCGGCATACGCGGAAACAAAGGCTAAGAATCTACAGATTCCATTACCGCTGAACGATCTGCTGGCAACCGTGGATGTTTACGTGGATGCTTCCGATGTGACGGATCGGAGAGACAACTTTCAGTTGCCTGTCGCATTATTTCCTGATGCAGATTCGTCACAGATTGCATCGTTTGTGCTTACTGAATTCCAGTTGTCCATCGCAGACGGATCTGAACAGTCCGAGATGTTGACTTCGCGACCGGCGATCGAAATCGCACGTCTTATGGATGATCATTCTCCGGAAAATGTCCACCCCAAACTTGCGTCGATTCTCAAAGAGTTTCGCTCGCGATGGTTGATGAAGTCCACTGAAACGGAGAACGCTGTGGCCGTCGGCGCCGGAGTTTCTGTAGACCCGATTGTGTTGAGCATGATTGACACGCGAATGCAGTTTACGATCATTACTTTGTGGATTGTGGGAAGTGTGTTTGCCCTGTTTTTGATAGGCGAAATACGCCCGGCAACCTGTGGAATGGTGCTTCTGCTGTTGGTTCTGCTTCAGGGATTACTGTCCGACGATTGGCAACTTGCCATGCGGGGTATGATGGCTGGAGTCATCGTTTTTGCGACTTGCAAATGGAGTAAGGTGTTCGTAAAGCAGGTCTTTGGAATGCCGGCTGCTATTCAGAAGGTTCTGTTCACGGGTTCAGGCATTTTGGTCCTTCTTATATGTTCCCAGCATTCCGTCCCATTGCTGCCTCAGGAAAATGCAGAACGCCCGTTAATTGTTGCTCCCGATGTCGAAGGGCAGGATTTTCCTCTGCTGTACATCGATCAGACGTTACTTGAATCGCTGAATGCTGTCACGGCAACAGATGATACAATGGCAGCCGTTGTTGAATCAAATATTGACGTGACGTTTGAGTCCCCTGGGTCCAGCTATGCCAGAATCAGGTTGACAGTTGCGACTCATGAACGTGCTGATCAAAGATTGCCAATACCGCTAACCGGTGTCACTCTTGTGGACTGTAGCGTCGACGGGGAATCCGTTTTTCCGACTCAGGATCAGGCTGGACAGACGGCGATCGAACTTCCCATGGTGTCGATACTGCCGAACCGGAATCTTGGACAGCGAATCAGTCCGGAAGCCGCTGTTGGGCCGCGCCAGTATGGCGACTGGCATCTGAGGACAGTTGAGTACACAGTCCGCATTGCAACAAGAATAGCCGGTTCAGAATATAGACTGCCAGTTCCGTATCCTCCGTCGCCCAGAGCGGACGTCGTTCTAATTGATCCGTCCAGGGCAATCCTGTCCGCCAGAATTCAATCGCAGGTTGTGTCGTCGCCAGCAGTTCTGGCAGCGAAGCAGTTTTCATTTCCGTCAATCTTCAATGACAGCGCCGTCGAATTATCTATTCGGCTGGATGCAGCTTCTGGCACGCTGAATGAGGTTAGCCAGAAGGCAAAGTTATTGTGCTCAGTCGATCTGGATCCAGGCGGTATTCGGTCGACATCGACGTACCGCGTAACTCCAGCGGATTCTCAGAGTACTGAAGTTGTAATCGGCACATCGCCACAGTATCGAATAACGGGAGTCGAATCGCTGGCTGGCAATTCCCTGCCATGGACCGCTGGCGATCGAAATATCGTGGTTAAGGTTTTGCCGGATTCTGCGGGAGAACAGCAATTGATCGTGCGACAGACGGCAGACACTCCCGTCAGCCTGTCGCAGACAATCCATTTCGAAGACTTTGCCCGAGTAAACGGCCAACTGCTGGATGAAGCCGTTCTGCAGGTGAAAACTACAGAGCAGTTTATCGTCAAGTCGATTCTGGGAGACGGTAAACCGCTTCAGCAATTGGCAACGTCGACAACGGACCGGGAAGTTGAAAACAGCAGAGCTACAGAACGCAGCGTTGCAGTACCTGCTACATTGCGAATCGTGGAAGTCGAACTGGCTGAGCGAACGGCAACGCGAGTCGCCCGTCTTGCTCAGACAGTTGTTGTCACAGACGATAGTCTTGACTGGACCTGTAAAGTGGAAATTGAAATCAGCGGAAAACCTGCGTTTCGTCAGGTGCTGTCAATATCCGAAGATGTCCGAATTGGAGAGATCACTGTCACAAACGGCGGTGCTACAAGGCTTCAGTCGTGGACTCGCAGCAAGAATCTGGTAATTGTATCACTGCGCGAAGCGACGCGAGGAATTCTTGCCATAGACATTAAGGGGGCGCTGCGCCGAAACAAGGATTCGGACACATCCCTTCCGGTGATTGCATTTTTCGAAGATGTTGTCGTGCTTGAATCGTCACTGGAACTTTCTGCCAACTCTGCGACGAAGACATTTATCAGCAGCCTGGCCGGCGCCCGTCCGAACACGCCAGTAGACATGTCTTCTCCACTGCCCAAAATTCCAGTCAGCCTGACCGTAACCGACGATACCCTCCCTGTTCTGATTCGCGCCAGTCCGGATCGGAAACTGACGGCCGAAATTATTGCCTTACTCTATGAGGTTTCCGGTCAAAGCCGAATGGCGATTGCCCTGGCAGTTGATTCGTCGGACAACTCTTCAGCGCTTCGCTTCAAGAAAAGAAGTTCCGATGCAACATCACCACAGCCAATTGCTAAACGAAATGACGAGCGAGTGAAGCTAACCAGCGACGGAGAGATCTATTCAATTCCGCCGCCGGATCTGCGGACCCAGGACATGCAGTCAATTGTGATTTTTAGCGATTTGATACCGGTTAACAGGAACAGTGCGCTGACGGTGCAGACTCCTGAATTTGATTCCGAACTGGAAGTGACGCACTGTTCGGCATATGACATTCGTGCAGTGAATTTGACGTCAACTGATGTCATGGCTCCATTGCCAAAGTGGGCCGTGGACGCTTTCAGGGATTTGACGGTTGTTGCGACCGTGCAGAATGGACGATTACAACCATCAGAATTCGACGCAACAACGCGGCGTGTTGTCGTACGTCCGGCAACGCGAACGCAAAGCGTGGCTAAGGCGTCGACAAAAAAAGAGGCGCTGCATATTGAGTGCGAACATGCCGTCCGCAGCGAAGTCGACAGCAATCTGGGAACGTCTGGATTCCTGGTGTTTGTGTCTCAGCCCGATTCCATTCTCAGCGTGCGCATTCCAGAACAAACCACGGTGACACAGATCAAAGTCAACCAGGTTAGCGTGCCGATTGTTATTTATCGAGGCGTCTGCAGGCTGGCATTACCGGCCCGGATCTGTCACGTTGCGGTCGACTGGTTGCGGGGTGAGGACACAACGGCAAGTCAGATGCAAAAGATCATTCCATTACCCAGCGCTATTTCTCCTCTGGTCCAAAATCGCATCACCGTGCTGCCGCCCACGTCTAATAAGCTTTGGTGGTCATTGAAGGGCCCAGCCGAAAGCGATAGTAGTTATAGCTCATCGCGAGCCGCGTCTGTCATGACCGGGTTGCGAATGGTTGAAGAAGTTGATCCCGCTGATAAAAAAACGAAAGCACCTGAGTCCTTTCCTCCGTCACCGGCAAAGCTTTCTGATGTGGCCTGGCAGCAGTTGTTTATCCGTTCGCCCACCGCAGCAAAATCGCTTGCCGGATTTCTGGAGCAGCAGTCGGAAATCGTGGTCGAAGGAGCTCGTCTGATGAATCTAACGCAACCGGAAATTACGGTGCGTTCACCAAAGAAACCTTCGATGCTATCCATCGTCACTGTGGGGATCGCGATCTTGCTGATCGTTGGTTCGTGGATCGGAAATCGCGGTCGATCAACTATAACGATCAGCCTGGAAGCACAGACAGCCGTGCAGGTGTCACCATCCCATGTGTCATTGTCCAAGTCCCCGAAGCCGCAGGTTGCAACGGATAATGATGTAACCGAAGTTAATTCGTCATCCGTAGTGACATCTGCCAGATAATTGTCAGGCAACCGACAATCACGCAATAGGTGGCGAACCAATGTAGCCGATCGGCAACGACCATCTTTAACAGCCATCTCAGGGCAAAGACGCCTACAATGAACGAAATCAGACTTCCAAAAGCAATTGCCATAGGGCTACCAGTAAACGCTTCTTCGTCTGTCAATATATCTTTTAGCTGCATCACTGCTGCCCCTCCGATGGCCGGAATGGCAATTAGAAATGAAAATCTGGCGGCGTCTTGTCGCCTCAGTCCGCAGGCCATTCCAGCCGCAATTGTGCTTCCGGATCGCGAAATGCCCGGGACAATGGCCACTGCCTGAAACAGGCCAATCGCGATTGCTGCTCCAAAATTCACCGAAGGCAGTTGTGATGCATTGTTCTGCAACCGCCGCCCCGTCATCAGAAAGGCGGCAGTAATCAGTAGTGCAACTCCGGCAACCATCGGACTTTGGAACGCGGCGTCGACGTATTTCTTTAAGAGGATTCCAACAATTCCGACCGGGATCGTCGCAACGACGATCATTAACATCGTGTGTCGATCGTTCAGCAGTTTGAAAAGGTCGTTACGGAACACCAGTAGGATGGACAAAAGTGTTCCAAAGTGCAGTGCGATTCCCATTGTGGCACTTTCCTGAGGAACAGTACCACCCACCAATTGATGCATCAGCGCATCCGCGATTACAAGATGCCCCGATGAACTGATCGGAAGGAATTCAGCAATTCCCTGAACCAACCCCAAAATTGCAGCGTGAATGTACTCCATGCGTTAATTATCCATCCATGAATAAGTTCGAAAGTGTCTTGGCTATGCGGCGGCTATCGAGCCTTCAGGCTGACTGCCCAGCTGGCGATCGTTTCTTCGATGTTGGAGTCCGTATCAATTTTGTGTTGTGCTACTGAGGACCCGGATTCGGTCAGTTTGTTGACCGTCTGAGCCAACAGAGCCTGATCTTGGCGTGACTGAATCTGTCCCGTAAGAAGCAGCAGTGCAGGCGTTTTTTGTGCAATCGCTTCTTCTGGTATGCCTGAAATTCGAGGCCACGTTTCCAGAAATACAGCAGATCGCAGTTGTCTCAGGCGTGGATTCAGCAGGAGTTCAACTGCCACTTCGGTTTGCCGCTTCTCCGTTACCAGGAATACTCGGTCAGGATCGATTTTGCGACCTTTAGCAACAGCGGCAATCGCCAACGGTACCAGGGGGGAATCTTCTCGGCTTAGTTCTGTGTCTTCTTTGTTTTGAACAACCACAAGGATCAAATTGTGAAGTCGGCAAAGTGCTTCCCATTTCCGCAACAGAAGTTCCTGAGGTGTTTGAGATTCTGATAACAGCACCGCGATTCCGCAGGCCTGATCTTCAGTTGCGGAAGCCGCGTAGTACCACACTTTTCCGGCGTCATCTTTGAGGACATCCTGTTGTCGCTGCCAATCTGTGGAACCGATGTGTGTTATGCCGATCGCCTCGTCGACGAAGGTCTCTGACAGTGGCACGACAATCGAGCTTCTGGTCCCCGGCACGACTGTCATCGTGTTGTTGTCGCCAGATTCTGATTCCTTGTACGTTAGCTGGATCTCGTTTCCGACAATTATTGAACGCAGATGTTTTGAAAGTTCGTCCAGCGATGTCAACGGTTCACTGTTCCATTCGGTAATGATCGCAGATTCCGGCATGCCAGCGACGGACAGCGGCGACAAGGGCAAGACTGCAACTTTCACGCCGATCGCATTGTCACCGGATTTCACAACCTTCTGGCTGATGATTCCAAGGAAAGCCTTTGGAGGCCGCTTCAGCTTTTCTGCCAGCTGAAGTTCTGCATCGAATTCGTCGTCTCCACGCTTTATTTTCAAAGCCAGGCGATCGCCAGCATAGGCTCCTTTAATGACTGACTCGAATACACCAAAACGATCGATTTTTGTTCCGTTGACCTCGATCACCGTATCGTGCTGTTTAAGGCCTGCGCTGGCTGCAGGAGAATCGGGGTAAACTTCCGTCAGTTCAAACTGTTCCGCCAGCGGATTTTTCGTCGAAAGTTTTACGCCCAGCACGCCTGGAAAAAGATCCGTACCGGATCGCAGTTTCTCCGCAGAACGAAGTGCGTCCGTTGCTGGAATGGCGAATCCGATCCCGGAATCGTACCACTCCACACCGCCACCAATTTCTTCACTTGAATCTCGAGGTGATAACGGGACCAGAATTCCCATTGCGCGCCCGTTCAGTTCCAGTAGCGGACCTCCGAAATTGACCGGACTGATTTTGGCATCTGTTTGAATTGCCAGACCATGTATTCGGTTTACCGCGCTTATGATTCCCAGAGATGCTGATGGTAGTTTTGCCGGGTACATTCTACCGGCGGCCACGGCATAGGCTCCAACAGCCGGCCACTGAGATTCAGAAAAGGCGGCTTTGCGAAATCGCCCTTCTGCACATTTCAGTAACACGAGTTTTCTAAGATAGTCTGTAGCAACGACTGTGGCTGCAACGCGCTGCCCAGTTGAGTCTTCAACGAAGATTGCTGCTGGTTGGCCGCTGAACCCAAACAGACTTGTCAGGATCTCGCCGTGGTCGGAAATGACGATTCCGGTCGTCACCTGAGAAGACACTTCCAGTTCATCGCTGCCAGCGTTTCCAATGGTCTGGATTCGCACGATAGATGGGCTGGCTTCTTGAATGGCGGATCGCACCACATTTCCAACTTCATCGGCAACGCTTCGATTTAAGCAGATAATCGACAGCAGCAGGCCGCAGATAACGAATTGCCTTGAAGGCAAGTGACTTGATTGAAGTGAATACATCTGCCGAGCTACCAGTTGTGTGAAGAGTGCGATATTCAACGGCTCAAAGAAACGGCTACGAAAATCAGACGATTAAAACGGACTGTGTTAACGCGGCTGAGCAATCAACTGCAGATCATCGATATCCAGTGTCCCGGTCGCACCGTTCAGTCCGATGCGAACAATCATTTCTCGCGTTGCCGGGGGAACTCCAATTCTACGCCGAGACTGCTGCCAGTTGGAAGTGCCCCGCCAGCGAGTCACGATTTGTGTTCCGACTTCTCGCCGGACAGAATCGTAAAAGTGCACGACAACAGCGGCCTGATCGGTCGCCGCAGGTCCAGGGACCACCGATTCAAGGCGAGCCCAGACGGCGCAGTCCAGAGCACCGATGGTACGTCCGTTGATGGCACAGCCCTGAAGTGCCTGCGAAAGTTCGCCAAATTCCTGATTTGTAAATCTCAGGCAATGAACTCCCTTCATCGGCTGTTCGGTCCACATGCTGACCTGTCGCTGATAATGCCATCCATCCACTTTTCCGTCTTCGTTGACGTCATATTCAAAGTCGGGATTTACCAGTTGTGGGTTATTTGCATCTGGCTGGATTCTGCGTTGCTGTTCTGATGTTCCGGTCATGGGAACGAACAGTGTTGGCACGAGTTTCTGTTCCTTTAGTTTTCCGTCTTCCTTCTTAAGAAGATAGAACGACTGCTGGTATCGTTCACCTTTGGGGATAATCATCAACCCGCCGTCACGTAGCTGATCAATCAGTGGTTGCGGAATATCCTCGGGAGAGCACGTTACAATCACTTTGTCGAACGGAGCATGTTCGGGCCATCCCAGATAGCCATCGCCATCACGCACGTGAACATTTCCATAGCCTAAATCTTCCAGTCGTTTAGCGGCCGACTTGGCAAGAGCTGACACAATTTCGACCGAATAGACTTCGTTGACAATCTGAGCCAGCACAGCTGCCTGATAGCCGCTGCCTGTGCCAACTTCAAGCACCTTGTCTGTTGGCTGCGGATCGATGGTCTCTGTCATGTATGCAACAATGTAAGGCGGCGAAATCGTCTGTTTGGAACCAATGGGTAACGCCGTGTCTTCATAGGCTCGGCCACGCAATGTTCCCGACACAAACTCATGTCGTGGCACGGTTCGCATGGCATCCAGAACAAGAGGGTTTTTGATCCCTTCGGCTTCCACAACCGTCGACACCATGTGCTGCCTCAGCGCAGAAAATCGGTCGGTTTGAGAACAGGCTTCAGGGGCGAAGATGCAACTGGTCGACAGTAGCAGGCTCATTACAAATGGCCGCCTGATTTGGTTGACGAACGTCCGTTCAAAACAGCTTGCACACGTCATAACTTTCGGTCTCACAATATCTCGATGTGGCAAATGAGATGTTCGTCAGACGCGTGGGTTCTGACTCACAACGTCTTCCAGAATTTGTTCCAGTTTTGCTGTCGCTCGCTCAATTGAAAATTTGGCTTCAATCCGATTGGTCGCCTCCAATACGTATTTCGGCTTCAGGCTGTCGTCCGTCAGAAATGAAGTCACTCCCGTTACCAACGCACCGACACGGCCGACATTACATAACGCCCCGCAAATGCCGTTAGCCAGAATTTCTCGAGGCCCTGATGGACAATCCGTTGAAAGCACCGGCGTTCCACAAGCCATGGCTTCAAGCAGAACGTTCGGCATGCCTTCCAGAAACGATGGAAGCACAAACAAATCAGCCGATTTATACCACGCCGGCGCTTCATGACGGAACCCCATAAGTTGAATTGAAGTTGCCAGTCCTGCCTGATTGATCTGTGACTCAAGGTCGCCCCGTCCTGCCCCTTCTCCCAAAATTGCAAGTCGAATGTCGATCTCGGGATGACTCAGACGAATTAGGCCAACCGCTTCAATCAGCAGGTGGAATCCCTTTTGACGGTTCAGCCTTCCCGCTGTCACAATCCGAAACACCCGCCGACCACTGAATTGGGCGTTCCACCATGGATTTTGAACTGACAATTCCGCAGATCGCCGAACTCGTGCTATGTCGACACCGTTATAAAGAGTCGTTACCAAATTCTGCTTCAAACCATAGAAGGTTTCTGCAGAACGTGCGGCCCCATCCGAATTTGCAACGACTGCCGATGACCTGGAATACAGCCGCCTTAGAATGCGTTTCTTAAACCACTTGAAACGCCCTGCTACCGGAGCAAACCCAAGCGATGGATCCGTCACAATCGTCGACACGTTGGGAGTACTCACACGTTGAGCTGCCTCAGCTGCAATCAGTGTCATCAGAAAAGTCCGGTCGTACGATACGTCGGCTTTGTTTTCGATTAGGTAACGCGAAAGATCGTTGACTCGGCGACGATGCATCGACCCCGGCATATAGAAGTGTCTGCGTTGATCGCGTTCTTCAAATGCGACTATCGGGACGTCGTCCGGGACTTCGTTAAGCAGCGGACCTGATCTGTAAACCAAATACAGACTTGGTGCAAAACGACTTCGATCCAGGTGATGCAACAACGACACCAGTTGTCGTTCGGAGCCTCCTCCGTGCATTGCTCCAATGGAAAAAACAACTCGAATTGGTGACATATCAATGAAGCGTTACAACAGATTTCAGATTACAAATGGATTCTTCGCACCATATGTAGTTATTGCCTGAGACGACAGGAAGAGGCAGCGGAAATTCGTCATATGTTGGGCTACATAAAAAATCCGCTCCATCAACCTTGAACGCGTAAACTGTTGGAATAAATTCAAAGTCTCCCTAAACGTCACAGTATGGAACTCATGAAAACTGTGTGACGAGAATTGAGCTGCCGTGAATTGACAGTTGGTCTATCGAGGCTAAGATCGCAGACGTTGAGTTGAGTAAGACGTTCGCGATCGGAATCTGCACCCAGTCGCGAAGTTCCATAGACATACTGCTCCCTGCGTAACACGCTGAGGCGACGGAGTGCCGGTTTTTTCACTGCACTTTTATTCCCGGCCTGCTGCTGCGCGGAGTTTCGACGGAGGGGTCGCATGACGCAACCCGTTGATCACGGAAAGACTTCAGTGGATTGCGCAGCAAACGATCCTCGAAGAATTGCTGATGCGATTTGTCACGCCGTTGGCGAACAGCATTACAAGCACTGGTTCACCGAGCGAAGTCGTTTTTCCATCTTCGGCGAAACGCTTCAGATATTCGTGCCCAACCCATTCATTTCGAATTGGTTGCTAAAGCGATTTCGTTCAAACTTCTCGAAGGCCGCAGTCTCACTGCTTGGTCCATCCGGCACGTTTGAGTTATCGGTTGATAAACAGTTGCAGGATAGGCAAAGCGTCGACAGCAAACAGATCATTCGCGTCTCTGAAAGTAAACTGGCGAAGCCTGCAACGCAATCGTCAGGACCTTCACCGTCCAGCGTGGCCGCTGCGATTGATGGCGTTCAGACTCTTGCAGTGCGAAGTTCCAATCGTCGTCGATTTCGTAAGTTCACCAGTCTTGTCACAGGCGAATGCAACGATCTGGCTGTGATGGCCGCTGGGCAGGTCGCCGCATTTCCGGGCGAGCGTTTTAATCCGTTGTACCTGCACGGTCCCACAGGTGTTGGTAAGACACATTTAATTGAAGCGATCTACAGCGAGCTACGACAAAAACAACCAAACCTGAATGTGATTTACATTTCCAGTGAAGCGTTTACAAACTATTTCACTCAGGCATTGGAAACGAAAACGGTGCCCTCGTTTCGTCAGCGTTTTAGAAATGTCGATGTGTTGCTTGTCGACAACGTTGAGTTTCTCGACAACAAACGAGCGACTCAGGAAGAATTTCTGCACACGATTGTGCAGGTGATTGAACACGGCGGTCAGCTAGTCGTGACGGGTGACCGTCATCCTCGACTGCTGACGAAGCACCGCGAAGAACTTACCACGCGTTTTCAAAGTGGTCTTGTCTGCCGGATCGAATCACCATCAGAAGATACTCGCCGTCGAATTGCGGCTTCGCTGGCGTTGCCATTCAAAGAAAGTTTCACTCAGGAAACGCTTGATTACGTTGCGCGCCGATGCCGCAAGAACGTTCGCGAAATTCAGGGAGCTTTGAACTGTCTGCATGGACATTACTCGCTGAACAAAAAACGGATCACGCTCAGCCGTGCTCGCGAAATTCTGGGCGACATGGAGCGTGAATGCAGTCGACTTGTTCGGATCAGCGATGTTGAAAAAGTTATATGCGATGCCTTCGGTCTGACAGCCAAAGACCTGCGATCCAAGTCTCGCCGTAAAGCGCTAACGTGTCCTCGAGCGCTGGCTATGTTTATTGCTCGAAAACTTACGAAGTCAGCATATCGCGAAATTGGAATGTACTTTGGCGGCCGAGATCACAGCACTGTTGTGGCTGCTGAAAAACGTGTTCAGAAGTGGCTCAAGGAAGAAACGCCGCTTGAACTTCCAAGTTCCTGCCGAGGTCGAACAATTGCGGAAGTGGTTCAGGAGATCGAAGAACGACTTCTAAGTCTTTCCGCCTAGTACTACAGTCGCAGATGCCTGAAATGCTGTTGATTCTAGGACTCGTTTGCTTGGGAGAGCGAAGATGGCATGGAAGCCTGGTGCGAGTGATATCAGGAAATGGCGGGATGAGCTTTGTCGTCTGAACGATCACATTGGACCTCGTTTTGGTCGCCTGAAAATTCGTCAGCGAGCACCCGTTTACCTGGCAGTTCTGCTTTCGAATGTGCGGCGCAAAAACAGCCGGCAGTTAGCCGAACATGCGGGCGATGCGACGTCCAGAAACATTCAGCACTTTCTGGGGCGCGTTAAATGAGCTGCCGATGACGTGCGCGATGACCTGCAGCAATCCGTCGTCTAACATCTGGCCGAGCAGAATGGCGTGCTGATCATTGATGAAACGGGCTTCCTGAAAAAGGGGACCAAATCCGCTGGCGTGGGGCAGCAGTATTCGGGGACGGCCGGTTGAATTGAGAACTGTCAAATCGGAGTCTTCCTCGCTTATCGCTCTTCGAAAGCACACGCTTTGATTGACCGCGAATTATAGTTGCCGAACGCCTGGCGTGAAGAGCGGTCGCGCTGTCGCGAAACGCGCATTCCAGACACGAAGGAGTTTGCCACGAAACCGGCTCTGGTTCGTGAGATGCTGGATCGCGCGGTTCACGCCCGAATTCCAGCACTTTGGGTAGCGGCCGACGAGGTCTACGGGAGCGACTCAAAGTTCAAAATGTTTCTGGAAACGCGTGGCCTGAACGATGTGGTGACGATCTCGTGCCAGCAGCGATTATTTCTGAACGACGCCCATGGCCGCGTCGACGAACATGTTGAGGCTTTGCGAAGCAAAGCGTGGAAGAAACTTAGTTGCGGCAGTGGCACGAAGGGCAATCGTGTTTATGAATGGGCGTTTGTCCCGTTCAGAATTCCCACCGCTGCCGGCAAACGCAAAGGTCTACTGGTTCGCAGATCACGCAAGGATCAAACGGACATCGCCTACTACTTC
>JBDNFN010000105.1:0-67881 GCA_041689795.1 Fuerstiella sp. | reverse complement strand
CGATGAGGTATGTCAAAAACCTGGTGCTCGACCATGTGTCAGCCAGCCGGAGCGTCGACGAGACGATGTCGATTTACCATTGTGAGAACATCACAGTTCAATACTCCATGATTACCCAAAGCATGTTCAATTCCAATCATGTTAAAGAGTCTCCTGGATTTGGCGGTATTTGAGGATCAAGCCACAGCAGCTACCACCATAACCTCATCGCCCATCACTCGGGCCGTAACCCGCGATTCGCCTCTGGTTGCGGTAATACGGACTATCGAAACAACGTGCTTTACAACTGGGGGTATGTGAGTTGTTATGGCGGGGAAGTTCAGCAAAAAGGAAACGAAAAATTCAAAGTTTCCACCATCAACATGGTTGCCAATTACTACAAGCCTGGTTCCGCGACTGATCCTGGCAAAGTGGATGTACTTGCAGAGCCATTATCTCGCTGTGAAGACGACAAAGGCCAGTGGTCTGTCGCAGGAAATTTCGTAAAGGGCAGTGCCTCAGTGACAGGTGACAACTGGAGCGGCGTTCGCGACAGCAACTTTATCAAGCCTGATCAACCGTGGGATGCTATGCCGATGGGCGAACAAACTCCGGAAGAAGCCTATCAAACTGTTCTCAGTAATGCCGGAGCAAAACGCGCTGCGGTCGATACTCGTGCCGTTGCAGAAGTCCGCAACGGCACAGCAACCTACGAGGGTGTCTACAAGACGAAGAAGCGTGTTGTTGATCAGTCAAAGATTACCGGCATTATTGATTCACTGAACGACGTCGGTGGCTGGCCCGAAATGGAAAGCACACCCGCCCCCCCAAGACACTGACCCCGATGACATGCCTGACGAATGGGAAACTGCGAACGGACTAAACACAAACGATTTCGAAGACGGGAACAAAGTTGCCGACGATGGTTACACGATGCTGGGGAAATACATAAACAGTCTTGATTGAACGGCGGTACAAAATTCGCCACCTAGCGAAAGTCGTCAAGACTTTCGGCGATAACCATGTGGCCGAAAGCCTTAAAAAAGTTGGTCACTCGATCTATCCAAAATTTCATCACCATGAAAAGAATCAATTTGATAAATCGTTGAGCCGCTTGGCTCATTTGCTCCTTCGGCTGGCTCGTGTTTCAATCTACTGTTGCCGCACGGGCCGACAACAACGGCTTATCGCAGAGGCCCCGTGTGATCGTCACCACTGATGACGAGGTGGATTGATCACGGCTCGATGATCGGTTTCTGCTTTACATCTGCGAATTCGATGTGGCGGGTATTGTGCAAGTAACTCCAGGTTCCAGAAGCTGGTCACAGCGATAAGAAGTGGGGCGAAGCTCAACTAAACACCTACGAACAGGTGCTACCAAATCTACGGAAGCTGGGCCAACAGTTTGGCCAACACATACACCAGGTGACCACACCGCTAACAAAAGTTCAAAGCAAAGTGCAGCTCATAAACGTTTTTTTGCGACGTTGCATGTTGATGCCAGTAACTGCAGCTATTGTTTTTGTGTACTACTCTCACGCCAGAGGGCAGCTTTTAATTGGCTGGCGAAATAGTCAGCCAACTGGCCAGTTGCATGGCCTGCAGCAACTTGGTTTTGCTGAGGAAATGTTGCGAAAGATTACCCGGTGAAATATCAGTCGCTACCGCAACGAGTCGGCTTGTGAATCGGCCTATTCATGTTGATCGAGAACTCGTTTCGCCACGAATTAGGATAAGTTCGCTCGGAGTCTGCCAGCGCGTTGGAACCGCGAATACCTGATCTTATTCTTCGAAACGAAATTGCCGGAGTGCGTTAGGGAACGTTCCGTATTTATTCGAAGGTCCACGTCGCCTGTTTTGGAAACCCTGTACAAATGGGTATCCCAGGGCTGAATCTGGATACATACCAGCGGTCTCGATCTTTAGGAGGATTCGTCCGACGCGTGGAGTCCGCACGCATCGACAATCTCGCGGCTAAAGGTGTGCGTTTGCTTACTTTAATGTCGACGCTCAGTGCCCCGGCTGGGCGGCGATAACGACCGGGGATAATGTCGATTGTACCCGGCACGCTGGATCCGTATGCGCCTCAGAAATAGGTGCCTACGCACGTATCGTAGTTTCACGATTGTCCGTAGATGATGAGAACGAGTCTCGGGTCCAAAGTTATCGCAAATGTAGCGCTACTGTTGCTGGGAGCTTGTGCGGCTCAGGAACCCACAGGCTCAGACACCATCTCGTCATTCATTGATACGCAGTTCATTCGGTTCATGGTGCAGCGATAGAACAGTGCAGAATCCATCAGGATTCTGCACCTTGTTCCATACGGCTGCAATGCATTCATTCATGTCCAACAGCTTAGATTCCGGACATGGTGAGTCGCCCGATAGTTTCCGGCCGCAATGACTAGTGTTGACCGGATACGGCAGGTTGAGATCCACTTGCAAGGACTGGATCAAGGTCAAAACGATCAAGGTTCATCACCTTGTTCCACACCGCGACAAAGTCATTTACGAACTTCTTCTGAGCGTCCTCAGAGGCATAAACTTCCGCGATGGCTCGAAGCTGCGAGTTCGAACCAAACACAAGATCGACAGAAGTGGCAGTCCATTTCAGGTCGCCCGTGCTGCGATCGCGTCCTTCGAAGAAGTGATCGCAGACTGGAGACTTCTGCCACTGAGTGTGCATGTCCAGCAGGTTCACGAAGAAGTCATTTGTTAACGTCTCGGGGCGTTTGGTGAAAACGCCAAGTTGAGAAAGCGGCCCGGATCCAGAGTTGGCATTCAGCACTCGCAAGCCACCAACAAGGACCGTCATCTCTGGCGCAGTTAGCGTTAGCAGGGAAGCTCGGTCGATCAGCAGTTCTTCGCCTGGTCGGTCAATTTGATGGCCAAAGTAGTTGCGGAATCCGTCAGCTTTCGGTTCGAGGACCGCGAACGATTCTACGTCAGTCATTTCCTGCGTTGCGTCGGTGCGGCCAGCAACGAAGGGAACCTGCAAATCGTGTCCAGCCTTTTTCGCCGCTTCCTCAACGGCTGCACACCCGCCCAGGACGATCAGATCGGCGAGCGAAACTTTTCTGCCGCCGGTCAGCGATTTATTGAAGTCCTGTTGGATCTTTTCAAGTACAGGTAATACCTTCGCGAGTTCAGCCGGTTGGTTTACCGCCCAATCCTTCTGTGGGGCTAGGCGAATCCGTGCTCCGTTGGCTCCGCCCCGTTTATCGCTTCCACGAAACGTGGACGCAGATGCCCAGGCAGTCGAGACCAGATCGGAAACAGACAGTCCGGATGCGAGGATCTTGCCCTTCAGAACAGCGATATCCTGCTTGCCAATCAATTCGTGATCGACGACTGGAACCGGGTCTTGCCACAACTGTGGTTTGGCCACTTCTGGACCCAGACAGCGTGAAACTGGTCCCATGTCACGGTGCGTCAACTTGTACCAGGCCTTGGCGAAGGCTAGTCGGAACTCCTCTGGATTCTTGTGAAAGCGTTTCGAAATCTTCCCATAGATTGGGTCCATTCTGAGAGCCATGTCTGTTGTGAACATCATGGGTGCGTGCGTCTTGGTCGCATCGTGAGCATCCGGCACGGTGTTCGCCGCAGCGGGATCCGTCGGAGTCCACTGCCATGCTCCAGCCGGACTTTTAATAAGATCCCAATCGTAGCCAAACAGATTATCGAAGTATTCGTTGGACCACTGTGTCGGGGTGGTGCTCCATGCACCTTCAAGGCCGCTGGTGATTGTGTCGCCCGCGTTGCCTTTTCCGAATTTGTTTTTCCAACCGAGACCTTGTTCTTCCAGGCTGGCTGCTTCTGGTTCCGGACCGACATTTTCCGCACTGGCGGCACCGTGAGCTTTTCCGAAAGTATGGCCGCCTGCGATCAAAGCCACAGTTTCTTCGTCGTTCATCGCCATGCGAGCGAACGTTTCCCGAATGTCCTTAGCTGCGGCCAGCGCACTTGGCTTACCGTTTGGTCCTTCCGGGTTGACGTAAATCAAACCCATCTGCACGGCGGCAAGAGGATTTTCCAGATCGCGGTCTCCGCTGTAGCGTTTGTCACCCAGCCATGTGCTTTCCGGTCCCCAGTAGATATCTTCCTGAGGTTCCCAAACGTCTGCGCGACCTCCGGCGAATCCGAATGTCTCAAATCCCATGGATTCAAGAGCGACGTTGCCGGTTAACACCATCAGGTCAGCCCACGAAATTTTATTGCCGTGTTTTTGCTTGATGGGCCACAACAAGCGCCGGGCTTTGTCGAGGTTGGCGTTGTCAGGCCAACTGTTCAGCGGAGCAAATCGTTGTGTGCCGTAGCCAGCTCCACCTCGGCCATCGCTGACTCGATAGGTACCCGAGCTGTGCCAGGCCATGCGAATGAATAACGGACCATAGTGACCGTAGTCGGCGGGCCACCAGTCCTGCGAAGTTGTCATCAATTCTTTGATATCCTTCTTCAGGACAGCCAGGTCCAGCTTCTTAAACTCTTCGGCGTAGTTGAAATCCACACCCATCGGATTGCTCTTCGCTGAATTCTGATGCAGCATCCGCAGGTTCAATTGATTCGGCCACCAGTCTCCATTTGACATCGTTCCAGCTGCCGTTTGCCTGGCGGCTGCTGGACTGACATCGCCCATTACCGGGCACTTGCTGCTAATCTCCATTTTTCTCTCCGTACTTTCCTGAAGTGATCTTGTCGTTCGCGAATCCTGGGCGAATGTGGAGGCGGCCATACACAGCACGATGAGGCTCGCCGTTAAACGAGTGAAGTGAGTTTTCGATGTCATGATCTATCCTGCGTTTGTGTTTGTAAATCGTCACACATTCCGGAGAGGTTGGTCAGCCACTCCACTGTAAGTATTGCACGGGGGTGTCGCCATATCCAATGCATTCCGGTAATGTGTGCCATGCATGTTTTGCATTGCGTCTGAGTGGAGATGGCCTCATCGAAAACCAAAAAAATGGGGCGACGTTATTTATGGGCAAATTCCAATTCAGGAACGCCTTTCTCCCGAATGCCGCGACACATCCGGCTGTTTCTGATCGCCTTACTGACAGGAACCGTTAAGAAAGGGCAGGGTGTGTGGTGAGTAGCGTTAAATGCTGTTGGCATGAAAGAACGAAAACCTGGTTTCGCCCGAATCTGTGCGGCTTTGATACAGATATCGATCGATAATTGAGCAGCGACGGTCCTTGGCGAATCAGGTTGTGCTCCTGATCGATCAACTCGCTGCGGTTCAGGAACCTGCAAAGGCTCAGTGCTTTCCGTTGTGGCTCCATTTCGCAATGCCTACAGCATGTTTTTTGGATGAAGTCACAAGCCAGGCATCCCCGGGAAGCCACTGTGTTGTCAAGGTCTGAGTTTTAGCTTGGTCTTGTGACTTTAAGTGGTGAAGTGTCTTCTCCGTGCCTGCGCGGCGTCGCTTAACGGGCCGCACAAAATGTGGCTGGGGTGCGCTATGTTCTTTGTCAGACGCCTTGCATGAAACCGGAAACTGCCAGCATTCTGAGTCTCACGCGGTGAAGTTAAGCGTCTTAGGTCGGTCGAATTATTCTGTTCAGACACCTGGAGTTCGGTCAGGAGCTGCCTTGTCATAGGCAGCTCCTGTCTGCAGCATTCGCTTCAAACCGCTGCGGCGCACTTCTCAGTACAAGCACGACGCGTTAACGAGTGAATTCTGCCATGGCTGAATTCACGTGCTCGCGCCGCGTGCTTGTAGATCTGCAAGCAAGGGACCGCCTCTAACGCGGGGATCGTTGATTTGCCACGCGGATACAAAACGCCATCAGGCCGATATTTAGAATCGTGAAACCGATGAATAGTTCAAAGCCGCCTACTCCGGCCGCGGCCTGAACGTTGGACGTTACATTCGAAATGTCGACATGCGCTACGCGAATGACTTCTCGCAGGAAAGCCACACCAACCAGTGCCACCACGTTGCCAGCGGTGACCAGAGATTTTAGGAAAGGTGTCAGCTGTCCCTGTTTAATTTGTTTTGTCCAGCCGATTGCCTGGCAGGCGATTCCGATGACAACCAGCAACAGCCACAATGCTCCTGAACCGGTAAGCTGCGATCGCACAGACGCTTCCAGTGTGGTGATGTAACTGCTGCCAAATACAACGGCCAGCATCAGGCCGCCCAGAGACATCTTTGCCAGTTTGCGAATGTCAGACGTGAAGTGTTCGTTGTGTGCGTTTGAATCTTGCGTTGTGGCAAGTCGAGCATAGTACGCCAGCTGCCATGCGGCCAAAGAACACAGCGAAGGAAATGCTCCGGTTACCCAGGTCAGCAATCGCAACGCCAGGTTTGGCACCGATGCAATCACGTCGCCACTGGCATAGACGTCGGGCCAGCGATTCTGGTCGAGTCCCAACAGGTGATTTGCCGTCCAGCAGAACGCAACAAACAGAAAACTTCCGGCCACTCCAACGGCAAGGCCCGTTCGGGCTGCCAGCGACCACTGCGACACCGTTTTGCTTTTAAGAACATACAATAGGTAGAACCCCACAATTAGAACGGGCACCACCGTCATCCAACGCCAGCCCAGCAGCAGGTTTGATGTGTAGAACTCCTGCCGATAGATGATTTGCACAAACAATAGCGGCGCGACACCGGCCGTGATGGCGGCGCTCAGTGCAAACGGCATCCAGTCGCGGAGCAGTCCGGCCAACGGTGTTTTTGAACGAACCGGTTTAGTGGATCCGGGAAACGCGGCCGCCCACGCCAAATAGATGCTGCCGGCCAGAACATAGGTCATGAAGACGGCGTGCAGCACCAGCGTTAAAACATAAACGACAATGTAGAATGCTAATACGGAATCGAACTGAAATGGGAAAATGTTCATCAGCGATTCTCCCGTTCCATTGATGTGACGGTGGCCGCCTGAGTACCCGCTTCATCAATCCATTTGGCAATTTGCTGTAACGCCTCGGGATTATTATCGGCCGGGAAGTCAGGTGGCCGATCTTCCTGTACCCAGCGAATGTAATACACCAGAGCATTCAGTTCTTCGGCCGTTCCGGCGAAGGGCGGCATGAACGGTTTTGTCTGCTGCAGTTTGGCAATGTTCATCTGCATTTGTTCGATGTCCCACGATTCAGTCAGGTGAGCGACGGCGTTGGAACCTTCCATCGTATGACAGACGGCACATTGTCGACGAAACACTTTCGCACCCAGAGTGACTGTGTCGTTTGGAAGTGCAGTTTCGTGAATGACGGGATATGGATCTTTTGTGACTGACCCCGTTTTTCTGAGTTCGGCGACTTCTTCCGGAAGTATGCCGCTGGAATATAAAACATGGCGAATTGAGTATGGCTTCCGCGATCCTTCACGAACAAATTCGCCTCCGGCGGTTGCACCAAAGGCCAGCAGCAACAACAGCGTGGCAGTGGCACCATTGATATACAGACGCTTCATCCACAGGCCGATGACCGCGTAGCCTCCGATTGCCACCGATGCGCCGACAGAAATCATAAAGAACAGCATCATCGCGGGGCTGCCACCCAAAACCCAGCTGCGACTATCAGCGGGCATTGACATCAGAAACCATGCTCCCAGCACAGGCATCGTCAGCATTGGGGCCATTAAATGGGCGGCCCGGTTGATCAGCGACTGCTGACCAGGTCGGTCGAGATTCGGAATCATGTTCACGACAACGCAGCCAGCCAGCGACGCCAGAGTCAGGCATACAACTGTGCGGAAAAATAAGCTCGGCCAGAAGCTCGGATTGAAAAAACCGTCGGCGATCGATTTTGTTTCCAGCCATGAATCCGGTGTCAATTGCCAGGACAGAATGCCATTGATCCAGAACAGGCTTGACCATGCCGCAAACGTATACAGCACTAGAAGTGTCAGAGACGCTTTGTCAGACAATCGATCGTGATAGCGGTAGAAACAGTAGCCAGCGACGATTTCGAGGCAGAAGAATGACCATTCGGTAGCCCAGATCCAATGGAAATTGAAAACCATTTCTCCAATAGTCGCGGCGCTGATTTGGATCGAAGTAAACCAGATGCCAACGCCCGTTAGCGCTCCCAGTACAAAGCTGATCATTACCAGCACTTTGAAGTATCCGTGAACGAACTGTCGAGCCAGTTCATTGCGGCCGGTCATCGCCAGCCACTGGAAATAACACAGCAGAAACCCACCGCCGACCGCAAACTGAGCCAGAAAGACGTGGAAGATCGCGACTGCGGCCATTACCAGACCAGGCATTAATGGCCCATAATCGTTAACCGGATAAATGTGACTCATGGTTGTCTTCGATCATGCATCAGTGGAACTGTTGCGGACAGATTTTGTGTCGCTGCGGTATTTCGATCCGACTCGCAAAGTTTAAATGTCAGCCTTTGTAACCGACGGCTTTGCGTGAACTGGGAACGTTAGCAGGTTCGAGCCTCCCTTTGCTTCTGCGTTTCCGTTGTTTGTCTTCGCAGGTAACAATCTGATCAATGCTGCGACAGCTATTCCGGAACTCCGGAAAGTAAACGACGTTAAGCAGCGACCAGGTGGCGATTTTAATATCTCCACAAGCAGCGACCAGGTGGCGATTTTAATATCTCCACAAGCAGCGACCAGGTGGCGATTTTAATATCTCCACGGCCGTCGCGAATGTCAGACTCACCTTACGGACTTTTGTGAACACCGCTTGTAGACTTCTGAAATTCCTGTTGTTCAACAGACGTTTCCTGATTCTCAGCACTTTCTGATGTGGCTTGATCGACAATGATATTTCAGTGGCTAAAGAATCGACGACGAGCCGCATTGAGGCATCGCCCATTTCCGGATGACTGGAATCAGATCATCGCGGCCAACGTGCATCATGATCGATTTCTGAACGTCGAGCAGCGGGCACAGTTAAGGCGATTTGTGCAGATACTTGTTGCCGAAAAAAACTGGGAAGGTTGCAATGGCCAGCTGATCGATGATGAAGTTCGTGTCACGATTGCGGCTCAGGCAGCGCTGCTTACGTTGACCAGCAACGATTTTCTGTTCGATCATGTTTTGTCAATTCTGGTCTATCCCGAAGCGTATTGGGCCAGGGGGCTGGAATCCACCGGTGGTATTATCACCGAGACGCAGCAGCATCGTCTGGGCGAAGCGGTCTGGCAGGGGCCCGTCGTTCTTTCGTGGGATGATGTGCTGTCCGGCGGTCGCCGTGAGTACCGAGCCAGCAATCTGGTGCTGCACGAATTTGCTCATCAGCTGGACATGATGAACGGTCGTTTCATCGATGGGATTCCACCGCTGGAAAGTCAGTTGGAACTGGATCGCTGGGTTGATGTGATGCAGCCAGCTCATGAACAACTGGTTCGTGATTGTTCACACCGGCGTGCTAAAGTGATCGATTGCTATGGAGCGACCAACGCGGCAGAATTCTTTGCCGTTGCGACAGAAACGTTTTTTGAGAATTCCATGGAATTGTGCCAACACAATTTGGAACTTTACACACTGTTCAAAGACTACTTTGGCCTGGATCCGATTTTATGGGGCCACGCGTGAAAGTTGATTGATGCCGCAAAACCGTTACGTTCATTTTGTTTTATTAGTTGCGATGTTACCTGTCGCTTCCCGTTCATCCGCGGATGAAGCCGTCACTTCCGGTTCAAAAGAACAGCAGACTGACGCGGTGGTGCCAGCGATAAAGATTGTTCTGGCAGGTGATTCCACCGTAACCGCCAACGCCGGATGGGGAACCGGGTTCAGCAGCGTGCTTCGGCCCACAACAAATTGCGTAAATCTCGCTCAGGGAGGGCGGAGTTCTCGCAGCTTTCGAGCAGAGGGGTGGTGGCAGAAATGTCTTGATCAAAAGCCGGATTATCTGCTGATTCAGTTCGGCCACAACGACCAGCCAGGCAAAGGTGCAATGCGAGAATCTGCCGCTGACGGCGCGTTTCGTGAACACTTACGCGGATATGTCGACGAAGCTGTGGCGGCAGGTATTCATCCTGTTCTGATAACATCCCTTGCTCGTAGACGCTGGGATGCAGACGGACATATTGATCCCACACTAGCGGCATACGCCGCAGCGACGCGCATTGTTGCTAAGGAAAAAGGCGTACCATTGCTGGACCTGAATCGGCTAAGTATCGAGCACTGCAATAACATAGGGCCGGAAGCTTATCGGGCATTCGAGCCGACGACCGAAAAAGGGGCCGACCATACTCATTTGAATGCCGAGGGCAGTGTGGTTGTCGGCCGGATTGTGGCTGCCGAATTGATTCGGATTATGCCTGAATTGAAGGCAGTCATTCAGGAAAACCTACTGGCAGATAGCGAAGATCTGATCGACGCAGACGTTGCTCATCATCTGACCCTGTCGGAAACAGAAGCCACAATCAGCATTAATGACGGAAATCAGACGGTTCTTGTTTACAACAAAATTTCTCCGCCTGTACCCGACGGCATGGATTCGATTTATCGGCGCAGCGGCTTTCTGCATCCGGTATTTTCGCCCGGCGGAAAAATTCTGACCGCGACGTTTCCGTTTGATCATGCTCACCAGCATGGAATCTTTAGCGCTTGGGTGAAAACAACATATGATGGTCGCAACGTCGATTTCTGGAACCTGGCCGGACGGACGGGCCGCGTTCTGCATCAACGTGTCGTGTCGCGGTTTCGTAACAGCGACGCGATTGGATTCGAAGCAGAACTTATCCATCGCGCTGTTGAGGCACCGGCGGTGGATGTACTTCGCGAACGATGGAAAGTTTCGGTCCGTCCTAGTGATGGCACTTTTTATTGCTTTGATCTGGATTCAGTCCAGCAGGCTTTAACAGATACGCCCCTGGTTGTGGAAAAGTAACACTATGGTGGATTCGCTGTGCGAGGCCGTGTGGGCTGGTTGTCGTTCAAGGAAAAACGGCAGGATTCGGTTGACGAAGTTCGTGAACCGAATGACTTTCTGAACGACCATGGATCTGGTCGTCTGGTTGGAAATCACGAACATGCGAAGTGGGTGTCGTTGTCAGGAAAGATCAGTGGTGCTGATGCGAGTATTACAGTGCTGTGTCATCCGGATAATGTTCGAGCACCCCAGTCGGCAAGGCTTCATCCGTCAAAACCATATTTCTGCTTTTCACCATGCGTGGATGATAGGTTTGTTATCGACAAGGGCCATCCGCTGACATCCCGCTACCGATTTCTTGTGACCGACTGGCCTGGTGATCCGGATTGGATTAATTCACAGTGGCTGATTTATCAGAATACTGTCAGATAGGTGTTCGGACGGGAAATCTATCCTGATGTCTCGGGAAGGCCGTGGGCAGTTTGTGTTCACAGCGCGTCCTGAATGCCGAAATGCCATAATCCCGATTATGGCGGCTAGTCAGCGACATTCCGTATGATGATTGCCACAGCCTGCGAGGCGACGTACATTCGGTGATTGCCAGCTACTTCCGGGCGTAGATTGCCGAATGCTGTTGTTTTTGGCAGGCCTTGTTGTTTCGCCACGTGTTGCTGGTCGCATTCATCAGGCGGGTGCCGAATCGAAAACAAAAGGCGGCGGCAGTTAATGTCTGCTGCCATGTTAAATACGTGAGTGTCTTCTATGAAACTGACTACTGTGATGTCCCGTTTTTCTCTTCGCCAGTTGCTCGCGATGTGTTTTGGTCTTGGCGTGGCCCAGTGCGTGCTTGTCAGTCAGGCTTTTGCATTTGATGAACCCGTCGTTCAGGGACAGGTTGTTGATGTTGCAGAAGCGGCAGAAAAAAAAGACGATGATAAGTGGTTAATCGAATCGCCACCGGGAAAGCAGACTGTGCAGTCGATCGACGTTGACGAAGGCACGTGGATCACAGTTGATGTTAGTCCGGACGGCAAAGAAATTGTGTTCGATCTGCTGGGCGATCTTTATGTGATGCCCATTTCGGGTGCCGATGGAACCAGCGGAATCTTTCCCCGCCCGTTAACGTCCGGCGTCGCCTGGGATTTCCAGCCTCGCTACAGTCATGATGGCAAGTGGATTGCATTCACCAGCGATCGCAACGGTAAAGCAGGCAAAGCTGGCGACAATATCTGGGTTATGGAACGAGCCACGGGAGAACTGCGGCAGGTTTCAGATGAGTCCTTTCGATTGCTGAACGGTCCCGCATGGTCTCCCGATGACCAGTATCTGGTAGCTCGCAAACACTTCAGTAGTCGGCGTTCTCTGGGGGCCGGTGAAGTGTGGATGTTCCATCGTGATTCGGCCAGCACAAAGTCGATGAGCGGTGTGCAGCTGACGAAGCGTCCGAACGATCAGAAGGATGTTAACGAGCCTGCGTATTCACCGGATGGTCGCTATCTTTATTATTCACAGGACACGACGCCGGGCGATGCGTTCGAATATGACAAAGATTCGAACGGTCAAATCTATGTGGTCAAGCGGTTAGATCTGCAGAAAGGCGAAACCGAATCTTACATCACTGGTCCTGGAGGAGCATGTCGGCCAACGCCATCGCCTGATGGAAAGACCATCGCGTTCATACGCCGAATCGGTCCGAAGACGGGGCTGCATCTGTTCGATACTGAATCTGGTGCAGTCAGGCTTGTGTACGATCAGCTGGAACGTGACATGCAGGAAGCATGGGCCATTCATGGAGTCTACCCAGCGTTTTCCTGGACGCCGGACGGGCGATCCATCGTTATCTATGCGAAGGGAAAGATTCGTCGGATCAACGTTGAAGACGGCGCAGTTAGCGTGATTCCGTTTCGTGTTAAAGATACCCGTGCCGTCACTGAAAGTCTGCGTTTTCCTATTGAAGTTGCTCCTGTTGAATTTGACGTCAAGATGCTTCGCTGGGTGCAGACGTCACCCGATGGAACGCTGGTTGTATTTCAGGCGTTAGGTCAATTGTATGTTCGCAATTTGCAGACGGGAGCGGTTCGCCGCCTTTCCGGCCGCAAAGACGAATTTGAATTTTGTCCCAGCTTTTCAAGAGACGGACGCTTTGTTGTTTACACGACGTGGAACGATCAATCGCTGGGTTCGATTCGGATTGTGTCGGTTGCGAACCCAAACGAAAATCGCCCTTTAACGGTGCGGCCCGGACATTATAAAGATCCGGTGTTCTCGCCTGACAATCGTGTTGTGGTGTTCGAGAAATCCAGCGGCGGAATGTTGACTTCACCGCTGTGGTCGCACGAACCGGGCATCTATCGCATTGAAATGTCCGGAGGTCAACCGAAGCGGATTTCCCAAGAAGGAAGCCGGCCGCAGTTTGGGGCCGATTCTGAACGCCTGTTTCTGCAGCGTACGAATTCGGAAAAGGAAGCTGACAACTTAGCTCTTTATTCCATAGATCTGAGTGGCAACGAAGAACGCGAACATTATGTCAGCAAATGGGCGACCGACTATTGTATCTCGCCAGATGGTTCGCAGATCGCATTCGTAGAACGCTTCAATGTGTACCTGGCACCGTTTGTGAATACGGGCGGCACCATTGAAGTTGGCCCAAAGTTTGAAGGACTGCCGGTTCGTAAACTCAGTGCTTCGGCCGGCGACTGGCCACACTTTTCGGGCGATGGAAAGCGGCTGCAATGGTCGCTGGGATCAGAACTGTTTACTGCTGAGATTGGCGAATTTATGGTTCCGCCGGTTAAAAATGAAGGTGATGATGAGGTGGGAGAACCGAAAGCGACTTCCGTTAATATCGGCTTCAAGGCAAAGCACGCCAGACCAACCGGAAGTCTGGCGTTGGTTGGTGGCCGCATCGTCACCATGGGGGCCGCGGGCGTCATTGAAGATGGTACTGTTGTGATAGAAGGAAATCGCATTACGGCCGTTGGGGCAAGCGGTGACGTGCAGGTTCCCGCGGGGGTTCGCATTGTTAACGTCGCCGGCCAGGTAATTCTGCCGGGATTCATCGATGCTCACGCACACGGACCTCAGGCTTCAGAAGGCATGACCCCACAGCGCAGTTGGGTCGACTATGCCCGATTGTCATTTGGGGTAACCACGATTCATGATCCGTCCAATAATACTCAGAATATTTTCTCAGCCAGTGAACTCACCAAAGCCGGGCTCATCACGGCTCCGCGAACGTTCTCGACGGGAACGATTCTTTATGGAGCAACCGGCAGCTTTAAGGCGGAAATTGAAAGTTTTGAAGATGCTCTGTTTCACTTGAAGCGAATGAAGGCGGTCGGAGCGTTTTCCGTCAAAAGCTATAATCAGCCTCGTAGAGACCAGCGACAGCAGGTGATCGCTGCGGCTCGCGAACTGGAAATGATGGTGGTGCCGGAAGGCGGTTCGACGTTTATGCATAACATGACGATGATCGTCGATGGGCACACGGGCATTGAACATACCTTACCCGTACAGACGGCTTATGACGATGTGATGGATCTGTGGCGCGGAACGGGTGTCGGTTACACTCCCACATTATGTGTCGCCTATGGAGGCATTTCCGGCGAACAGTATTGGTACGAAGTTGATGATCTGTGGGAACATCCTCGCCTTAAGAAATTCCTGCCGCCACACATTTTGAATCCTCGTTCACGCCGCCGCAGCAAATCGCCATTGGAAGACTACAACCATATTCGCGTGGCAGAAATTGCGAAACAGGTTGTCGACGATGGCGGACTGGTTCAGGCTGGCGGACACGGCCAGTTGAACGGCATCTGTACTCATTGGGAACTCTGGAGCTTTGTACAGGGAGGCATGACGCCACTGCAGGCTTTGCGCAGCGGCACTTTGCATGGAGCGAAATATCTTGGGCTGGATCGAGATCTCGGTTCCATCGAAGTTGGTAAGCTGGCCGACGTTGTGGTCATCGAAGTGGGAGCCGATCCGCTATTGAACATTCGAGACTCGCAGAAGATCCAGTACACGATCGCCAACGGCCGCCTGTTTGAAGCGGCTACGATGAACGAAGTTGGTGGTGAGCCCGGCCCGGCGTTCTTCTGGGAAACCGAAGGGCAGGGCGTCAGCTTTCCACTGCCCGGCATTCCTGGTTGCGGCTGTCAGCGTTAGTTGCGTGTACGCGTCAGCCGTTCGGGCTGTTGCCAGTGTTCGGTCGGTTCACTCTGTCGTAAGCAATCGGCCTTCGCCGGAAATTGTTTCCAGAGTGCATCGGTGAATGCGATATCGGCAATCGTAGGCCCCGATGAATAAAGCGACAGAACTAGGAGTCTTCCAGTAATCTGACAGTGACAAGTTGTCCGGGGCACCCGTGTGATAAACGATTGTTCGGCCATCTACTGACATTGCGATGCTGCCTTTGCGGACAGTTGTGATCACCTGCGAAAGCTGGTCCTTCTGGAAAACGTTTCCGGCAAATGTCGTTTCGTTACCAACATTGCGACCATCAATGTTTTCAATTGCCGAACTTGCAACATCACCGTTTGCATAGTTGAATAGAGTCGTAAAACGGTTTCCTCCGGAACGCTGCCCGATCAGGAATCCGTTTGGCGGATCCAGTGGTTCAACGATTAAGGTTAAACGGTATTCTTCGGGTGGCGAATATGGTAGCTGAATTCGAGCTCCGAAACGCTTTGGGCTTTCCAGTGTGCGTTCGTTTTTCGTCCAGTCGCCGACACTCCAGCAGGAGTCTGTATTTATCAGTTCCAGCAAATTGACGCCTGTTGTGGGGACCGTATCAACAATTTCAATGCCCGCTGATTCTAATGATTGCACGATCAAATCTGTTGAGAGCGTGGATGGCATTGGGGGTTGCTGAGGATCTGTTCTTACCTGAAAATATCCCCACAATTCTGCCGTTGATCCATCTTTCAGCATGGCGTCAATTCGATAGCTCACAGGTGTTGCTCGATCAAACGTTCCCACAGTGGCGAACTGAGGCGCTGTGTCAGTCAAGGCTTGAGGCACTTCAATCCACGGGCCATTAACGGCCGTTTGGTAGCGAACTCGCACTGTCTTTACGTCAGCGTGCTGCGGCCAGTCGAGCGCTAACTGCACGGGCTGCCCGGGTTTAGGAACAAGCGGTTTGGGAATTGCCCGGAACGCGGAAAACAACTCAAGCGACGCGTCAATTTCATTGTTTCCTGGCTCCCATCCCATGCGGAGTTTCTGTTCTTTGTCGACGGACGATTCGCTGATCCAGCCGCGATACTGCCCCATGCTCATCACTGAGTCGTTTCCAGTTTCAGGATGCGGCAGTCCGACTGTGTGGCCGCAGCCTTCGTGATAAACCACGCAGTCCGAGCCTCGATACGGAACCCGCCAGCCGTCCGCACTGACCAGCCCCCAGCCGACTCCGCGATCTGCCAGATAGGTCGCTCGAGCGCCGCCGGATGTGGCTCCGGGAAAGTGCTGCAGCCCCGTGTAGTTACCTTCGAATTCAAACGTGCCGTCCTGCGGGTGCAGCCGATAGAAATCATCCAGAGGTCGCCAGTTAACTTCGCTCAGTACCAACAGAATAGGAAATGCATCCTGTTTGGTCTGAGCAAATTTCAGCCTCCGATCAGCTTCTCTGAGTGTGCGAAAGAAGATTGCGTTGGCATCACCTTCGCGAAGTTCGGCTGTTGTTGATTCAGAAATCAACGGCGTTTCCAGGACGTTTGCTCGCATCGTCGACTGGTCCTGAAATTCTCGGGTGTGAAACTGTTCGATACGTCTGGCAAAGTAGTTGACGCGATCCTCCCAGTCCGGCAGCGGCTGGCGATCCGATGGCACAAAGTAAACAACAGTGACTTCGATGTTTTCGGTGTCATGTCGTCCATCCCAGGTTTTCGTGCCGGCAAAAACTGAGGCCACAGGCATCAGTAACAAAGTGAGGATTGATAGGAAGTTTTTCACGTAAACGTATTCCTGAACTGTCTTCCAGAACTGCTGTTGTAAATGCTCGAATGTCAAACCGCGTATGCCACTTTGGCTCGCGGCCGAAATCAGTGAGGCACAATTTCGAACACGGCAAACACCGGGCAGTGGTCCGACGCCATCGGTTCGTTGATAACGGTGGTGGTCTTGAGTCTTAGCGAACTGCCGCGGTGGAAAATGTAGTCAATACGCGTCGTGGGTTTGCTGGATGGTGCAGACGGTGACGCGGGTGAATCGATGTTGTTTTCCCATTTTTTCTGCAAAATGGATACCGGTTCGGAATCTGGTGTCGCATTCATGTCTCCCGCCAGAATTGCGCTGCCATCATCTGTCGCGAAGAAGTTGTTGATGGCGCGTGCTTCCGCAACTCGATCTTCAGGCAGGTTGTGTTGAAAATGAGTGCTGATGAATTTTAAAGGTTGCCCATTTGGCGCGGTCACCGTCACTGCAATGGCACCTCGCGGATAAGTTGTTAGTTCCGGAGTCGCTTCTGTGTATGGCAGGGGTTGAATGTGAACGTCAAGAATCGGTAGTTTTGTCAGCACGGCATTGCCATACAGGCCGCCTTGATAGTGTTGAGTTGGTCCATATCGCACGGCAAGTCCCGTGAGCTCGCCAAGTTTTCGAGCCTGGTGAACACGGCCTGATCGTTCGACGCCGACATCCACTTCCTGCAGGGCCACAAGATCAGGTTGCAGTGTTTTAATTACTTCGGCCAGACGAGGTAGATTGTATTCTCCATCGTTGCCCTGTCCGTAATGGATGTTGTAACAAAGAACTTTCAGCGTTGCTTTCGGTTCGGCTGCGGCTGCAGATTTGAAAGTGGCGATGGCAAGCAGAAGTGCCAGGCACCAGTTGCGGCCTGTGATGTTGCTTCGAATTGTTTTCATAAACTGTTCCTTCAATTTGAACACTACAATGCGCGGGCAGTCATTGATGGGAGCACCGCGCGAACCAGATTTCGAGCCAAACGCACGGCGCCTTGAACGGGTTCCGGGATAAGATGAATGGTGGCGTTAAGAATGTCTAAGTCAGCAAGTACGCGTCGGCGAAAATCGTGCTGATTCAGGATGACTCCGCCAGTCAGGGCGACGGGGAAAATGGCCGTCTTCAGGTTCAGCTGACTAGCGACCGTATTCGCCATGATTGCCAGATCGCTTGCGGCTGCGTCGATGATTCCGTCGGCCACGGAATCGCCGCTGTTTGCACAGTCGAAAACACAATCGGCCAGGCTAGCGATTGCGTCTCGCGTCATCGCTGCGTCGTAGAGTTTTGCAATCAGCTGGTTCGCGGCGTTGACGGAAAGGCGTTTTTGAATCGCTGGCAGCAGGGTTGTCTGTGGACCTCGGCCATCCGCTGCTTTGGTGGCAGCCTTCAATCCGGCAAGGGCGATTGCATACGCGCTGCCTTCATCACCCAGCAGGTAGCCCCATCCGCCTGTCCGGTGCTGGATTCCTGCCGCGTTGCGGCCCCACGCCAGCGAGCCCGTTCCACTTATTAGTGTGATTCCCACAAGATTCGGGTTTGCTGCGGCCAGTACCGTTTCGGCGTCGTTTGTGATGCAGGTTTGGTTCGCAAGCCCTTCTGCGTCTGCCCACTGCTGAAGACGTTGCTGTTCATCTGTCCGTCCCGCACCTGCGGCGCCGATGCACAACGCTGACACTTGTCGGGGGGCTAGTTCGGCCGCCAGAAATGCTTCGCTAACTGCCAATTGAATGGCTGCTGTCGCGCTGGCGAATCCGACCGCGCGAAAGTTACCGGGCCCCGCTTGACCTATGCCAAGCGGACGACTGTTGCCCGTGTCTGTTTCTGACGCAATCCATGCCGTTGTTCTTGTGCCGCCAGCGTCAACACCGATGACTAATGACTCAGCCATGGACGTTCCTGTCTTTGCGCGATGAATCACACAACTTCAGGGCGAATCGCAACTGGCCGGCCGCCGCCTTTAACAGACGCCGAGCGTCTTCCGGTGAACATCGAGCTCGAATGGCCACCACGGCTGTCTTCAGTTCACCGTTGCACGCGGCAAGGTGTGGGTCGACCTCGGCTTCGCTTAGTCCCGTCAACTGCGAAGCCAGTCTGCGTGCTCGGGCAACCAGTTTTGTATTTGTCGCTTTCAGGTCGACCATCAGGTTGCCATAGGTTTTTCCCAACTGCACCATCGTGCCCGTCGTGAGTATGTTGAGAACCAGTTTGGTAGCCGTGCCAGCCTTCATTCGCGTTGAACCGCTGATGACTTCCGGGCCGACAACGGGAACGATCATTAAGTCCGACACGGGTTCCAGTTCGCTGTTTGCATTGCATGAAAAGCCAATCGCAAATGCGCCAATCTGCTTCGCATATTTCAGCCCGCCAATCACATAAGGAGTCCGCCCGCTGGAAGCGATGCCGACAATTACGTCTTTGCTGCTGAAATTTCTGTGCTTCAGGTCTTCCACGGCGACTTCGGGGTAATCTTCGATCCCTTCCGCAGCGCTGTGCAGCGCGTTGTAGCCACCGGCAATAATTCCAATAATCATTTCCGGCGGAGTACTAAACGTCGGAGGGCATTCGGAGGCGTCCAGCACGCCAAGTCGTCCGGATGTGCCGGCTCCCAGATATATCAACCGACCTCCGTTGCGAATTCGGTCGGAAATGACATCAATGGCGCGAGCTATCTTAGTTGCTTCCCTGGCAACGGCTGTCGGCACCGACGCATCTTCTGAATTCATCAGGTTCACAAATTCGAGAGCGCTCAGTTTGTCTATTTCGGTCGTTGCGGGGTTGATCGATTCGGTCGTTAAGTTGGACATCTTGACGCTGCTGTTCCGGTGGCTTTGTGGGCAATCATATTCGACTGGCGTTCATGTTGTCGAACAATGTTAGTCGTTGGAAGCGTGCGGCGGAGGAATACGCCGGAATCGTTGATCAATTGAAGCACCGGTGGCAACTGCCAGAAGCGGCTGTGAGACTGTTATTGCCATGTGGTTGCTGGTTAGACTTCCCGCTGCGGGAAACATGTTGCCGCTGCGGCCGGTTTTCGGCATGCCATTGTTGTGATTTCCAGCGGTTGCTCGTTTAACGTTGACGCTCTGTCTTTTTCAGCAGGTTCAAACGTGAAATTTTATGCTCGGAATATTTGACATTCTGGTGCTCTGTGCGGCACTGGCGGTTACCGTGTTGATCGGGTACCGATCCAGCAAAGGGAACAAAGATGTTGAGTCTTACCTGCTGGGCGGTCGCGACCTGCCATGGTGGGCGATTCTGGGAAGTATTGTGGCGACTGAAACCAGCACGGCCACGGTGTTAAGCCTGCCCGGTGTTGGCTTTGGTCCAGTCGGCATGAAGTTTTTGCAGCTGGCAATTGGGTACTTCATCGGACGCACAATCGTGGTCCGTGTTCTGCTGCCTCTGTATTTTAAGGGAAAGCTGTTTACGGCCTATCAGGTTCTGGACCTGCGATTCGGCCCTGCGACGCGAAAGACGGCTTCGCTGCTGTTTCTGGTGACTCGTAACCTTGGCGACGGACTGCGATTGTTTCTAGCCGGAATTGTGCTGCAGTCGATGATCGGCTGGTCGTTTGGTGCCAGTATCTTGATGATGGGCACGGTGACGATTGTCTATACGTGGTTCGGTGGATTGAGATCGGTCGTCTGGAACGATTGCATACAGTTTCTGATTTACATGATTGGTGGCATCGCATCGCTGTTTATTATCGCCAATCGAATTCCCGGTGGATGGGACAGTCTGTGGACGTTTGCTGAACAGCACGACAAGCTGCAGGTGCTGGACTTTCAGTACTCCATCGGCAACGCGTTCAATATCTGGGCGGGCGTTATTGGTGGAGCCGTACTGACGATTGGAACCCACGGTACAGACCACATGATGGTGCAACGCTACCTGAGTGCTCGAAGTCAGGCCGATGCGGGACGAGCCATCTTTCTAAGTGCAGTTGTCGTGTTTCTGCAGTATGCATTGTTTCTGTTCATCGGCGTGCAGCTGGCATGTTACTATTCGTATTCGCCGGAATTGACGTTTGAAAAGAATGACAGAATATTTGCTCACTTCATTGTGAACTCGTTTCCTCAGAATACAGGGCTGGTTGGACTGATGCTGGCCGCAATTTTGTCTGCCGCGATGTCTACGTTAAGTAGTTCATTGAATTCTTCCGCGTCGGCGTTTCTAAGTGACTTCTATATTCCTATGTGCCGAGAAGAACCGTCGGCTGATCGCCAGCTAATCGTTTCGCGACGTCTGACACTTGTTTTTGGATTGCTGCAAATGGCGATCGGCTTTTTCGCGATGCATCTGGGGGATACGGTTGTCGAAAACGCGTTGAAGATCGCCGGTTTTTCCGGCGGGCTGTTGCTGGGCGTGTTTCTGCTTGGCGTGTGTGTACAATCTGCTAACCAGTCGTCTGCGTTGATTGGAATGGCGGGCGGATTTGTCGTGTTGGTCTATGTTCAGTTTTTTCTCAGAACAGCCGATGGTGAAGCACTTGTTGCCTGGCCGTGGCTGGCGATCATCGGCACTGTTTCGACGCTTGGTGTTGGTGGCCTTATGAGTTTGATCAAACCCGCAAAGTCGGAAAATCAATGATGAACAGGTTCGTTTTTCAATTCGTGTGTCTCGCGGTTGTCGTCTTAATGTTGAATGCGGAAGCCGTAGCACAGGGGGCCGTGCTGACCGGAATTGATGTGCTGCAGCGAGATCAGTTTAAGCAGCTTTCCGGGCAGCGGATCGGACTGATTACAAATCATACCGGTCGAAATACTGACGGTATTGGCACGGTGCAGCTACTGCATGATGCTGCTGACGTGTCGCTGGTGGCACTGTTTAGTCCGGAACATGGCTTCGAAGGAAAACTGGATGTGTCGAAGATCGGCAACACGACGGATGGGGAAACCGGACTGAAAATATTCAGCCTGTATGGCAGCACGCGTCGTCCGACCGCGGAAATGCTGGATGGCGTAGACACAATCGTGTTCGACATTCAGGACATCGGCAGTCGTTTCTACACCTACGTTTCTACAATGGGTGAGGCCATGCATGCGGCGGCCGAACACCACAAGCGGTTCATTGTTTTGGATCGCCCGAACCCGATCAATGGACTGGACGTGTCAGGGCCGATGCTGGATTCCGGAAAAGAGTCCTTCGTGGGGTTTCATTCGCTGCCGGTCAGGCACGGAATGACCACTGGCGAACTGGCCATGATGTTTCGCAGCGAATTGAAGCTGGATCTTGATCTCATCGTGGTGCGGTGCGAAGGCTGGCAACGGTCGTACTTTTGGGATCAAACCGGGCTGACATGGGTGAATCCTTCGCCCAACATGCGCTGCCTGACTCAGGCGCTGCTTTATCCCGGAATGGGGTTGATGGAAACAACAAACGTTTCCGTTGGACGAGGCACAGACACTCCATTCGAAGTACTGGGAGCTCCCTGGATAGACGGGCGAACGCTGGCAACCGAGTTGCACGCTCGCGGTATTCCTGGCGCTACCTTCGTTCCCATCGAATTTACTCCGGCCGACAGCAAGTTCAAAGACGAGCTGTGTGGCGGGATTAATGTGGTCATCACTGATCGCCTTGCTTTTCAATCGTTACGAACAGGATTTGAAATTGCGACGGCCGTTCAAAAGCTATATCCACAGAACTGGACCGCTAAGTCGTATCTGCGGTTACTCGGCAACCAGGCCACACTGGACGCGATTGTCGACGGTGCATCCACGGCAGATGTACTGAAATTTGCCGCCGTCGAAATTGACGACTTTCTGTTGCGACGCAAAGCGTTTTTGTTGTACGAATAGTTTCGGATCTTAATCGCCGGACTGGCCGAGCCTGCACTGACGCGTTGTCTATGGGAAACGCTCGTCGTCGTTTTTGTTTTCGTTGTGAAATCAATGCTTGTTGTCGATTAGTCAGAACGTGGCCGCCGTTTTTTTGGATTGCCTGCAGCGACGCTTTTGAAAACAAGCCCGTGTTGCCAGACGTTTCTGGAGTTCCGATTTACCGGATTTATCTGCTGCGGAATTGTGTTGCGCACTACGTAACTGATCCTGCGAAACTCAGGCGTCGGAGCTTTGTGTTTTCGGTGACCCCGAGTTCGGTTGTCCAGGCGGTAGCGTTGCCAGGTAAACCTTCTTTCTTAAGTCACCGTAGGCAACTCACTTTCCTGTTGAGTTACTCAGCAACTGTTTTAGGACCACTTCCTTGAGTCTGAAACCTGTTCCGCTGTGCGTCTCAGAAGTGACTTGTTTGAACAGCCAGATCGTTCGCGATAGGGACCCGTGACCGCTTGGCAATAGACGGGTTCCCTTGGGTGAATTCGGGTGGCTTCGTGCCGCATTTGTTAAATGGGCTCGTGGGGCGGCGGTCAACTCGCCGTGCGTCGGTTGAGTATCGAGCTACCTGGTGAAGTCTGAATCTGGTCTTTTCATTCGTTGCGGACCCGGCTTCAGTAGGCTTCCTAAGGCAGTCATTCAGCTGTTTTTTTCCAGAGGCCACGCGTTTGGCTGAAATGTCGGCACCTGAAGTGACCAGTCCGCTGTGAACTTCTGGGGTGCATTGGCCGGTCACCTTGCGTTGTATGATTGCTGTTAAGGGCATCAGACATTGGGGGGGATTATCGGTGAGTTGAATCGCTGAAGCGTGAAATAGCTTTTTCCGGACTTCGGCAGTTTCTGCCAGAGCTTGATTCCGACGTGTGCAAAATTCCGAATTGGCATTTCCCGTCGGTTAAAACTGCCAGATCGTATCTGCACAAGGGCTTGGGATGAGAATTAGTTTGAAACCTAATGGCTCAAACCACTGATGCCATCTCGGAGCCAATCGCTCCCACAGTTATATCTCGCACAACCTGTACAACCCGGAGATCTTTCCGACGTGCATTATTGAACGAACACTTAACGACTGCCCCGTTCGTATTTTAGAAATAGTCCGTTCAACGGTCATGGATGATTGCTGCATGAAAACCGCACTCATATTTGTTGCACTCTCCCTCACTGCTGGTTGCGTGCAGACACAGTTCTATGCGTCCGAGTTGCCAGCCAGGTATGCCGCCAAGCCGATTCGGGACTATTCCAAAATCAATCTGACGTCTTTTGCGAATACCGCGTCTCTGGATGAGACGATTCAGGCAGGAGACCGGCTTGAAGTGAATCTGAATACAGGCACTTCCGGCGAAGGTTCTGATATCGCCTGGAATGTGAGCATCGACGAATCCGGCGATACATCGCTTCCAAACATTGGTCCTGTCCGGCTTGCAGGTCTGACGCGTGCCGAAGCCGAAAAGGCAATCGTACAGGTCAGCCAGGAGCGAGATGTATTCCTGACACCCGTTGTTGACATTGCGGTGGAGAAACGCAGCGACCGAATCGTGTTTGTCAGCGGTGCTGTCAAGACTCCAGGTCCGATTAAGATCACGAACCACACCTCGACACTGGCGGACATCATTGTACGAGCAGGAGGACTTTCGAGCGATGCCTCCGGAGAGATTTCTGTTAGCAATGGCAGGCAGGAAATCGCAGAGTCAGTGGCTGAGAATACAATCCTGCCAGTCGGACATCACGACGGTAACTCATTTCAGGCCCTTGCGGTAAGCTTGAGTTCGACGTCCCCCCAGCAACTTGGCCATATCGTGGTTTCCGAAGGTTCGCTGGTGTATGTTGAAAAAATTGCACCGAGACCAATTCAAGTCGTTGGCGTGATCCGGAATCAGGTCGTCGAGGTGCCGTCTGGACAGGATGTGCATCTTTTAGATGCCGTGACCATGGCTGGCGGACAAACGTATTCTAACTGGATTTCAGACAAGGTAACGATTACGCGACATGTGCCCGACGGAAATGGCACTGTGCGAATTCGCGGATCAATTCGGAAAGCGAGGGCTGACAGCAACGAGAATATTGCGTTGGCTCCCTATGACATCGTTACGGTTGAAGAAAATGTGCTTACCTTCACTTTGTCGACGCTAAGTGGGCTGTTTGGGGCAGGAATCAACGCTGCGAGACTCGGGACATTTTGAAACGTTTCGCTGGGCAGTGAATGGCGACCGTTACTCACGTAAAACAGTAAGTCAGACTGAATCACAGACATGGACCTATATACCCCGGAACAATTGGATTCATCGGAACCACAGGGATTCCATGCCATCATGCGATTCCTACGTGTCGTAAATCGGCACCGGATGATTCTGATCGGCCTGGTGGCGGTTGCTGCGTTTTTTGCAATCGCCAGACACAATCGAATTCCCAGACAATACGAAGCGTCTGCAAAGTTGATGGTCACGCAATCATCAATGGATCCAGGAATGCAATCTGCCAAAGCAGTTGAGGGACTGCTGTCCAGTTACCGCCAGCTTTTGTTGAGTGACAAGGTTCTTTCTGAAACTGTCAAAGATATGGACTCAATTCCGACTGAGTTAGCCAATCAGCCAGACAAGACACTTTGGCCCGTCATACTTCGGCAGATGCTGACCGTCACATTTGAGGCGAATCAGAGTGTCTTGCAGATTAAATGTCGCGCTTTGAGCCCTGAGTCAACCGTGAGTACGATCGAGGCACTGAAAGTCTCTTCGTCAAAATTCATGGCTGAATATCAGAAGAACATGACCGTCGAGTTGATGAATCAACTTGAGTTGAATCGATCCCAGGTCGAAGCCCGACTGCTGGATGGTGAAAATCGATTGCTGCAGGCGCGGCGCGACTGTGGTGACATTGCAATTAAGGAAGGGTCCAATGAACAGCATCCGATTGTTCAGCGAGTAAGTCATCTCAATTCTGAACTGACGAATATTCGCACCCGACGTCTGGAATTGGAATCAACTCTGGTCTCGGCGCGAAATCTGGTAATGAAGCAGGCTGATCTAACTCCAGCGCTGCAAAAACTGGAGTCCATTGTCGGTGCGAAGGTAATGTCACGAATTCCTGGCAGCGGGGCAACCAATGTTGAGACCGTTGAAAACCGAAAAGCTGACCTGCGAGGTTTGGAAGCCGAACTGGCAGGATTGCGCCGCCACTTTGGGAACGGCCATTCTGAAATCCAACGAAGGTTGACTCAAATTCAGTCCCAGCGAGAAGGTCTCTATGAGGCCCAGCAGGCGTTGGAACAGCAGATTAGTGTTGGGATTCGCGATCATCGAGTCGGGCAGTGGCTGGTCAGTAACATTGAGTCAGAACTGATGGCAACACGAGATCACGAAGACTCGTTGAATCGCGAATACGTGGTCGTCGAAAGCGATGCTCTTCAACTGAGCGACAAGCTTGCCGGGATTCAACTGGCGTCTCGAGAAGTTGAGACATTGCGCGAACTGCATTCCTCACTTTTGAATCGATTGAACTCAATCAACATTGAACAGGGGACTGGCAATTTTAAGGTGGCGACACTCAGCGAGCCCATGCTGCCGCGAACACATGCCTACCCGGTTCTTACAAATACAATGGCGATGTTCTGCCTGGTCGCCGTCGCACTGGGGCTTGCGATCATCTATGTCATTGATCTGCTGGACGATCGACTGCGGTCACCGGAAGAAGTTCGTGAAGAACTTGGGATTCCAGTCGTTGGCATTATCAGAAAAATGCCGGAAAACGAAGTTCAGAATTCGACAATCTACGTCCACAGCTATCCGCAAACGCCCCATGCAGAGTGTTTCCGCACATTGAAAACCTCACTGACGCTTTCGCCTCTGGAAACAAAGTGTCTTGCGGTCACCAGTACAGAAGCGAGTGAGGGAAAAACAACAACGACAGTAAATCTGGCGGCATCCTATGCTCAGACAGGAATTCGTACACTGCTGATCGATGCAGACATGAGACGTCCCGGGCTATCGCGGCTTCTTGATGTCCGCGGAAATGGCGGACTCTCTGAAGTGCTGCGAGCCGAATCAGATATTCCGCAACTTTGTCGAGAGAGAACTGTGTCGACTATCGTTCCACTTCTGGATGTACTTCCATGTGGGCCACGCATTTTGAATGCGGGAATGCTGCTTTCGATGCCGTCATTAGCGAATGTCCTTGAATGGGCGATTTCTGAATACGATCAGGTAATTGTCGACTGTCCACCAACGCTGCCAGTGAGCGATGCAGCCATTGTTGGGCGATTTGTCGATGGACTGCTCTTCCTGATGAATCCTGATAAGACGCATCGTCGCAGCGTAACACGAGCCGTTGATCAGCTCAGATCAATGGGGCTAAAGATCGTGGGCATCGTCGCGAACACAAGCCTAAGCGAAGATAGCAACAAGGGCGGCTATCAGTACGGCTATGGCTATGGGTACGGATCAGATTATTCCTATGGTCATGACGATGAGCTTGATGTTGTGGATGACGTTGCTGCTGATCTGGATTCAAACGAAAATCCACTAAAGAAGGTTGCGTAATGAACGCAATTTCGCAGATCATCAGACCGGCAATGCGGAACGAAAATTCGCCGGCTTTTCTTTCAACAGAGCATACCATCGTATGGCTCGATGGTATTGCAAACGTGTGCCTCACAGTGGCCATTTTGATTGTGCCATTGATGATGGCAGGCATTCCTGAAACTGGAGTTGCTGTTTTTGTTTGCTGCAGTCTGTTGATGGGGTTTGCCTGGGCGATCAGTCAGCTTCTTCAGCCGGAATCTGATTCACGACTTTCAGGCGCTGAATATATTGTGCTTGGTGCAATGGCTTTAGTGAGTGCTCAGCTACTACCATGGCCTGCCTCTCTTTTGTCATCTCTATCGCCGTTTTTGGGCGAATACCTGGCTCTTTGGGGAAGCCCTGATGGGCGTTTGTACAGTACGTCGTCGTGGCCAATTCTCTCGCTGACGCCCTCGTTGACCCGTTCCGGAATGGTCTTGTTGGTTGCTTATTCCGTGTTTTTTCTAGTTCTTGTGCAGCGGCTTCGAACCGTTCAGAAAATTGACCAGGCAATCCGATTAGTCGCAATTGGAAGTGCAATGATGGCCGTTATTGGGCTGGCTCAACTGCTCATTGGCAACGGTCGTTTTTTGTGGTTTTTTGAACATCCTTTCCGAGATGCTGGCTGGCCGGCGAAGGGCACGTTTACCAATCAAAATCACTTTGCTCATTTTCTGGCGCTGGGCATCGGGCCACTCATTTGGTGGTGGCACGGAAGTTCAGCGATTTTCGGAAATCAAAGGCAGAGGGGTGTCAAGCCGCAAGAATTTGTCACTTCCCGCCCGACGGGCGCCGGGAGTCAAAAGCTGCTGGGCGTGGCCATTGCATTGGTCGCATTGGCAGGTTTGCTGAGCATGTCTCGAGGTGGAGTTGCCTCATTACTGATCGCAACTTTGATTTCACTTCATGTGTTTGGCTTCGAATGGCGTATGTTGCTCAAGCTCGTTCTTCCAGCGACATTGTTCGTGTTTGTTGGCGTCCTCGCCTTCGGCACAGAAGCTTTGGTCACCAAATGGGAGTCCATCAGCAATGCAGCCTCCCTGTCTGACCTTTCCAGTGGAAGGTATGTGCTTTGGAAGTCGCTGATTGAGGCCATCCCCAATTTCTGGATTACCGGATCGGGGCTTGGCAGTCATGCCGAAGTTTATCCCATATGGCTGGGCCAGCACTTTGACGTGCGTTTTTCCCATGCTGAGTGTGGGTATCTGCAGGTGTTTCTTGAGCTTGGGCTGCCGGGGTTAGTATTGCTTTTTGCGGGCATATGTTTATCTGGACGATGGGTCTGGAAGACTTATCTCAGTAAACACATCGAATCCCGACGACGAATTACAGTGTTGGCAGCCGGGCTAATTGTGAGTGTTGTTCATTCAACGATCGATTTTGTCTGGTACATCCCTGGCTGCATGATCTTAACATTGGTTCTGGCTGCCTGCGCCTGTCGCTGCTACCAACTGGAAGTTACAGAGTCGGCAAGCCCACGTCGTTCCCTGTGGCCAAGTTTGCTGGCGTGGATAATCGTCGTTATGGCGTTGCCTGTCGGGCAATTGACAGCGGCGATGGTGATTCGCGATGCGCGCTCCGAGAGTGATGCGCTGTTACAAAGGGACAACACCCTGCCAATTTCTGATCGCATTGCGCATCTTGAAAACTGCGTTCGAATCAATGCGACAGACTACTCGGCGATGTCGACGCTTGCAGGCATGTACCTGCATCGGTTTGAGCTTGCGCAGTCGGATGGGCCAAACCGAATGTCTACGCTCGAAATCAAGAATACAGTTCAAAACGCTGATTTTGAATCTGATCATCAGGTCGCAGAATGGCTGTTTCGGGCCTTTGGTGATCATTCGGCCGATCTTTATCGGGCATTTTTCTTAGCCAGAAAAGCAGTGTGTGGGCAACCTCTGCGGGGTGATACTTATCTTGTGATAGCGCGGCTTGGTTTCCTTGTGGGTATTTCGTCAGACGAAGAAGACGCCTTGCTCGATCAGGCCATTCGCGTGCGACCACACTCGCCAACGGTGCTTTATCATGTCGGATTGACGCAGGCAGAGAAGGGTGACGTTGATCGTGCATGCTCTAGCCTGAGTGAAGCATTTGCTTTGGATCCGGCGATTCGTCCATTGATTGTGAGGGAATTGGCTCCTTACCTGAATGGATCCGGTTTTATCGAAAGGATTGCCCCCCAGGCAGACGGCCTGTGGTATCTGTTTCGTGAGTTTCAAAGAATCGGGCTACCCGATCAGCAGGTCGTTGTGGCTGACTGGTATACCCAAAATTTTCAATTTCTTGTCTCGAACTGCAAACTCAAGGATGTGCATTTCTGGCAGCGAGGCCACGAGATGTTTTCATTTAAGGGACAGCATCCGGAGGCCTTGGCTTACATCCGGAAAGCGGCTGCAATTGCTCCCCAAAACCTATCGGTCCGAAAACGACTGGCAATGGAACTCCTTGAAATCGGGGAACTGGAAGAATGCAGGAAACAACTTAATTGGTGCCATACACGAGATCCAGACGATAAAGAGATTTCACTCGCAATACTCCGGGTTGACGCGGCTCGTAATTCCACGGAGGGGAAGTGAGCGGGATTATGAAAAGAAATTCTCAGTTAGAAATTCGGCAGGTCAGACTTGGACTCGTGGGCAAGCTTGACCATCAGAATGCCGAGAAATCCTTGAAGGCTGTATCGGAGACGTCAGCCATCCGATTACCAGTCTTTCGTGGTATCAAGAGAGCAATAGACATTTGCCTTTCAATACCGATCGTGGTCATCTGTCTGCCGGTGTTGTGTGTTGTCGTTAAAATGGCCCAGTTGCTGCAGTCGTCCGGGCCGTTGTTTTACAGACAGGTGCGTTGTGGACGCGACAGCAAGCCGTTCTCAATTCTAAAGTTCAGAACCATGAACGTCCCGGTTTCCGGTGCGTCAGATATCGGATGCGATGCGTCGCAGCGAATTTTTCCGATTGGATCATTATTGCGAGTAACCAAGATCGACGAATTTCCGCAGTTCTTAAATGTACTGTTGGGATCGATGAGCATTGTTGGGCCCCGACCGCATCATTTTGATGATTGTCATCAGTTTCAAAAAGTCGTGAAAGACTATCCTCAGCGGATCGTCGCAAAGCCCGGGATCACAGGCCTCGCCCAATACACTGAGTACTGCGGCGTATTCAAATGGAACTGCGTTCAAAGTCGCGTTGAACGAGATCTTGTTTATATTCGAGATTGGTCATTGCTGCTCGATTTGAAGTTGATCTTCAACACTGCTCGGGTGGTTCTGATGCGAATTGTGTCAGCAATCGGACGTCGTACTGTGTTTTGGCACCGAATTGCAGTTCCGGAACTGCGAGTATTTAAAGAAACTGTTGAAGTTAATTTAGGCGCATCCGTGTCCGAATCCGAAAGACGTGCCGCTTAAGGGATGCCAGTTTGTTCAATTTGCATCGCCTTTTCAGGCTCTTCGCGCGATGAACTAATCTTGACTTTGCCGCAATCCCTATTGCGCAATCCGTCCGTTCTGATACGCGACGAAACGACCAGTACTCTGGATGTTCAGAATGAAAGCTGCATTCAACAATCGCTGGAGCGACTTTCCGGTCGTCTGACCATCATTGTCATTGCCCACAGCCAATCAGCGATTGTTAATACTCAACAGGTGGTCGTCTTTGAGCAGGGACGCATCGTTAATCGCGGAACCTATCATGACCTCGTTCAGAACGAGGGTGAATTCCGCAACTTGTTACGAGTCGCGTAGCCCCGGAAACGCCTTGACGAACAGCACGTCTGAGCCAACTGAAATTGGCGCCTTCAAGTCGTCGGTGATCGTTGCAGTTTCCCGCCGGTCGTTAACTCTTTGCAAACCAACAAGGCCGACTCTGCACCACGACTTCACGTCGCGGAACGCACGACAAGAACCGGTCTAGCATTGTTTTTGAAAATTTGAGTAATCTCCCTCAAGTCTGTCGCGGAAAGCGGCTGCGTTAAAAAAATTTACTCCTCCGCAGGGGCGTTCATTGCTGAGCGTTAGTCACCCAGGAGGACGAAGTCCGCGCGGACAGTTGCAGATGCCAGTCGTCTGCCTGGGTGGTATGGGTAGTTCAGTGAAGCCGAGAATTCTATTCTTGAACCGTTCGTACTGGCCGGATACGGAAGCAACCGGTCAGCTACTCACCGCACTCTGCGAAGGCCTTGCGGAAGAATTCGACGTCCATGTGTTGGTGGGCCAGCCTAATGTTTCGTGCATGGAGTCCGATTGGCAACAGTCAGATCAGCGAAACGGTGTCACCATCCATCGCGTAAAACATACGACGCTTTCAAAAAGAAACATGTTGCTGAAGGGAATCAACTTTCTGTCGTTCGTTATGTCATGCCGACGTCAAATCCGATTTTTGCCTGCACCAGACGTAGTTGTGTTCGAAACTGATCCGTTTTTGCTGCCATTTGTGGCTGACAGATTTCAAAGACACAGTCAGTGCCGAATGGTAGGTTATCTGCAGGATATCTATCCGGACGTCGCGGTCGCGCTGAATAAAGTTGGCAATAACTGGGCGATTCGCAAACTCAGAACACGGTTGTTTGACATTTATCGCCGCTGCAGTCGGATGGTCGTTCTTAGTAAAGATATGAAGCAGTTACTGCTGGATGGCGGTGTCCACGAAGACGCGATCTCCATTATTCCCAACTGGGCTGACACGCAGCAGATTGTACCGATCGAATCCAACAATCAGTTCCGTGAAAAGTTTGACCTGCAGGACAAGTTTGTCGCCATGTACTCCGGTAATTTGGGTTTGACTCAACGACTTGAAGAGTTCGTGAAAGCCGCCGCAATTGTTCAGGATGACACAGAAATACAATTTGTTTTCGTAGGGCAAGGAGCACGAAAAAAAGATTTGCAAGCTCAGGCAGAATCGCTGGGGCTGAAGAATATATTATTTTGTGATTACCAGCCGCTTGAGGAACTATCGCATAGCTTAAGCGCAGCGGATTTACATTTGGTACCACTGACTGCAGAACTCAGTCGCTGTCTGATGCCCAGCAAGCTGTATGGCATTCTGGCGGCTGGCCGACCGTTTCTGACAAATGCTCCGGAAACGTCTGAGCTGTTTGAGATTACAAAGACTCACAACGTGGGATACACAGTGAAAGCCGGTTCACCAATGGGAATTGCTGACGCGATTCGCTCAGCAAAAAGCAACCGTTCGACATTGCAGGCGATGGGGCAAAACGCGCGTTGCCTTGCGGAAGAACAGTTTACCAAAACTCATTCCGTTGCCGCGTTTTCGAAACTTCTGACGGAAGTCGCGTAAGCATGCCAACATCAGATGTCACAGCATCGCAGAGGTCGATGGGAGCCAGCCACTCCAAAATCAGCAGCCTTGCTCAGAATGTGTGTTTAATACATTGGCAGTGCCAAGAGAACGCGAGACGATTTTTCGTGGGTTTGCCGCCTAAGACTTCGTCCTTCACGAACAGAGATATCCACTAATGCCGATCGGCGCGAAGTTTACTCCTGTTGTCTATAAGCCCGGTTCACCGTTGAGTGAACCTTTGGGGCTGTTGCGGGATATCGGCAGAGACCTACTGGCCTGCCGCGAACTGTCATGGCGACTTCTGGTTCGAAATATCAGCGCCCGCTATCGTCAATCGATGCTCGGGTATTTCTGGGCCGTATTTCCACCGCTGGCAACGACAGCGATATGGTTGCTTTTGACCCGTGAGCAGGTTGTCGCTGTCAATACGGGAAATATTCCGTATCCGGTGTTTCTGATTACTGGCACGATCCTGTGGCAGACATTTGTGGATGCGATTCAGATTCCGGTACGAGTGATTTCTGAGTCGAAATCGATGCTGGCAAAGATTAATTTTCCGCGCGAGGCGCTTCCCATAACGGCGTTTGCCGAATGCTGGTTCAACGTTGGGATTCGCGTGGTTATTCTGGCGGCGGCGTATGTGTTTCTTGGCTTTCCGCCGGCAAGCACTCTGCCTTTAGCACTTTTGGGATTGCTCGCCATCATCATGCTGGGAGTTATGATCGGAATCTTTCTAAGTCCTTTCGCCTTGCTGTATCAGGACGTCAATAACGGACTGGTTCTGATACTGCAGGTCTGGATGTATTGCTCGCCGGTGATTTACTTACCGAAAACCAGTGGCTGGATGGGAACAATGAATCACTGGAATCCCATCAGCCCGCTGCTATGTCAAACACGCGACTGGATCATCAACGGTCAAACTACGTATCTGTCCGCGTCACTGTTGATTTTTGGGTTCACTGTGTTGGGCATGTTCCTATCTTTTATCGTTTACCGCGTTGGCCTGCCCCGCGCCATTGAACGGCTTAGCAGCTAAGAAAGTCTATGATGTTAACGCGAGTTTATAACGGCATCAGACGCAGGATTTCTGCTCCGCACCAGGAAAGTATTCCGCTGAAGGGATACAAACCGGGAGCGTTTTCGTTCCCGGAAATCGATCGCATGAGCGACGAAGAACTTCAACGACTGAATGAGTTGTTGCCATGGAGCTCATGGGTCGTTGATGCAAACGGTCGACGTTTCGGCAATCGCTTTACGGCCAATAAACGCAATGAGCCGGAAACAATCCCCAACTATCGAAATGTAGAACTTAACAAACGGTACGACCTGTCTGACAAACACGTACTGGAAATCGGCTGTTTCGAAGGCAATCATACGGTCGATCTTGCGTCAATGGCTCGCAAGGTCACCGGTGTGGATTCACGGATTGAACATGTTGTCAAAACACTTGTGCGATGTGCAATGGCCGGTCTGCATCCTGCTGTGCACTGCTGGGATGTCGAACAGGAGATCCCCCGAGGACTCGATCTGTCCTGTGACGTACTACATCACTGTGGCGTTCTGTACCATCTTGAGCGCCCGGTCGAACACCTTGAACGTCTTGCACCATTGATCTCGACCGCGATGCTACTGGACACACACGTCGCTCCGGAAGGGGTCAAAATAAAGGAAGATGCCGGTGTGCGATACTGGCATTTCGACGAGCATGGTCGCGAAAATCCGTTTGCCGGCATGTATGGCCACGCAAAGTGGATCGTGCTTGAAGACCTTGTTAGCCTTCTAAAACGACTCGGGTTCCATAATGTCGATGTCGCTGAGCAACGAGACGAACGTAATGGTCCACGCGTTTTAATTTATGCCAATCGATAGTATCCCCACAAACTCTGTTCGTCTGCTGTCTAACCAGACCAATTGCTGCATGAACGTGCGGCGGCCGATTTAATATCAACCTGTTTCAGTCTGAAACTGCTCTCAATGTCAACTCCACTGCTGTCAGTACAAGGCGTCAGTAAGAAATTCTGTCGCAGCCTGAAGCGATCACTGTGGTACGGATTGTCGGATATCGCCGGTGATCTTGTAGGACGTGGTGAATCGGAACTGCGTCTTCGAACAGACGAATTTTTGGCGGTTGATGACGTTAGCTTTGATGTTCATGCCGGCGAAAGTCTGGCGTTGATTGGGCGGAACGGAGCAGGGAAGAGCACTCTGCTGAAAATGATAAATGGGCTGTTTCCGCCGGATGCCGGACGCATCACGGTTAATGGTCGGATGGCCGCATTGATTGAACTAGGAGCTGGATTTAATCCGATTCTTTCGGGGCGCGAGAACATCTACGTCAACGCCGCAGTGTTGGGGATGACCAAACGCGACGTCGATAAGCGACTGGAAGCGATTGTCGAATTCGCCGAGCTGTCGAGTTTTATCGATATGCCGCTTAAGAATTACAGTTCGGGAATGAAGGTGCGACTTGGATTTGCCGTGGCCAGTCAGCTGGAACCAGACATTCTATTGATTGACGAAGTTCTTGCAGTGGGCGATGCAGCTTTTCGAGCGAAATGTTATCGGCGCCTCAGCGAGCTCATGGAAGCCGGAACTGCCTTTGTACTGGTGTCGCACAGTCATCATACCTTGCTCACGGTGTGTCAGACCGGCGTAGCAATGGACAAGGGTAAAGTGTTTGCGAGCGGGTCGGTTCGGTCAACTCTGGAGGCCTACGAAGCAAGAGTGGCCAGTACGGTTGCACCAGAAGTCGAGCCCGGAAATTTGATGCCGATGTCACAGATTGACGAACTTCCGTGTCAAATTCAGAAAGTCTATTTCCGCAACGCAAACGACGAAATTACCAAAGCTCCATCCACTGGTAATCCGGCGGCACTGTGTGTTTGCGCCTATAGCCCCGAACCAATGGACGACGTGTCACTGGATGTTGTCATTCGCAGTCCAGCTCACGGAATGTCTAATGTTCTATGTGTGACATCCGGGCAGGATGAGCAACGACGTTCTATTCCGGCAGGTTCTTTCGAATATCGACTGGCACTTAACCCGGTGGGCCTGCCTCCCGGAGAGTACACGGTCAAGATTTCACTAAATCGAAAGCCATTGCACACACTTGCGATCGCCGAAGGCATCGCGTTCACTGTTTCCTCAGGACAGCCACTCGGTGACTCACTCTACTTCAACGCTCGAAATTGGGACGTCGTTGCGGCCTAGCATCCGCGCCGCTTCGCCCACGGAAGAATCATCTCATCTGTCTATCTCCAGTTCGGCCAACAAGGCCGCAACAATGTGGACCGGAAGGCAGCTGAATCCGCATCGCGCAGCAGCAGTCGCCACATACTCCGGTGACAGCTTTCTTGACATCGGGTGTGGGAACGGACAATACGTTCTGCACTTCAAGGACAAGTTCGAGACTGCTGGGGTTGACATTCAGGAATATCCTCAGTGGGCTGAGGCTCCTAAAAAATTTCAGGTAGGAGATGCTGCCAGACTTCCATACGACGACGCCAGTGTGGACACGATTTTAAGTTTTGAAACGCTCGAACATGTGCCGAATCCGAAAGCGGTGCTCGAAGAGTTTCATCGCGTTTGCCGGAAAAACATCATTTTCAGTGTGCCAAACTGTGAAGTCCCGTCATCACTGGCAGCCAGCCGATTGACGTTCTTTCACTATACGGACAGAAGTCATGTCAATTTTTTTACGCGGGATTCATTGACGGAAATGTTAGTGGAGACCGGATTCAGGCCTCAGGACGTTGGGTTGATCAATGCCTGCCCAACTCAGCCATTCCTGAATGAACTTCTTGCACTGCCTTCGTTTCTGACACGGTTAGTTGGGAAGTTCGCGAAAAAGGACGTGTTCCGAATGACGATTCTGGCTGTTGCATCAAAAGGCTAACAACTCTTGCGTAAGAGACTGAATAAAATTTTTGAATCGACGCGGGCGATCGTCAGTGGCACGCCGGCGTATGTTCGAACGTATCAGAAGCTAAGACAATCGTTGACGAAGGCAGCTCAGCCGGAGTTCGACCTCGTCTATGTCATGCCGCCAAAAGGTCTGCAGGGCTGGATTCTAGATGCCATCTGTCGAGAAATTGATACGTATTGGGATGCTTCAACGAGGTTCGTTGCTTTCAACGAACAGTTGCCGCCAGCAAAGACTTACTTCTACTCCCACTACGGCTACATGCGAGACACGGTTCGCCAGCAGCCCCATGTGCTGCATGGAAAAAACCTGCTGTTCTACACTCACCCACGCGACCTGTGGTATCCGAAGGAAGAGATGCTGTATCTGATGAATATGGCTGATTCCGTCATCAGCATGTGCTCTCTTTTTGTCCCTGATCTGATTAAGCAGGGGGTCAATGCTGACCATATCGAAGTCGCCCTGGTTGGTGCGGATGCCGACGTTTTCCAACCACATACTCGCGGGTCAGGAAGCGTGGGCTTCTGCTCGTCCTACCTGCCCAGAAAAGGTGGCGACCGCATTCTGAGCCTGGTCAAATCAATGCCACACCGCGGTTTCACTTTATGTGGAAGGAAATGGCCGGAGTGGGAACGCTTCGCAGAACTGAATTCGTTATCCAATTTTAAATACATGGACATTCCATACAATCAGTACACAGAGTTCTACGACTCTATTGATGTGTTCGTCAGTATGTCAGAACTGGAGGGTGGTCCGGTACCGCTGATCGAATCTGCAATGTGTAACGCTGTTCCTGTTTGTTCCAACACGGGACACGCTGGAGATATTATTACCCACGGCGTAAATGGATTTCTTTTTGACATATCGGCTCCAATTTCGGAGGTTAGCACGCTGATCGACGCTGCATTCGCGTTGACTTGCGATGTTCGAAGTACGGTTGAGCACTTGACATGGAAGCGGTTCAGCCAACAGATTCAGAGGATTTCCGCGATGCGACAGAAAGATCCTGAAAGCAACACCGTGTCAACAAAAGTTGCCTGTCATCTTTTTCGGAATTCAATGTCGCTGAATCCGTTACGGGTTTGAAACAACTTCCATCGTTACCCAACTATCAGCCAGAATTTGTACGATCCGCACCCAATCAACGCATTTGAATGGCAGACCACTTTTCAAAAACGACTGACACCATTTTTGGTGCTTGGCAAGGGCGCAAGCTTTGGCCTGCGTGATCAGTTTGAACTTGGCGACTACAACCTTGTTTCACTGAATCATGTGGTGCGTGAGCTGAAGGTCGACTTCGCTCACATTATTGACATTGATGTTGTTGAAGACTGTGAAGACTGCCTGCTGGCAAACGCGCAATGGCTGGTCATGCCAGAAGTTCCTCATCTGAACTGCCGACCGACATCACTTTCGCTCTGCGATTTCATCGACACGATTCCGGTTCTGCGAGCCTTCGCGCAGCAGGGCAGGTTACTCACTTATCCACTTTGGAGTGCCCGGAAGTCGGGACCTGTGAAAGCTGTCACAGGAACCTTCAGTGGCTCAGTGGTTGTCAATCTTCTGGCTCGACTCGGAGTCAAAGACGTCAGATTGCTGGGTGTGGATGGCGGCAATTCCTACAGCCAGGCATTCAGTGACCTGACTGACAAAACTCTGTTTAAAAACCAGCACACCAGTTTTGACATACAGTTCTCAGAGATTCGGAAGACCGTTAAGGAGTTTAAGATGAGCGTGGAACCTCTTGTGGACCCAATTCGAATATTCGTCGGCTGCGACGACAGCATGATGATTCCGGCTTATGTGCTGGAGCATTCTATTCGCAAGCACACCCAGCATCCCGTGCAGGTGTTCTACATGCGAAATATGCCAATTCCAGATCCCCAAGATCGTGCAAATCGCCCCGGAACAGGATTCAGCTTCAATAGATTTTTGATTCCCAAACTCGCGGGCTATGAAGGCAAAGCAATTTACATCGACGCCGACATGCTGGTGTTCGATGACATCGCGAAACTTTGGAACATTCCATTCAATGGAAAAAAAGTGCTGTGCAGTACGCAGACTGAAGTTCCCAAGGGGTGGGAAGGCAAGCAGAATAACGATCATGGCGAGGGGCGATACTGGACGCCAGGACGGCAGATGAGCGTCATGTTAATGGACTGCTCGAGGCTGGACTGGGATATCGAGAAAATTATTGCCGGCCTCGATCGCGGCGACTACACCTACAAGCAGTTGATGGCAGAATTCTGCATTCTTCCCGAAGACCAGATCGCTGATACCATTCCTAATGAATGGAACTGCCTCGAATGGTACGAAGAGCAGCGATCGCAGTTGACTCATTTCACGGTTGTGCCCGTTCAACCATGGAAGAATGATCGAAGTCCGCTTAACGAATTCTGGCAGGACGCTTACAAAGAGGCTTTGGCCGCAGGTGCAGTACCGATGAGCATTGTTGAAGAATGTGTCCAACGTAAACTGGTCAAGGCATCGCTGCTGGACATCGCTCGCGAAGTGCGTTCCGCGCCGAACGCTAAACCCGAACGACTTCTCGACCAGGACGCTCCGGCCAGTCACGCAGAAAGCCTGCGTCTGCGACATATGCTGTGGGACACGATGATTGCTTCGTACCTGGCAAGTGCAGAACTGAATCGCATCAAGTCATCTCCTGCGTTCTTCCTGGAAGACATGCTCATACGCCGCCCCGCTGCGTTTGGAGTCAAAGTTTTCAACGGAATCAAGCGACGCGTTGCCTAGAACGTCCGGACACAATCAGGAATCAACATGAACGCTGAAGCAAAGACCTGCTGGACCTGTTCCAGCTCGAATGTGCGAAAAACGATCGCGTACAACGACTGGCAGGTGTATCTGTGTGGCGACTGTGATTTTCGTTTCGCAGAAGATGGCAAACCACTTGTATATGCAGACCACTACGATAAGGACTACTTTGGCCCGCTAATGCAACGTGACCAAATGGAGAAGTGGTCTAAAGCCTATGCCAGCCGCCTAAAGTATCTGAAGGAAAATGCCCCAACACAGACGCTTCTGGAAGCAGGAGCCGGAGCAAGCACGTTTGCATTGAACGCCGTGAACTATGGCTTCAAAGTTCACGTCGTGGATGCAGCCCCGTGGGCCGTCGGATTTCTGACGTCACACGACGGCATCGACGGGCAGGTTGCCGACCTGAATGACTGTCAGTTACCCGAACGGACATTCGGTGCTATTCATTGCTCTCACGTTCTTGAGCATCTCAACAACCCGCGAGGATTTCTGAGTTCCTGCCTGAAGTCACTGCAGGACGGTGGCCTGATGTACCTGACATTTCCAGCGTACGAGCCACGAATTCTAAATCTCAAAGACGGTCTGTTTCGTCTTGGGATCGCGAACCATCCCTACAACTATCAGGCTCCAGACCACTTGAGCTACTTCGATGCCGATTGCATCCGGAAAACTCTTGTGGATGTCGGTTTCGAAATCGTGAGTCTGCAAAGAATCAAATTCATTTCGCTGCATGATAGTTCGCAACGCATTGGTAATGGCGGCGGCATTCGTCAAATCGCCGGGCGCCTTACGAAGCTGGCAGCCCCTGTCACACGACGGATTGGATTCCACCGAGATCTTGAAATCATCATTCGACGGCCAATGCGACGCGCTGCCGTGGCTGCATGATCGTCTTTCAGCCTAATTTCTATTGAACCTCAGACGTCCGACATCTTCTCCGGCATCCTCACGAGTGTCGCATCGGCTGGGTCAATTCGGGGCAGAATGTCAATGAATATGCGATACCTTCCACTTCTGAAGCATTATGTTAAATCATCTACTAATCTGATGAACAATATTCGCTGGCGGATGAGGTGTTCGGTTTCTGACGCGTCACCAGTCTTTGTTCTTGGAGCGCCAAGAAGCGGTACTACGTTAATGCAACGGATGCTCAGTGTGCACCCAGAATTGTTTTCGACTGACAGTGAAAGTGGTCTGTTTTCCTATAGGGATATATTTGCGAGAAAGTACTTCAGCTTGTCATGGGATGAAACCCACCGAATGTTTCGTCAGAGTTCTGACGTCGTAAATTTCATGGACAACTGTACCGATTTCATCCGTCGCGCACATGGATTGCCACAGACGACGAGGATGGTGGAAAAGACGCCCCAACATGTCATACGTCTGAATTTTCTTGTGAGACATTTTCCCAACGCACGATTCGTCCATATGGTTCGTGATTGCAGAGACTGCTATTGCTCAGCGGTGAATCACCCAAACATTCAACAGGCTCGAAGTTTGTCGACTTTCACCCGCTACTGGGTGCGTTGCGTTCGCAGCGGACTGGCATTCGATGATCACCCTCATGTCTGTCGCGTCAGCTACGAACAGTTAACGACTTCGCCACGTACAGTACTCGCAGAAATCATGGAATCGCTCAAGTTGCCAGTTCATGATGTCCAATTTGATCCTTCAGCAATCTCGAACGACCGACGCTCTCAACGAAACGAATTCAGTCGACTTGCGGAGCCGATCAGCCCGACGTCGGTCCAGCGATGGAAACGCGAACTTTCAGAACGAGAGCTGGAATGCGTTCAGAGGATCGCTGGTGAGCTGCTCTCGCGACTAGGCTATACTGATGATTCAAACGACGCTGGCGAGCTCTCCAGAGCTAAGGTTGGCAATGCCGCATGAAGCTCGGAATCCAGATCCTGAACTACAACGGCCTGCGATGGTTGCCGGATTTGCTGAAGTCACTAAAGGACGAAGCATTACCGGGGCAGCGCATTTACGTCGTTGATAACGCCAGCAGCGATCAAAGCCTCGACTATCTGGCGGCCGAACATCCGGATGTCATTATCATTCGTCATCCCGAAAATCTCGGATATGCAGAAGCGTACAATCGAGCGATTCCGCAAGCGTTTGCTGACGGCTGTGACTGGGTTTGTCTTCAGAATACGGACACGATTGTTCAACCCGGTTGGCTTGACCCGATCGTAACGGCAGCCGCCGCGGACAGGACGATTGGAATCATGGGGCCGGTGTTCACTGAGTGGACAAACGAAAATCCCAATTATTACATGAACGGTCGCTGCCGCGATGTGATTCCCTACATGACGGATTCTCGGCAGCCGGTCTCTGATCGCGACTGGGTCGAAGGCAGTTCTCTGTTTCTGCGACGCGAATGCTTCGAACAGATTGGCGGATTGAATCCATTATATTTCATGTACTGGGAAGAAGCCGATTTGTGTCGTCGTGCTCGACACGAAGGATGGCGAGTTGTCATTGTTCCCGGCAGCATCTGTAAGCACTTCGCGGGTGGATCCGCAAGTCACGTAGGGCCCGGCTTTCTGCAGTTGCGAAACCACTTCATCTTTCAGCTGACCGACCCGTTCCATAGCTTTGCTCGCAACATGATCGTCGCCGGGCGACTGGGGCTCACCTACCTGAAACAACAGGCGTGGGATCGACCCAGTCTTTCCGGCTCTTTCAGACTGCTCCACGCCGTTGGCGCAACAGTGGTCAACATCGGTCACTGCTATGAGGCGTGGAAAACGCCGTGCCGTACCTGACACAGGGGCGGTACTCTGAATGATATGGACGAACGGGAACGCGTTGTCCGATATGTGTCAGAGGGAACATGAAAAGCCACTGCTGATTGCGAATGCCACCGCTTTTGAGGTGGCTGATCCGCGATTCCGAGCCAGTCATGAATAACAGCGGTGTCACTCAGGAAATGTCAGTGTATCTCGAAACAAAACGATCAAACGTTGTGATATCCATCGTCATTCCCGTGTTCAACCGTCCGGACCTTTTGAGTCACGTTCTCAAGGGACTGGCCAGCCAGACTCTGCCTGGCCACAGCATGGAAGTGTTGGTCTGTGACGATGGCAGCACTGAAGATCTTTCACTGGTAATTCGCGATGCTAAATCGCAATTGCCTGGCCTGAAGCATTTACGGCAATTCAACAGCGGTCCGGCCGCAGCAAGAAATCTGGGAACTCGAAACGCTCAGAGTGATGTGGTTCTGTACCTTGACAGCGATGTGCTGCCAGATCCGAATCTGGTCGAGAAGCTTCTCACAGCACTTGCCGAACACCCTGGCTGGGTCGGCGCGGAAGCCAGCGTTGAACCCATTGATGGCGAGAACAATATCCTGTGGGATGCACCCGTCTGCGAACATGGTGGCGTCTATCTGACCGCGGCGATTGCCTATAAAAAAGCATTTCTGGAACAGGCAGGCGGCTTCGATGAAAACTTTCTACGTGCCGCGTGTGAAGACGTCGAACTGGCGGCTCGTATGCTGACCTATGGTGAAATTGGCTTTGTCCATGACGCGAAAGTTCAACATCCTCGACGTCGCAAGACCTTCACCATGTTCTGGAAAAAACGCAACGACTGGCGCTACGTGCTGTATCTCGCTCAACGACACGGCTTTGTCGGCTGGCCGGGAAATATTACGAAACAGCCACGTTTGCGACTCTTGTGGTGTGCATTAGTGACTCAGCCCGCCGGACGCATGCTGCACGCATTTCGCTTTGCCTTTACTTCTCCTCGCCAGGGGACAATCGCAATTGGGCATGCGACATTTTCGTGGTTCTGCGGACTCGCCGCGATGTTCGACATTTTGACAGCAACGTGCCCACCGCAGGAAAATTATCTGCTGTCTGGTCAGTCTCCATTGCACAATAGAAACCGCGCCGCCTGAATGGCTGTCCGGTTGTTTTAAATCAGAACGTCTTCAATATGAATTCCTGCAGGCAACGGATGGCAGCTGGAAAAGTGGCGATCGTCATCGCCACTCACCGCTATTGCTTTCCACTGGAACGCTGCATCAGCAGCCATCTGGAACTGCTCGAATCGCCTGCGGATCTTGTCTTCGTTGACAACGGGTCCGGCGGCGAAATGACGGCATGGGCAACGCAGCGATTTCCTGAAATCACCGTCATCACGCGTGAGCAAAATGGCTTTTTCTGCGGCGGCTACAACACCGGCATGCAGCACGCCATCGATGGCAATTACGAATACGTTTTGATCGTGAATGCTGATACCGAAGTCTGCAACCAGGACTATGTCGCAAATCTGGCATGCGCTGCAGACATTCATAAAACGGCCGCGTTCCTCGGCCCCATGGTGTATATCCGTGAAGAAGGCAATGTTCAGAATACGATTCTGCGATTTCCGTGGTTTGGCCGACACATGTCGCATTGGCTGACATCCGGATTTCATTCCACGAATCGAAGCGCTGCCACTACGACCGAGACAAAGGTTGACTTTCTGAATGGAGTCTGCGTGCTTTGCCGCATCTCAGCACTCCGCGAAGTGGGTCTGCTGGATGAGGAAATGGGCGGATACGTTGAAGATACCGATTGGAGCTGGCGAGCCCTGCAACAAGGCTGGCACAGCATGTATATCCCTGAGCCCAGTATCGTGCATCATCAGGCGGCAGATGAGTATGAACACTTCTCTGTGAAGACATTCATGCTGCGTCGAAATCATGTGTACTGGCACATGAAAGTCGGGCATGTGTGGCAGGCAAGATTGTTTGCATCGTTCTCACTGTTCCTGGCGAGAATGCGTTCTGCTAAAGCATTTTGTCAGCGTCGCAACGTTGACGAACATCGACGTTATGTTGCCAGATTCAAAGACGTCGCCCGCAGAATTCTTGCAGGCGAAACCATTGGTGAATGGTTTGGTCCGCCAGTTGGCAGACTCTGAATCGATGATTCTGTTGGGACTATCACATTTGCAGAAAGATTTGGCGTTATGACAGCCCTTGAAGATCGACCGACTGTTGCCGTTGATCAGTGTGACCATTGCGGTTCAAAGAACATGTCACTGGCGTTGAACGCAGCTCCCTGGACTTTGATGCGGTGCACCCAATGCGATTTTGTGTTTACGTCACCAAGACTCACCGAGGAGGTATTATCGAGCATTTATTCGGATGAGTACTACGAGAACTCAACCAGCTATGCGGCTCAGCAGGTTGAGCCACCATCAAATGACCATCTTTCACTTGCAAAAAGCGTATTTGCTCAGCTTAGACGCCGAGGCACTAAGCCAGTTTCGATGGACGTCGGCTGTGGCGGTGGCAGACTCGTTGAAGCCTTTTCCACGGCGGGATTCGATGCGTATGGCGTCGAGCCAAGTGAAAATACTGTTCAGGTCGCTCGGGAAGTGGGACGGAACATCTCTGTAACCAACGTTTCGGAACTCTCGGACGCCACCTATGACTGCGTCACCGCCATGCATGTTCTTGAACACGTTATTTCACCAACCGAATTCACCAGCGAGTTGTTCCGAATCACACGCCCCGGCGGGCTTTGCATCGTTGAAGTCCCCAACTTCGGCAGCAAGGCCGCTAGACAGCAGGGAGCTGACTGGTATGCGCTTCATCCCAGCACTCATCTTTCGCATTTCACTCCTGAATCCCTAGCTGGCTTTATCCAGAAATCCGGATTTCAAGTGCGATCGATGCACCGATTGGGAGGAGCCGGCGTTTTCGCAGCGGTTTCTGAAGCAACGGCACGAAAAACGAAACCAGAGACTTCAGCGTCCACTAACGGAAATTTCACAAAACGAGGCCTTGGTGCAGTGTGGAATATTCGATCTGCGGTGACATCGATTCCCGCGGCTCGGCGATTGGCTCGCTGGGTTAACTGGGAACTCCTCGGCCAGGGCGAATTCGTTCGCGTTGTTGCCAGAAAGCCAGCCAGCTGAGTTGCCTACAAAAGTCTTCTAAGCGTTTAGGGAACCGACGGACCATACTTGCTTTGCGATTTACGGATAAACATTGCTCAAAATTGGACTCATTTTAAGTAGCCCCAGCCCGCATCAGGTGGAACTGCTGAACGCCATCGCGATGCGAACCGATGTCGATGCATTCGTTGGCTACGTCAAGCCTCAGAATACTTCACGACACTGGGGACGACCAACTCCAAATCTTCCATGGGAGAATTTGCCAACCGGGTTGATGCAGATGTGCTCCGGGCAACTGCATCGATGGGTTCGATCGAAACAGGCAGATGTGTGGCTGCTGAGTTCAGTCTATACAAGTCCAGCGACGCAGGTACTTGTGCGAATTCTGCGAACACAGCGAAAGCCATTCGCGTTTCTTGGCGAGCCGCCACAGCCCAGAACTGGAATTCGGGAATTCGTTCGACGCAGCTTAATGATGTCGGTTCTCAGAAACGCCGACGCAATTATTGGTACGGGTAGCGAGTCTGCACGTCGGTACCATCAACTGACCGGCGGTCGTCAGCCTGTAGCATCCGTTCCTTACTACATTGATGTCGCCGAACAACTTTCTGAACGTCCCATTTCGCCTCCAGCTGTCACGGAACCTTTTCGATTTGTTGCATCGGCGCAGCTAATTCATCGCAAAGGGCTGGATGTGCTGATCAACGCCTGTCGGCAACTTCCGGACGACGGATGGACGTTGGATATATATGGGGACGGGCCGCTTAGAAGCGAACTGGAAGAACGTTGTCGTCAGATCCGCAAACCAGTCTTCCTACGTGGCTTGATGCCGTACGATAAGAAAGATGATGTGTTTCGAGGGAAGCACTGCTTTGTTTTCAGCACGCGTTGGGACGGATGGGGCATGGTTCTCCCAGAGGCATTGGCAATGGGACTACCGGTTATCACCACGGATCAGGCGATGAGCGCACACGACTTTATTCGTCATGGTGAAAATGGTCAGATCGGTCCAGCCGGTGATGAGGGTTTTCTTGCATCAGCGATGCTAAACGCGATGTCTTCGCGGCACACACTGACGATACAGTCGATTGCGGCAAAGAAATCTCTGCGGGACTACACACCGAGCCACGGAGCTGAACGCCTTATTGGTGTTCTTAACGAAGTTGCCAGAAGAGCGGCTTGATTTGAGTTTTACTGCACGGAAGCTATTTGATGATCAAACAAATCGTGAAGTCCTGTGTCCGTGGATTCCTTGCAGTGACCAACGGCAAAACCGTTCGAGTTGTTGCCGGGCCTTTACGCGGTCGTCGTCTGCTGAGGCAGCATGGGTTGCCAAACCTATCGATGCTGTTCGGTACATATGAATCTCGATTCGCAGCCGCATTCAGCTCGCGGGTCAGACAGAACTCCGTAATTTATGACATTGGAGCAAACACAGGCTACTTTTCTTTGCTGGCGGCGGAACAGCACCGCCCAGGTGGTCAAGTTGTTGCCTTTGAACCCGTGCCTGCAATCGTGAATGATCTCCGAACGATGGTCGCTGCCAATGGTCTAGATGATCGGGTTCAGGCTTTTCAGTTAGCACTATCCGACTCGAACGGGCGAATCAAAATGTTCACGCCCGCTTCGGCGGCGACGGGCATCATTCAGACAGCCATTGGAGACCGTAACATTTCAGATGAAACGGCAATCGAAGTTGAGGTGTCAACGCTGGACCGTTTTGTCTTTAAAAATGGTAACCCGGCCCCTGAAGTTATCAAGCTTGACGTCGAAGGAGCTGAAGCATCTGTACTTGTTGGTGCGAGACGCGTTCTTCAGGAGAAGCGGCCAACGATTCTTATTGAGGTTCATGGCGAAAAGCCAGCGTCGGACGTCTGGGACATTATCGTCCCACTTGGATACAGAGTTCACCTACTGACAGATTCGGGAGAATTGGAAATCTTTGACCGTGCCACGTGGGTCGGACATTTTGCCGGATCGAAGTGGGTCATTAATCATTGCGTGCTCACCCCATCGACTGCTGTTGCCGCCGCAGCATGATTGGCTAAGCATGGGGCTCGCGTGTATGGGCGCTCGACGAATCCAGAACTCATCGCAATAGGACGAATTCAGTTTGCTAACAGGAAACACCTCGACTTCTGCAATTCTGCAACCGCAATCCCAATTGACGGTGTCTTCCAGATTTGATCGTACGCAACGAAGTCCGGCTTCGGCAATGCCAATTGGGATTGTGGTATTCTCGGCGGGCCTTGTTGTGGCATTCTTTCTAAGAGCCAGTTCAATTCCCACCGGGATCAGCTCTCAGCACCTTTTCATCGCCTGCTGTTTTTGTCTGATTGGTGCGTTTTCATATCTTTGGGCAAGCCGTAAGCTGACTGTCAGCAGCGCCGTACTCGTATTTATTCTACTGACGCTTCCAAGTTTGATTTCAGCCGAAGATTCCAGAGCCGCTGGCTTTCGCTGGTTTGGCTGGGTACTTGTCATGGCAACCGTTGGGCCGTTGTTTTCTAATGAAATCAAATTGAAGCTACAGGTGCTTCACTGGACCCGCAAACTGCTGTTGATTTTCGCTGTAGGGTCGTTGTTGCTAAACCTTTTCGGGATCCGTCTGTCTGGTCGTGGCATGTTCTTCGGGCTGACGGGGCACACGATGATTCTGGCTCCGGTCTGTGCACTTGCCGCAATCGACTTGTTTTGTACTCAGAAACATCAACGACCTAAGTGGCATGTTTTGTTACTGGTGGTCTGCTGTGTGACGTGCATTGGAGCCGGCTCACGTGGCGCTGTTATTGGTATGGCAGTTGGGATTCTGACGCATGTCGTACATCGTCGCCAGGGATTTCTTGTAATTGCCATGGCAATTACAGCCTTGGTTGCTGTTGGGTTTGTGCAGTCTGCAAGAAGTTCAGATGCGGTCGAGAGAGACCTCGAAGCTGGGATCTATTCTGAGCTGACTGCAAAGGGGACCAATGATACCCGGGGACACCTGTGGGCAGCCCGACTTGAAGAATATATGAGCAGTCCCGTGATTGGGGTTGGTTTTCAGCAACAACGCATCTATCGCAAAGATACCGACGAAAACTTTCTAGAGCCTGGGTCCAGTTACCTTGCAGTACTGTCCATGACGGGGACCGTAGGGCTGATCGGGTTTGTGTGGCTGGTGGTGTCACTATTTTCTTCATTGTTCACGTCAACATCGGCTGTGCCCACAGCCTATCAAGATTTGCTTAGAGGGTGGACCGCGTTCTTTGCAGTGCATCTTATAATTGAAGGCTACATCTTTGCCTGTGGATCGCTTTTGTGTTTTCTGTTCTGGTTGACCGCTGGATGTTCCATGTCGCTTCATAGCCTTGGTAGAAGAAAGCAAATGCGAGATCGGACAATAGTTCAAATGAGAGCAATGCAAACTTTGCGTAAGCAGGCTGCAGCATGACGCGTCGGCTTCGTGTTTTGCACTGCGTTCCCAGCTTGAATGCCAGCGATGGTGGGCCAGCTCGTTCTGTTCCGGCACTGGCTGGTTCAGTAGCGAGAGCCGGCGTTGATGTGCGTGTCTGGAGCCGCCAGCCGCCGACAATCGACCTTCTTCCGTTTCAGCCTGCGTCTTTTGTTACGGGGGATTTAGATTCCGTTGTCACTCAGGATTGGGTCCCTGATATTATTCACGATCATGGTCTATGGCTGCAGTCAAATCATGCGTCGGCACGGCTTGGGCGTCACAATCGCATTCCACGAATTGTTAGTCCTCGTGGTATGCTGGAACCGTGGTGCCTGCAACATCGGCGCTATAAAAAACTACTCGCGTGGCGATTTTATCAACATCGTGATTTGTTAAGCAGCGCATGCCTTCATGCCACTTCACATAGCGAGGTACGACAGTTTCGGCAGCTTGGGTTTGGGCAGCCAATCGTTCTTTTGCCAAACGGGGTCACATTACCCACGACACCTTCGAACGTAGATCCAAATCGGCATAATGGAAATGCTGAGGATCGAGAAATTCTTTTTCTGTCGAGGATTCATCCGGTCAAAGGATTGCCTCATTTGATTGAGGCATGGAAGCAGGTCGTTCGTCCCGGTTGGCGACTCAGAATTGTCGGAGCGGATGAAGGCGGCCACAAAAACGAAATTCAGAATCTGGTTAGGGAACGACAGCTTAGGGATAGCGTAACGATCTGTGACGCGGTCCATTCAGATGAAAAATGGTCATTGCTTCGAAAGGCAGATGCTTTAGTGCTTCCCTCGTTTTCCGAAAACTTTGGAATTGTGATCGCCGAATCGCTTGCGGTGGGCACTCCAGTAATCACAACCACCGGAACTCCATGGCAAAGAGTGTTGTCGGAGCGTTGCGGCTGGTATGCGGAACCGACCGTGGCTGGAATGACACAGGCTCTCAATTCTGTTCTGCAGACATCGCGACCTGAACTTGAAGCGATGGGAAGACGCGGAGAAAAGTGGGTGCGACAGGAATTTGCCTGGGACGATGTCGGGCAAAAAATGGTGGCAGCATATGATTCAATTTTGGGTACAGGAACTCATTGTGAGTGGATTGACCGGCATCTGACTGCGAAGAGAGCCGCGTAGTGTATTTCACTTCATGTCAGTTCACACACGCGTTTCCTTCAGGTGGGCAAACACAGTGTCTTTGTCTTGATCTGCATCTGACTCGGCACGAGCAATAGAAAATATCGACGGAGATTTGACGTTGCAGATTCATGTGAGCAAGGTGGATTGTCCGAGTCCGCATTCATTCGCCAACAAAGTAGCTCGAGTTATCTGGGGCACTGTCTGGTGCCTTCTGTTTCGCCCATCTCCCCGAATGTTTTTTGGATGGCGCAGATGGCTGCTTCGGGCGTTTGGCGCGAAAATTGGTAAGAACGCTCGGATATCTCCGAGTGTTGTGATTTGGGGGCCATGGAATCTCACTGTCGGCGATGAATCAGCCATAGCGCATCACGTGGATTGTTATTGTGTTGACAAACTGGTTATCGGAAACAGGGTGACTGTGTCGCAATACACGTTTCTGTGCACGGCATCTCACGATATTTCAGATCCGAACATGAAGCTCATCTCATCTCCGATTGTTTTGGGTGATCAATGCTGGGTTTGTTCCGGAGTCTTTGTTGGTCCAGGACTCACTATTCATGAGGGTGCCGTTATTGGAGCCATGTCGGTTGTTACCAGAGACGCTGAAGCCTGGACTGTATATGCCGGTAATCCATCGCGGCAAATCAAGCGTCGCGTTATTAATTCCGATCTTGCAGGCACAGCCCGTTGCAGCGAAATCAAGCGGGACCAGACGCATGGGGAAAACGGAGCATCTCGTCTTGACGCCACCTAGCGTTGTGGACCAGATTCTATGCGTTCTTTAAATCCACCGTGTGTGAAAGATATGCGAATGCCTGAATCGCTCAGCCAAACGAATGAACTCACATTGGACGTTTCGTGTTCAGCAACCGTCAGCACAGAACTCAATAAAGAGCAGCCCGGCGCCACCGCTAAACTTCCGATAACGGTTCTGATCGCCGCGAAGAACGAAGAGCTGAACATTTCTAAATGTCTCACGGCGCTGTCAGATTTTGCAAGTGTTGTGGTGATTGATTCCTGTAGTACTGACAGAACTGCTATTATCGCCGCACAGCTTGGCGCCGATGTCGTAAACTTCAGTTATGACGGCGGATATCCCAAGAAACGACAATGGGCACTGGACACTCTGGACATCAAGACGCCATGGGTGCTGCTACTCGACGCGGATGAAGTTGCTTCGCCGCAGTTTATCAGCGAATTGAGAGCGGTCGTCAGCCAGAAAGAGACGAGTGATGGATATCTCATCACTAAAGGGTTTCATTTTCTCGGCAAGCGTTTTCGGTTTGGTGGTTTTTCACATGCCGCTGTTTTGCTGTTTCGCACCGGAAAGGCTCGTTTCGAGCATCTAATTGATGAAGCCAGTGATGTACTCGACATGGAGGTTCATGAGAGGCTTATCGTCGATGGAACGGTTGCCGAAATTGAAGCTCCGCTGATTCACGAGGATTTCAAAGGGCTTGAGGCATATGTCTCTCGCCATAATAAGTACTCGACCTGGGAAGCCCGGGTCAGATGTCAACACCTGTCGAATGGTCAATGGGGTGCAGCATCCATCAAACCGCGACTGTTCGGTAATGCTCAGGAACGTCGACGATTTCTGAAACAGATCGCCATTCGTATCCCATTCGAGCCATTGCTGTGGTTTGTCTATCACTTTGTGTTCAAGCTTGGATTTCTTGAGGGGCGTCGAGGGCTGATTGCAAGCCAGATTCGCAGCAGCTATATCGCTCAGTCGCGAGCGAAAATGTTTGAGTTGCGATTGGCCTCAGACTCAGCAATACCTCTGTCACTTCCATTCCCGAAAATTGAACACAGTGCTGCCGATGGCTTTATTAGGGAAAAGGCTGCATAGGCGGAATAATACGGATGATTTCTTCGATCGTTTTCTGAAACGGCACTGTTTGCCGGACGATAGATGCATCACGCCAAGCGGCTCCGATAATCGTAATCGTTGCCATAAAAGCATTGGCTATTATCGTCTGAAACACCGATTTTCATCTTAGGAGCATCGAGCTCTCTGAAGTAAAACCGACGGCATAAAGGCACCCGGCGATCAAGTCTAAAGGGCGAGCTTCTCCATTGCATCGGGTTCCGCTAACTATTTACAAGGACGTGAGAACAATGCGAGCGCCAATCGTTTGGATGATGATTTTTTCAATGACGTTGATGCCGATCCAGGCCACTTTTGCAGGTCAGGAAACCAGTTCAACAACTGAACAGGTTCGCCTTCATAATGTTGAATTGAATGCCGGTGGCACAGTTAATGGCCGTTTGACTGACGCGACTGGTCAGCCTTTGGTCAACAAAGAAATCCGTGTCACCACAAAGGACACGTCTGAGAAGTTGGTCACCGACCAGGACGGTGCCTTTGTTGTCTCAACTCAGGCTGGCGGCAACTGTGCGATCACTGTCGACAAACAGACTTATGCCTGCCGCCTGTGGAAGCACAACACTGCTCCTCCTAAGGCTTTGACGTCTTTCGGAATCGTGTACAGCAGCGATTCGCAGGTACGCGGTCAGTACGATGATTGTGGAGAAGGCTGCGACGATGGCGGCGGTGGCCGTTTTGGTCGACTTGGCGGAATCTCCGGTGGCCAACTGTTGGGCCTTGGACTCCTGGCTGGAGCTGTGGTTGCCATCGTTATCGCTGCAGACAATGACGACGACGCAAGTTAGTTTGCCGAATTGTCGAGCAGGAAATTGATTAGACATAGAGCCCCGCGAAATTTTGTTCGCGGGCGTTTTCGTGCGCGTTCTAATCTTCGAATTTCGTTCGCGGCTTTATTCTACGGTGTTTATTCGTCGCATGAATATTGGCAGTCGATATGAATTTTAGCACACCTATTCAGGCATCAACTTAATTCGGCTGATTCTGCCGAAATGCTCTGCAGTCAGGGCAATAGAAGCGCCGACGCTACTTCGCAAGGGGCAAATTTCGCACAGCAAATTTTAAAATTGGATTGAATAGGACGGATAGTTCAGATGCGATTAGTAACAACATGGTCGATTATGCTCTCGGTGATCTTTTCGTCGTCCATTTCATTAGCTTCAGATCCCGCTCCAATCCAGGCTGATACACAACGAGTGGTTTTGAGCAATGTGGAGTTGTCGGACTCGGGATGGCTTTCAGGGCAATATCTTTCAAAGGCTGGCCAGCCTGTTGCCGACGTGCAGATTTTCGTGAAGTCCGGTGACACGGTTCAGACAATTAGTACTGACGATAAAGGTCGTTTCACTGTTGCTAACCTGACTACAGGTCAGTGTACGTTTCAGATTGAAGAAAATTTCTACGTCTGTCGGGTATGGCAAAACGGAGCAGCGCCGCCAAAATCTGTGAAGTCGATCGCGATTGTTTCAGAAGAGGTTTCGGTTCTTGGAAACAATTGGATGCAACCCGGTGGCTACAATCCACTTGGTCGTCTGATGGCACTATCGTCAAACCAAAAACTAGGTTTGGGTGTTCTTGCCATTGCGGGGGCCGGAGTCGCGATCGCCGTAACTCAGAACGATCACGATAATGCCAGCTAAATGTTAATTCGGGATGTTGTGATAATCCTGTTTTAGACTGATTTAGATGTTGAGTTGACGATGATGTTGAAGCGAGTTTGAGTAACTCATGTAAAACAAAAGTCTGCAAGGTTTTCCGATGCAGGCTTTTTCTATGCGCCGAAGCATCTGCAACAAAACTGGGTGACAGCGAGCTGCCTTGGCACTGTTGTGTTATCTGGAAATCGTCATTTTCTACGTAACCCCGAATATGCGGCCCGACATCGCTTTGTGACACATGGAATGCCAGTGTGGAGAACAGCAGAGGCGTACTAATTGCCGACGGATTCAAAGCTTCTAGTGTGTATTGATGGAACGGAGTTCGATAATGCAAAAACCTGTTACATGGATATTAGTGCTGTCAATTGTTGCATCACCTGCGTTCGCTCAGCTGGGGACATCGGCTCCTGCAATGAACATCGCGGCCGAGAAAACTGAATTGCGAAACGTCGAGTTGGACAAAGACGGATGTTTGCGAGGACAGATCGTCACCAATGAAGGTGGAGCGATCAGCAATGTGAAGATTCAGGTTCACTCGCAGGCAGACATGAATCAGGTTGCTCAGGTCGTCACCACGGGTGAACGCGGCAACTTCCTGGTTCAAGGCGTGCAGACCGGGACATGCGTGGTCAGCGTTGGCGAAGACAGCTATGCATGTCGAGTTTGGCAAAACGGGACAGCGCCACCTAAATCACTGAATTCGATCGCTCTTGTTGCCAGTTCAAGTCTGGTACGCGGAAACGCGTGTGGCGACTGCGGTCACTGTGCAGAATGTACTGGGCGTGGTGGATTTATTATGAACAAACTTCGCTGCATGACTCCAGGTCAAAAAGTTGGACTTGGACTGATTGTTGCTGCAGCAATCGCGTTGCCCATCGCACTTAGTAATGACAAAGATAACGCCAGCTAAGCGCCGAATGCTTTCGACCCGATCAGCATTCTGAAACCTGTTTTTTAAATAGTTGGAAAACAGGTTTTTTGCTGCGCGGCTGAAATTTTGAACCGCCCCGGCACATGTCCCATTCTCTGGAAAGTAATGGCTGCAAACGCGTGCGGAAGACGTTACTATGAAGCTTGACCGCTAAGCGTGTCTTAGAAGGCTGCGGCTGTATTCTGCCAGTTTTAACTTCCTGTAATTCTCCATCGGGAGCTGCTTTATGATTCGTGTTCTTTCTTTCGCCTGTCTGGTTTTGATGAATTCATTAATCGGCTACTCGCAGGACGCCTCGACCGCTAAGTCTGATACTGACGGATTTGTTAGTGTTTTTAACGGCAAAGATCTAACTGGCTGGTCGGGAGACAGTCGTTTATGGACCGTTAAGGATGGTCTGATCCGTGGGGAAACAACTCCGGAGGCCGTGGCGGTCGGCAACACATTTTTGATTTGGCAGGGCGGAACGACCAAGAACTTCGAATTACATTTGTCATTTCGATGCAATGCAACAAACAACTCCGGAATTCAATACCGTTCAAAACATATCACCGAAGGAGTTCGTAACGACTGGGTTGTTCGAGGATACCAGCATGAAATCCGAAACGAAAACGAACTGCCGAATGTGTCGGGATTCATCTATGACGAAGGTGGCAAGCGTGGACGAATCATTCTGGTCGGGCAGAAGGGTGACTGGGAAGGTGATAAACTGAATTTGTCTGATGAGGCTTTGATTTCAAAGGATGAGTACAAACAGTTATTCAAACTGGACGACTGGAACGAAGTTGCGATTATCGCCAACGGTGATAACGTGAAGCATTTCATGAATGGCCGCCTCACGATGGACTTCACTGATAGCCCCGAACGAGCGTTGACTGAGGGTGTACTGGCTTTGCAACTGCATGCTGGTAAGCCAATGTGGGTTGAGTTCAAAGATGTTCGCATCAAGGAACTGAAGTAGACTCGGTTGCGGATTCAATATGGCGGAAGTGCGATTGGATTTCCTGATTGACGTTTGACGTTTGTCGTGAGGAATGAGGGTATACTCAAGTTGTTCGATGAGCATCCCATTCCGTAAATATCTGTGACGTCACATTGCGAGTTTGCGAATATGCGAGTCCCGTTTCAAATGCCGAAAGTTTGCCGGTTTAAGCTTTTGTTTCCCGTGTTCATCATGATGTGTCGCTCGCCGTCCGCAAGTGGCAATGATGAATCCAAACAATTGGAGTTCTTCGAAAGCCGTATTAGGCCGGTACTGGTCGAACGCTGCTACAGTTGCCATTCGAGCGAATCGGAGTCAGTTAAAGGGGGCCTGCTGCTGGACACCGCCGCAGGCTTGCAAATCGGAGGCGATTCCGGTCCCGCGATTGTGAAGGGGCAGCCAGCGAGCAGTTCGCTTATTGAAGCTTTGCGATACGAAGGCGTACAAATGCCTCCGGATATGAAGCTGCCCGATCAGGTGATTGCGGACTTTGAGAAGTGGATCGGTGATGGTGCGGCGGATCCTCGGAAGGGGGGCCATCCGGTGACTGCGGGTGGCGGGATTGATGTTGATGAAGGGCGTTCTTTTTGGGCCTTTCAATCGGTTGTTGATCACGCCGTGTCAGATTTGCAAACGTCCAGCCAAAATTCGATCGACGCTTTTGTCACTGAAAGGCAGCTAGGGACGGGACTCGTTATTGCGCCAAAGGCCGCCTCGTCAGCCTTGGTTCGTAGGTTGTGTTTTGACCTAATCGGACTGCCTCCAGCGTCGAGTGATCTTGATGAACTTACTGCCATGTCGTCGAATCAGGCGGTGTCAGAATTGACAGATCGGCTACTGGGTTCGAAGCAGTTCGGAGTTCATTGGGGAAGACACTGGCTGGATGTTGCTAGATATGCTGATTCGAATGGCAACGATTTTAATGCGACGTTTCACAACGCATGGAAGTATCGCGACTATGTTGTCGATGCCCTGAATAGCGACAAGCCGTTCAATCAATTCGTGCTGGAACAGATTGCCGGAGACTTGTTGCCGTTTGATTCTGACGCTCAACGCACCGAGCAGTTAGTCGCAACCGGGTTCCTGATGCTTGGCACAAAGATGCTTAGTGAGCGTGATAAGGAAAAGTTGCGAATGGACGTCGTTGACGAACAGGTCAGCACTGTTGGCACAGTTTTTCTGGGCCTGACGCTTGGCTGTGCTCGATGCCATGACCACAAGTTCGATCCAATTCCAACTCGCGACTATTACGCTCTGGCGGGCATTTTTAGAAGTACGCGAACGCTTGAAGGTGAGAGCCAGAAGTATGTTTCAACGTGGCGGCGTACTGCGCTGCCGACAAGTGCCGAACACGCTGAGGCTGTCAGAGACTGGGAATCGAAGAGGAAAAAACTTGAGGCTCAGTTGAAGGCTGCGAAAAAGCATTTAACTGCTTTGGGAAAACAGAAGCCAAAATATGACGGTAACACTATTGATGACGTGAAGGCCACGTTAAAGGGAGCATGGAAGCCGTCCACTCTGACACCAACTTATATTGGTTTGGGTTACATTCACGATAATATGACCGGCAAAGGAACGAAGTCTGCTGAGTTTTCCTGGAGTCCTTCAGTATCGTCGGTCTATGAAATTCAGGTGTCTTATGTGGCAGGCGCTAATCGAGCCAGCAATGTGCCGCTGAAAGTAACGCATAGGGGTGGCACTAGCGACCTGGTGGTTGATCAGACAAAGTTACCGGAAATCGACGGTATGTTCACGGTTGTTGGCCGCTTCGGTTTTGAAGAAGGAGTGCCTGCGCTGGTTACTGTTTTAACTTCGGATACTGTTGGTTATGTAATTGTCGATGCGGTTCGTTTTCTTCCCATTGATGCCAAAGGCGAATATTCAACCATTGCTCCAACCGCTGAAGGGCAGGGCGATAATGAGCTGATGGCGATTGAGAAACAGATTGCAGCATTAGACTCTGAAATTACGCAGTTGAATAAAACAGCTCCTCAACCGCTTCCTCAGGCGATTGCGGTTTCTGATATGAACGTCGTTGAAGACTGTGAAATCTGTATTCGTGGAGAGCACAACAATCGAGGGGAATTAGTGCCGCGTGGATTTCTTCAGGTTGTTTCAAAAGATGAAGATCGCATTCTGCCGAGCTCAGAAAGTGGCCGCCGTGAATTGGCTGACTGGATCGCGAGTTCCGAAAACCCGCTGACCGCCCGAGTGATTGTTAACCGCGTGTGGTCTCAGCTGATTGGCGAAGGCCTTGTTCGAACTGTTGACAATTTTGGGAACCTTGGTGATCGTCCTTCGCATCCGAAACTTCTTGATCATCTGGCATCACGTTTTGTTACACCGAAAACGCTCAGACTACTGAAGGCAGTTGGGGCATGGGGTGGTCGCTAAAAACGCTGATTCGAGAAATTGTGTTGAGTGATGTTTATCAGCGAAGCTGCCAACACGATTCAGTGTCCTTTCACTTAGATCCGGAAAATCGGCTACTGTGGAAGGCAAACCGCCGTCGACTTCCGGCTGAGTCGCTGCGTGATGCGATGTTAATGATTTCAGGTTCGTTGGATGTGTCGCCGGGCGGCTCTCCGGTGCAGGGACTTGGGACGTTGGTTAAATCGAATGATGCCAATGCGGATGACTACGTAACAAACGAGATTCATCGTCGAAGTCTGTACCTACCGATCATTCGCAGTGAGTTACCACCTATTCTTACCGTTTTTGATTTTGCAGATCCCGACATGGTTGTGGGAAAGCGTCCCGTGACAAATGTGCCTGCTCAGGCACTGTTTGTTATGAACAGTCCCTTCGTGATGGCGAATGCAGAAGCCGTGGCAGAGAGGCTTTGTGCGGAACCCATCGGACGTGTTGAAGATCTGGTGGCGAAGACGTATCAGTTGGTTTTGTGTCGGTCGGCTTCAGCATCGGAAGTTGATCGTGCCGTGTCGTTTCTGAATTTTGCAGCAGATGCAACTCCAACGGCGGAATTGCCTGTTACGCGTTTGACTCGTCTGATTCACGTGATGTTTGCTTCGACGGACTTCATGATGCTTGACTAGGCCTCCAATCTTCTGTTCCAAAATTGTTCAGGTTCTATCTCCGCCGCAAGACGGCGTCTGATTGTGCCTGACAGTGAGGTTTCTTATGAACTCATCTTCAAAAACTTCGCGGCGAACACTTCTGCAGAGTTCTGCTGTTGCACTGGGCGGATTGTCGTTACGTGGCCTGCCGTCAGCGATGGCGGACAATTCCGGCAACGCGGTGGTTTCGTCCGTTCCGTATCATCAACCAAAAGCGCGACGAGTCATTGTGTTGTTCATGCACGGTGGACCAAGTCAGGTGGATACATTTGACTACAAGCCGTTGTTGCAAAAGCACGATGGTCGTGAGCTTCCGTTTCAGGCTGCCAGCAACATCGATGCGGTGCCGAAGCTAATGAAGTCGCCATGGCGTTTTCAGCGACATGGTGAATGCGGCAACTGGGTGTCTGAACTGTTGCCGAACATGGCCACACAAATCGACGACCTGTGTGTGATTCGTTCAATGCATAGTCGAGGCCAATCGCACGGTCAGGCTGTCAGTATGATGCACACCGGCAGCGACAATCTTGTTCGTCCGTCGGTTGGAGCATGGGTGTCGTTTGGGCTTGGCAGCGAAAATCGGGATCTTCCTGCGTTTGTATCGATCAGTCCCGCCAGTGGGCATGGTGGTCCACGAAACTATGGTTGTGCGTTTCTTCCGGCCGCACATCAGGCAACAGTTATCGGAAATTCCGGTAAACTCGGCGACGCGAAGATTTCGCATCTTCAAAACGACCGACTTTCCATAGATGAACAGTCTGCTCAGTTGGAATTGCTTCAGGCGATGAATCGTGATCACCTAAAGCGTGCTCAGCAGGATATTCAAATCGAAGGTGCGATCGAATCGTTCGAACTTGCTTTTCGAATGCAGGCTTCAGCTCCCGAGGTACTGGACCTTTCACATGAACCGGACTATTTGCAGAAGCAATATGGAATTGGCACAAAGGAAACCGACAACTTTGGACGTCAATGCCTACTGGCAAGACGTCTGGTCGAAGCTGGTGTTCGATACGTTGAAGTTTCCACCGGAAATGTGTGGGACCAGCATGGTGATTTGAAGAATGGTCACGAAAAGAATGCTCGTGCTACAGACCAGCCAATTGCAGCTTTGCTTTCCGATCTGAAATTGCGAGGACTGTTGGATGAAACGCTTGTGGTCTGGGGTGGCGAGTTCGGGCGGACGCCGATTGTCCAGGGCAGCAATGGTCGAGACCACAATCCTCAGGGCTTCACAACCGTCATTGCTGGCGGGGGAATTCGAGGCGGCCTTGCCTATGGCAACACCGATGATTACGGCTACTACGCTGTTGAAAATCGCGTGCATGTTCACGACCTGCACGCGACGCTGCTGCATCAGCTTGGAATCGATCACACAAGTCTGACGTATCGCTATGCTGGTCGCGATTTTCGTCTTACCGATGTCTACGGTAATGTCGTGCAGGACATTATTGCGTAACAGATTTCGATAACCAGACTGAACAGGGCTGAACACGGTTTGCGCTGGTTGAGCATCGTCACTGAAGTGACGACTTCACAGAGGTCTGTGGGCGGTCTGTTGTTGACTGGTTGGTCGAGGCCAATTGGCCGCACCAACTTTTTGTGTCTGCATCCGCCCTCGGGCAGCATTGCTTCCCTGTAGACGGCTGCCCCGAGACCACGTTCGGCAAATTAGTTGCCATTATGGAGCGGCATATCGGCAGCGATCACAGTCCTAGCGCAAACGCCAGGGCACAGGTTGTCTATACGACGCTTCGAGCCCTGAGCTTCTCGCCTGGCAATCAGAAGCTTTACACCATTTTTACAATAATTTGCTGACGAATTCTGTGCCGGAACAATCGCGGCGAAGTGTCTGTTGACCGGCCGATCGACTTAGATTTGGCTTTGTTCGCGAATCCATTGCAGTGGTTTTTGAAGTGAAACGCCCGGCTGATTGGCAACAGTGTCGATGCATAGGGTGTCTGAAAGAATCGTTTTGCAGGTGCGGCAAAGCCGCGCGCTACAGTTCCTAGTGTATACGATGACGAACATCTGTGTGATACCTTTGTGGGGTCACTAACGGATATTCAAATTTTTGAAATTCCATGGACCGCAACTGAAGCGTCATTGTCCAAAATAAAAACGGACACTTCTGCACATATTGATCCGGGCAAAACTGTGAGAGTGGCTGTCAACCTTGGTGCAGCAGGTGATGCTGCCAGTGAAATGCCGAGTGGACTCCAGGATGCGTTGAATGCCAGGCTAGTGTCGAATGGACTGATTTTGAGGCCAAGCGTCCGACCGTTTTTCTGCTTCGCCTGAAGGAGCGGGATGCAGACCGTACATCAATTTGTCAGCGCCAGACGTTGAATGCCGATAGAACTGTTTTCGTGCCGGAACCCCCAGCAACTTCCGGCCGGATACTGGTTCTGGAGTTGCTTGCTTCGGGGCAGGCTGAGCTGGTCTGGCGTATCAATCTTGGTGCCGCTCAGGGCTTGTTGGCGGCACTGGATTCGGTCGACAAATCGCAACGAAAGTGCAGTGTTGACCAGGCTGATAAGGCCATTTTGGCGGAACCTGTTCCGTACTACATTTTAGCGGACGATGATTTGATTGCTCTTTCTGCAGTGTTGCGATAGCCGGACGATGCGGGGCTACGTTCGGGGCGTCTCAGCTTAGCCTTCTACGCGGCTTTTGGTAGTCATTGGATGAGCCGTCACCGATCATGTGTCTTGCCGGGGCTAAGGTCACTATCGCGTTTTTAGCAGCTTTGTGAGGCCGATTCGTTATACAGGTTCTTACCAGAACGTGATTGTAGCGACTTGTTTAAGTTCGCCCTCGATTTAGAATCTGCACTTGTGAAGCAGATGGTTCAAAGCCGAAGGCTGTGCGAAAGTAGACGTTTGTATGTCAGTTTGGAATTCGTCGATTTTGCAATTGTTGGCTTTCAGTGGCAGTTGGTTGGCAACACTGTGCTGCGTGTTTGCTGAGGGCAACGTGACTGATTCTGTTGGTACACGATTTGTTCTTTTGGCCGGCGGTCGATTTGTTCAGGGAACGTCAGGCGGCGAGGCCGTTTTAAAGAAATCTTTCCCCTTATCGACGACGGGGCAGTTCTTTGGGAATGCGGAAGAGCCAGCTCACGTGACCTGGATTACTCGACCATTCTACATTGCAGAAACCGAAGTCACGCTGGCGCAGTTTAAAGCCTTTGTCGAAGCGACTCAGTACCGCACGTCTGCCGAGCAGGCCGAAGCGAAAATTGTTGGCTGGCAGCCGACATCAGAAGATGCTCCGCTATACGAATCATCTGACTTTCTTCGCGACGAAAAGTTCAACTGGAAGAATGCCGGCTTTATACAATCGGACGATCATCCTGTTGTTGGTGTTAGCTGGGTTGATGCCAAAGCCTATTGTGAATGGCTCAGTAAGAACGACGGCGTTGCTTATCGTTTGCCGACGGAAGCAGAATGGGAATTCGCGTGCAGAGCGGGAACTGATAGTTGGTTTTCATTTGGAGATGTCGCTCGCGAAACCATTCACAGGCATGCCAATATCGGTAATGCGGAACTGGAAAAACATCGAAAGCATTCTGCGGAGCGACAGTGGCTTTTAGACTGGGAAAACAGTCCGGAAGACGGACACGTTTTTACTGCACCGGTCGGAGGTTATGAAGCGAATTCGTTTGGCCTGAAGGATATGCACGGCAACGTTTGGGAATGGTGTGAAGACCTGTGGCTGGACACTATTTACAAAGACTTTAGTCGCCCGGCTTACAACCGACTTTCCAAAATCGCTGTCGATCCGGTTAACAACGATAGGCCTCAAACACCAACTAATGAGTTTCACACGATCCGAGGTGGCAGTTGGTATAACGGCGACCTGATCTGTCGTTCGGCAAATCGAAGTTACTGGGATGGCGATGATGCGGCCTGTTACATCGGATTTCGAGTTGTTCGGGAAGCTGATGTCGCCGTGTCGACTAAAGCGAAACAGGATTTCGACGAAGTGCAGACTGCGATCGGCAGAATCGAAGCCGCGGGGGGACAGTTCTATTCGTCACGAGGCCTTGATGTTGAAGTTCGCTTTGATGGCGAAAATCTAGACGAATCTGCTTTGAACAGCCTGAAGCAGATTCCCAATCTTCAGGGGCTGCGTATTAACTGGCGGCAACGTAATGCCGTTCTGACTCAGTCAGGCATTGATTCGATTGCGGATCTGCCCGAGCTGCAGTCGTTGGATTTCGCCAACGCAGTCGATGCTGAACACGTCGACCTTTCTGTGCTGACTAAATTACCGAAACTGACTTCGTTGAAGTTTTCTCGTAGCGTGCCGCTTAGAGACAACCAGCTTCGGGCCTTGTCTCAGCTAACGACTTTGACGGTGTTTCAATGCTACGGCACCAACGGCGGAATTACAGACGCCGGCGTGTCTTCACTGAGGGGAAATCGCGGTCTGGAATCACTTGAGCTATGGGAGAATCAGGCGACGGGAAGCTTTCTTCAGGATTTTGTTGGGTGTCCGCTAATGACGTTTGCGTCAACGCGAATTTACAATGGCGAGCCAACGTTGGCAGACGAAAATGCCGAGCGGTTGGCTGGCTTTTCGTATCTAAAATCCGTGACTCTTGATGGGCAGTCTCGGCTGAGCTTTCCCGCCATGCGTGCGATCGGAAAGTTGCCGAAGCTCATAAGTCTTAGTCTTGAAGGTTGCACGGGGTTTGCCGACGATGATTTCTCATCGCTCGCTGGTTTGCAGTCTCTGCAACAGTTGGATTTACGGAATACGAATGCTGGCAATATGTCGGCTGCCGCGATTGCGGAGATTCCACGTATTCGCAGTGTCAGAATTTCCGGCAATCGTTTGAGTGACCAGGGAATTGCTGATTTGGCAAAAGCGATTTCCTTAACGGAGCTTGAACTGGGTTCAAATTCGATCACCGACGCTGGTATTCAGTCTTTGGGTTACATCAATCAACTGCGAGAACTTACCATCGCTTCCGAAAACGTGACAGGCAGTGGATTTGGCCCAATCGCACGGTTGCCAAACCTGATTGATTTAAAGCTAATGACACCGGGTTTGACCGACGTTGCGTTCGACCATCTTTCCAGGGCCAAGAGTGTTCAGAAAATGAGGCTTGCTGTTCAGGGGACACGTCCTCCCGCTGCACTTACTGATGTTGGCGTATTGAAGATGGCGAATGCCACATGGCTGAAGGAACTCTGGCTACCTCGAAACGACACGAGCATCACAGAACAGGCCATTGAAGAACTGCGAACTCTGATGCCGAAGACCGGCGTTATCCCGTACACTGTTAACTGGAAGTGAGTAGTCTGAGCGTGCCTGTCATCATTAATAACCTGTGTTTTGAAGCGAAACGAACATTACTGATTGCGAGTGTGGCTACCGCAGTGTTGGGTGTGTCCGCGATTACTTTCGCAGCAGATCCGCTGGACGCAGCGACCTTCCGTTCAGCCGTAACGATGATGATCCGTTCGCACTGCGTCGGTTGTCACGGGCCTGATGTTCAGGAGGGAGAGTTACGTCTTGATACGTTGAAGCCTGACTTCGCGGACTCTCAGACAGCCGCAAAGTGGATTGAAGTAATGGACAATCTGAATCTGGGCGAGATGCCGCCGAAGGGAGAACAGCAACCGTCGGACGCACTTGTTGCGATCGTTGCAGATTGGATTGCCAAAGAAATTCGACATTCCGCAACGCTGGCCAATAGCACGGGCGGTCGTGTTTTGATGAGGCGTCTTAATCGCACTGAGTACGCCAATGCTGTTCGCGATTTGCTGTTTGTTGATTTTCTACCGGGCGAAGGGCCACTCGACCTATTGCCACCGGATGGGAAGCTGGACGGATTTGATAAGGTCAGTAAAGCATTGCTTCTGGATCCATCATTGATGGAAAAGTACTTCGAAGTGTCTGCTGTTGTGGCAGATAAGGCTGTTGTGACAGGGCCACCCCCAGTGCCAACTCGACGGAATCGCATGCAATACGAAGATATCACCGGAGGCATCGGCTATATCAAAGAATCTCGCACTACCATCGTGACCAATGATGGCATTATCACAATGGCTCAGGGAATGCGGTCGGATGAATTTCTGCGCCACCCATGGAACGACGCTCTCATTCCTGTTCGCGGAAAGTACAGGTTGCGGCTGCGACTGGGAGCTGACCCAAAACGGCGTGAAGCGTTATACATTCGAATCACGCGAACGGGTGATGGCGATATCTACTTTGGCAAAGTCCCCGGAACTCCGTCCGCCCCCGAAGTGCTGGAATTTGAACGCGCTTTTGACACGCCGGGTAGCAGTGAGATTGGAGTTCAGTTTGAGGATGCTCCAAAATTTGAAACGGTGAACTATCACTTCAGTAACCTCCAGAAATCAGCGGATGCCGCGATTAATTCAGGAGACGCAAAACTGGCTGGGCGTCTTCGGGCACAAATGGGAGCACAGGGGTTTCCTAATCAGGGACGGCTGGCACCAGACAGCATTACGACGGATCAGTTTCCGCGAGTATTTTTCGACTGGATTGAGCTAGAGGGGCCGATCTACGAACAGTGGCCACCCCCAAGCACTGAAGTGGTCTTTCATCGCGGATTGGATGAGACGCACTTCAACGACGAGTATGCTCGCGAGATTTTTGCACGTCTATTGCCTCGTGCGTTCCGTCGTCCTGTAAGTGGGATCGAAGTGGACAGGATCGTTTCTGTTGTGTCGAGCGAGCTCGAATTCGGCGCGTCGTTTTCTGATGCGGTAAAGTCCGGTATTGTGGCGATGCTTTGTAGTCCGGGATTTGTATTGTTATTTGAGCCTTCCAGTCAGTTCGTTGACGTTGATGAAGTTCGACGGCTTAACCATTTCGAATTGGCAACACGACTAAGCATTTTTCTATGGAGTTCGATTCCGGATGATGAACTTAGAATGGCCGCACAGACAGGTCGTTTAAGTAATGCCGAAAATCTGACGCAGCAAGTGGCGCGGATGTTGCAGGATGATAAGTCGAATGCGATTGTCGACGGGTTTGCGCGGCAATGGTTGAAAGCTGATGAATTTGATCGATTTGCAATTGATGGGAACCTATATCGCGAATTCTATAAAACGGAGAACACCGGCTTGAATGCGGCCATCAACGCGGAACCGATTGAGTTTTTTCGTGAACTACTGGTCAACGATGGCAGCGTGCTCGATTTTCTTAACAGCGACTGGACCATGGTGAATTCGCAGTTAGCTCGGCACTATGGACTGCCGGCGGTAAGCGAAAGCGGGTTTGTGAAAGTCCGGTTACCGGAGGAGAGTCATCGCGGCGGGCTGACCACCATGGCGGCCGTTCACAAATGGGGCAGTGACGGAAATCGGACAAAGCCGGTTGAACGCGGCAAGTATATTCTGGACGTGTTGTTTAACGATCCACCCAAACCGCCTCCACCGAACGTTGGCGAAGTGGAGCCAAACGTAAGCGGAGAAAACCTGACGGTCCGCCAGAGACTGGATCAGCATCGCACGATTCCTGCGTGCGCCAGTTGTCATCGGACGATCGATCCCTACGGTCTGGCTTTGGAAAACTTCAGTGTCACTGGCCAGTGGCGAACCAAACAGGATGGCGAACGCGGTTGGTGGCCGGACGAAGCGATAATTGATTCGACCGGGACATTGCCCGATGGCACTCACTTTGAAAGCATCGAACAGTTTCGTGTGGCTTTAAGATCGCAAGGCGATCGTTTTCTGCGCGGTCTGTGCGAAAAAATGTTTACCTATGCGTTGGGGCGAACTGTTGAACCGTCCGACCGTGGTACCATCGATCGATTGATTGCGCATATGAAGTCGAATGGTCACACCCTGCATAGCCTGATTGAGGCTGTGGTGTTAACGGAAGAGTTTCAGACGAAGTAGTGCCGGCATTCATTGCGGCATTGATGGGCTGTCCCATTGCTTTGGTTGCAGCACGCTGAGAACAATTTTTAAAATTCGCTCGTGACCTTCCTGGGAAAGATGAATGGAATCGAGTGTTGAAGTTGGCCCGGCGAAAACCGATGCCAGTTGCCACTTTGGGATTAGCGAAATGCCGTGCTTTTCTGCCAATCGTCGTTGGATGCGTCCCCAATTGTTGTGAAACGGAATCAGTGGCAGTTCAAACATGAATAAATGGTGGTCACGGGAATTCAGGTAGGTCAGCAGGCTGTCCAGCGTGTCTTCGAACTGTGCCGCTGATGTGGCTCCGAGAATATCGTTGCCGCCAAGTTCCAGAATGAAGACGGCCTCGTCCGGAAGCACGTTCTGTTGAGCTCGCTTTAAGGCTGAGGCGGTGGTCTCGCCAACGTGCGATAAGTCGATCACTTCCGAACGGATTTGATCTCGAAGCAATTGTGGCCATGTGATCGCCTCGCCTTCTCCGAGTCCAGCCGTAACTGAATCGGCAAGCACGACGACCGGCAGGTTCAGCCGCACCAGTTCGGGCGGCAACGTGGGGGTAATGTGCCAGGTTGCTTCGATGATGGCTACCGTGGTCCATGAGATGCAAACCGTCAGGGCTAGCCATTTCCTCTCACAAAGATCTTTGCGAAATAGGCACAAGCTACCGCAAAACAAAATGCACCAGACAAGCAGATTCAGCGGTGTCGCTGAAAGAACTGCAAGCAGCAGTCCCAGAATTATTACGATTGTGGTGACCCGAGAAAGCCATTTGGATCGCTGTTTCATACGTAGCAAAATGCAGCCAACAATCAGCACCGCACCGCTCATGAATGAATGGCCGTTAGCGATGTGTAAGACGATGGGATGCATGTTTTATTTTCAGTGAAGCTGGCGACTGGGTTTTCGCTGCATTCGCTGGATCGTCCGAGATGTCTGTTTTGTCTAAAAAAACTAACGGACTTCTGCGAGGGGTCGCCGTTTTAGGGCAGGGCAGTTGTTGGTTAAGAGCATCTGGCTACCTATTTCAGGCACAGATATCTCGCACTGCTTCCAGCGCGAACAACGACTTGCTGACATGTGAACTTCAAACTCTAGATCGGGATGTCCACAATGAAATTCCTGCTGACAGGCACTGTTTCCTTTGCTGTGTTGTTTGTTTCATCTTTGTCACTCGCTCAGGAGTTAAAGCCCGAAGCTGGCAACGCTTCTGAATCGCTGGTGTTGGAGTTCTATTCTTTGGGGGAACTTGTCAACTCGATCGCCGACTCATCTATCGAATCTGTAGGGCAGACGCGGGGAAGCTCACCTCCATCGGCAAGCCACTTAGGAGGCGGCGGCGGCGGAATGGGCGGCGCGGCGATGGGTTATGGGGTTCCGAGTTCTAACGTGCACTTTTCCAATGATCGTCATGCGACTTTGATGGAATTGATCGTCGATAACGTTGATAGGGCTTCATGGGAGGTTAATGGGGAAGGGGCGACGATTCTTGCGGTCAAGGATTCGCTGCTGATTCGTCAAACGGCCGACAACCATGCACTTATAAAAAAATTCCTGAAGAACTTGCAGGCCAGCATTGTTGGCGGGCAGCCGCTGGCAATTGAAATATGGTGGCTTCCATTGAATTCGGGTGTCAGTGCGCGGGTTAAAACCGGCCAGGGTTTTGGTGGAAAGTGGTCTAATTTGCTGGTTTTTTCGTCGTGTTTTTCGGTGGACCCGGTGCGCGGGTTTGGCCGGTTTTGGATTGGCCGGTTTTGAGCTCATTTTCGTGCTCATTTTCGGCCTCGTCGACGATCGCCTGATCTTCCTTTTTATCGACCTGCCGACCCTGCATTCTGAAGCTTCGTCCGGT